>PMSW01000064.1:17618-44750 GCA_003168215.1 Actinomycetota bacterium
CCTGGCACCGCGACGCTCAGCGACTTCAACCGGGATCTGATCGGCGTCGGAGCCGGCAGCGTTGCCGCCGGGCTGATCGGCGCGTTCGCGGTGGACGCCAGCCCGCCCAACACGGCGATCGTGACGTCGTCCGGCGCCCGTTCGCAGCTCGCTCACGCCGTGGCCGCGGCAGGAGTGCTGGCGGTGGTGCTGGCGGCCACCGCGCCGCTGGCCCACCTGCCCCAGGCCATGCTGGGAGCCACGCTGGTGTTCATCGCCACCAGGCTGCTGCGGGTCGGCGAGCTCCGGGCCATCCTCCGCTTCGACCGGATCGAGTTCGCGCTGGCCGCCGGCACGCTTCTCGTCGTTGCGCTGGCCGGCATCGAGCAGGGCGTCGTGCTGGCCATGATCCTCTCGCTGGCCGACCGGACCCGGCGCTCCGCCCGGCCCCGTGACACCATCCTGGGCCGCGAGCCAGGCACCGACCACTGGATCCCGGTCGACATCGGCCGTCCGACCGAGCAGGTCCCGGGGGTCCTGGCCTACCTGGTCTACGCGCCGTTGTGGTACGGCAACGCCGACTACCTGCTGCTGCGGATCCGCGAGCTCGTCGCCACCGCGTCCCATCCGGTCCAGGTGCTGATCCTCGACGCGGATGGCATATCCGACATCGACTACACCGGGCTGCAGGCCCTGCGGGAGCTGACTACCGAACTCGGCCAGCGGGGCACAACCGTCGGAATCGCCCGGGCGTCGCACCTGGTGCACCACAACCTCAAGCACGGCGCGCTGCTCAAGCAGATCGGCTCCGACCACCTCTTCCCCTCGGTCGAAGGAGCCGTCGCCGCCCTCCAGCGAGGCCCTTGACCGGACCAGCACCCCCGGCCCGGGCCAGCGCGGCGGCGCGGCCAGGGCCGGACGGCCGCGGTCACAGCCGGGGGTCAACCGGCTTGCTTTCCAGCGCGAGCACCCCGAACACGCACTCGTGCACCCGGAATGCCGGCTCGCGGCACACGAACCGCTCCAGCGCCTCGACTCCCAGCGCGAACTCACTGCTGGCCAGCGATCGCTTGCGCCCGAGGTTGCGCTCCCGCAGCCGGGCCAGGTTGCCAGCCACGGTGTACTCGGGCCCGTAAATGATCCGCAGGTACTCCGGGCCCCGGCACTTGATCCCTGGCTGGGCGATACCGTGCCTGCCCCGGGTGATCGGCTCGGCCGGCTTGACCACCATGCCCTCGCCGCCGGCCCCGGTCAGCTCCTCCCACCACACGGCGACGGCCGCCTCGACGCCGGGATCGGCGAGATCGGCCACGAGATAGCGCGTGGTAGCGATGAGCGGATCAGCCCCGGCGAGCCGTTCTGCCGCTTTCATGTGCCACTCGTGATCCCGGCCGAAGCAGGTGCCTGTCGAGCCTGCCAGCACCTGGAAGGGAGCAAGCCGCACGTCGTCCAGGGATGACACCGGCCACACGTACGGCCGGTAGGCACGGACGAAAGACTCCGCCGCCCGCAGCCGCTCCGCGGTGCGCTCGCCGAGCCCGGCTACCTCCAGGCCCCTGGCCCGGGCCGCGTCCAGCGTCCCGGCGGCAGCGCTCAGCCCAGCGACGGCGGCGGCCCCGACGGCAGCGTAGTGGCCGCTGATCAGCTCGTCCGCTTTCAGCGACCAGGGCAGGATCTCGCAGTCGAGCGCCGCCCAGTCGCCAAGCTCATTCCACATCCCGGTCGCGTCCAGTGCTCCGCGCAGGCGGCTGAGCAGCGCCTCCTCCATCCCGGCGCTGGTGAAGAACCGCCGGCCCGTGCGGGTGTAGACGATGCCCGTCCCCTCCGCGCCGGTCCCCTCCGCGCCGGTCCCCGCCGCGCCGAACCAGTCCCTGGCGGCCTCCGGCGTCCGGCAGACCACCGCGATCGCCCGCGAGCCCATGTGCTTTTCCTCGCACACCACCCGCTGCACATGGTCGCGCCGGAAGGCGGCCAGCGCGTCGCCGGGATGCTCGAGCAGCCCGGGCCGGGAGCTGGCCGGCACCGGCGCCATCGTCGGCGGCAGGTAGATCAGCCAACGCGGGTCGACCGCGAACCGGCTCATCACCTCCAGCGCGGCCGCCGCGTTCTCTTCCGGGACGGAGACCCGCCCGCGCAGCCGGGTCTCGATTCCCCGCCTGCCGAGCACGTCGGCCACGTCCAGCATCCGGCCGTCCGCGTTCGCCACTCCTCCCTCAGCTGCAGCCCCGGCCCCGGCCTCAGCCGCAGCCCCGGCCCCGGCATCGCCCCCGGCTGCAGCCCCGGCTGCAGGGCCGGCTGCAGGGCCGGCCTCAGCCATGATGCCGGCCGCGGCCCCTGCCCTCGCTCCTGCCCCGGCGGCGGTGACGGCCGGCGGCGCCAGCGGGCGGGCCGGCTCGTAGTACACGCGCCGGGCGGGGACGGACACCAGTTCCCGCTCCGGATAGCGCAGCGCGGTCAGGCTGCCGCCGAACACGCAGCCGGTATCGAGGCAGATGGTGTTATTGACCCAAACGGGCACGGGGACCGGGGTGTGGCCGTAGACCACGGCGGCCTTGCCCCGGTAGTCCTGCGCCCACGGATAGCGGACCGGCAGGCCGAGCTCGTCAGTCTCCCCGGTGGTCTCCCCGTACAGGGCGAAGGCCCGGACCGCGGCCGAGGCGCGTCCGTGCATCTCCTCCCGCAGCCCCGCGTGGGCGACCACCAGCCGGCCGCCGTCCAGCACGTAATGGCTGATCAGGCCATCCAGGTAGGCGATCACCTGGGTGCGGAACTCGGCCGGCCCGGCCTGCAGTTGCGCCAGCGACTCGGCCAGGCCGTGGCTGATCTTGACGTCGCGGCCGCGCAGCGCCCGCAGCAGCTTGCTCTCGTGGTTGCCGGGAACGCACAGGGCGCTGCCCGCCGCCGCCATCGCCATCACCTCGGCCAGCACGCCCGGCGTGTCCGGGCCGCGGTCGACCAGGTCGCCGAGGAACACCGCGGTCCGGCCTGCCGGATGCCGCCGCGCGCCATCGGAGGCTGGCAGGTAGCCGAGCGAGTCCAGCAGGTCAGAAAGCTCCCCGTGACAGCCGTGCACGTCGCCGATGATGTCGAACGGCCCGCGCGCGTCCGACCTGTCGGTCCAGGCTCGTTCCCGCACGATCTGCGCCGCGTCCACCTCGGCCTCGCCGCGCAGCACGAACACGCGGCGGAACCCTTCCCGTTCCAGCTGCCTGATCGAGCGAGCGAGCATCCCGTGCTGCCGTCTGACGACTCCGGGGCCGAAGCTGCGGTCGGGCCGCGCCGCGTTCCGCTCGATGCAGGTCTTCTCGCCGATGTCGAGCACGATCGCCACCGGCAGCACATGATGCTCGCGCGCGAGCGCCACCAGCGGCCGGCGCGCCTCCGGCTGCACGCTGGTGGCGTCGATCACGGTCAGCCGGCCGATGGCCAGCCGTTTGGCGGCGACCACGTGCAGCGCCTCGAAGGCCTCCGTGGTGACCGACTGGTCGTTCTCGTCGTCGCCGACCAGGCCGCGGAAGAAGTCCGAGGACAGCACCTCGGTCGGCCGGAAGTGCCGGGCGGCGAAGGTTGACTTGCCGGACCCGGTCACGCCGACGAGCGCGACCAGGCACAGCTCGGGGATCTTGATCGTTGTCACGGGCACCGTGCCAGCACGGCAAGCTGCGTCGGCGGCCCGGCGCGGGAGTCTTCCGCGCCGACGGGCTCGAAGACCGCGGTGTAGCCGTGCCGCTGCGCCACCGCCCCCGCCCAGGCGCGGAACTCGGCCCGGCCCCACTCGAACCGGTGGTCCGGATGACGCCGCGCGCCCGGCGCCAGGCCCGGGTAGCGCGCGTTGTGCTCGGCGTTGGGCGTGGTCACGATGACGGTGGCCGGGGCGGCCTCGCCGAAGATGGCCTGCTCAAGCGCGCCGAGCCGGTCCAGGTCGACATGCTCGATCACTTCCATCAGCACGGCCGCGTCGTAACCGGCCAGGCGCCGGTCGGAGTAGGTCAGCGCGCCCTGCAGCAGCCGGATCCGTGCTCGCTGCCGCGGCGCCATCTCCGCCAGCCGCAACCGCCGGGCCGCCCGCTCGAGCGCGGTGACCGATGCGTCCACGCCGACGATCTCCTCGAACTGCCCGTCCTGCAGCAGCCCGGCGAGCAGCCGCCCGTCGCCGCAGCCGAGGTCAAGGACGCGCCGGGCGCCGGACGCCTTCAGCGCCCCGAGCACCGCCGTCAGCCGCAGGTCCCGCAGCCGGGCATGCTCCCCGGCCGGAGGCACGGCGAACTCGCCCGCCGCGCTGCCCGGGTCCGCGCTGCCCGGGTCCGCGCTGCCCCGGTCCGCCCCGTCCGGGTCCGCCCCGTCCGGGTCCGCGCCGCCGGATTCCTCATCGACCAGCCGCGCGATGGCCTCGGCAGCGAGCCCCGGCTGGTGCCGCAGGTAGCGGCGGGCGATCGCATCACGCTCGGGGTGCCCGGCCAGCCACTCGCCCGCGCCGTCGACGAGCTTGTCGATCTCGTCCTTGGTCACCCAGTAGTGCTTGTCGTCGTCCAGCACCGGCAGCAGGACGTACAGCTGGCCGAGGAGATCACGGACCCGGCAGCGCGCGGAGACACTCACGTCGAAATACGGGCTGTCCCCCCACCAGGGAAACCGGGGATCGAGCGGAATCGGCCGGGCGCTCACCGCGTAGCCGAGCGGCTCGAAGAGCCGCCGCAGCAGTCCTTCCCCGCCACGGCACGGCAGCACCGGCAGCCGCGCGGTGAGCTCCAGCCGCTGATCCGGCAGTTCTGGGCGCTCCTTGCACTGGCCCCGCAGCGCCGTGCCGAACACCTTGCGCAGCGCGACGCTGAGAAAAGAGGACGCCACATAAGGCCGGTCGTTCACGTACGCGGCGAGCGGGAACGGCCCGCCCCGGCTGCGGCGAACCAGCGCGACCGGGTCCACCTCGACCAGCAGCGCGATGGTGCAGCGGTCCGCCCCGGCCTCCGGATAGTAAGCGTGCGCCATCCCGAAGCCCACGTCGACAGAGCGCACGGCCGCGGGGTTCTTGTGCAGCAGGAACCCGAGGTCCGTCGCGGGCGGCGACGTGCTCGTGATCGTCAGCAGCATGGGATTCCCTCGCGTCTCGGCCGGCTGACCCGCGTCTCGGCCGGCTGACCCGCGTCTCGGCCGGCTGACCCGCGTCTCGGCCGGCTGATCAGCCTACGCCGGACCCGGGCAGGCAGTGCCCGGCTGGTGGTCAGGCGGCCGTGGGGGCGGTCTCCTGGTCCGCCTCGGGGAGCTCAAGGAGCGCGATCCGCCGGCGGGACGGATCGACCTGGGTGACCTCGACCATGATCTCTTCGTTGATCAGGTCGACGTCGCTGTCGTTGAGGTCCTCGCGCAGTTCCTGGCTCATCTGCGTGCAGTGCAGGATCGCCCGCGGGCCGTTCTCGTATCCCTTGAGGCGCAGCAGCAGGAAGCCGCCGCGGCCCTGCTGCTCGGGAACGGCGCTGGTGACGATGCCGAGCAGCCTCGCGCCCACGGCAGGCAGCCCGCTGGCCACCCGGGCCGGGGCCGGGGCCGGCGGGACGGCGGCAAGTGCCGGGCTGCCGGTCAGCACCTTGCGCAGGCGGAGCGAGACCTGGCGCGCGGCGGGATCGACGCGGACTACCTCGACCTCCACCTGCGTGTCGTGGGTCAGGCCCGCCTGCCGCGCGCTACGCGAGTCCGCCGGTGGCCCGGATGCTCTGGCCGGTCAGCCATCGCGCATCCGTGCTCACCAGGAATGCCACCACGTCGGCAATGTCGGCCGGCTGGCCGAGGCGCCGCAGGGCCGTTATCGCGGTGATCTCCTTGTGCACCTCCTCGGCGGGATTTGCCGTGCGGAACATGTCCGTGTCGGTGGCGCCGGGCAGGACGGAATTGACGGTGATCTCGCGCTCGCCAAGTTCATAGGCGGCAACCCGGCTGAGCAGTTCGAGGGCTGCCTTGCTCGCGGCATAGGCCGCCATGCCCGGTCCGGGCAGGACCGTGTTGGCGGTTGAGATATTCACGATGCGGCCACCGTCCCGCAGGCGCCTGGCGGCCTCCCGGATCAGGATGAACGGGCTCCTGACGTTGGCCGTCATCGTCGCGTCCCAGTCCTCGTCGGTCATCCCGGCGATCGGGCCAGTGCCCGCGATGGCCGCGTTATTAATGAGGATGTCCAGCGGCCCGATTGCTGCCTCAGCCTGCTCGAAGAGCTGGCGAGCCGCGGCGGGCTGACGCAGGTCAGCGGCGAGTGCATGGGCGCGCCCGCCGGCGGCGGTGATCGCCGCAACGGCCTCGGCGGCGGCGCCCTGGTTGGCCGCGTAACTCAGCACGACCTCAGCGCCATCCGCAGCCAGGCGCTCGGCAATGGCCCGGCCGATGCCCCGCGACCCCCCGGTCACCAGCGCCGTCTTATCGCTCAGTCGTTGCACGCCCACAGCGTGCCACGCCGCCCAGGGGCCGCCCATAGCGCCCTTGCCTGCTGGCGTCGTAAGCGCTGCGGCCCCGGCAGCGGTCATGCGCAGCCGGCGGGCCCCGCGGCGCCAGCCGCTAGCCCGCCAGCACGGCGGCTCAGTGGATCGTGGAGTCGATGACGATCGGGTGGCCGGCGCCGAGGAAGAAGATGCCCGGGTAACCGGCGGTGTGGAAGCCCACGCTGCGATTGCTGTGCAGCGTCGAGTCCTCGATCCGCAGGCTGCCGGTCAGGTTGTCACTGACGAAGAAGATCGCCCCGCCGCCCTCGTTGGCGTGGTTGTGCCGGATGATCGAGTTGTAGATCTTGACGGTGTACTGGTCCCCGTCGGTGTAGATCGCCCCGCCGCTGCCGCCGCCGGGGGTGCCGGAGCGGGCCGGGTTGGCGCCCTGCCCGATGGCCCTGTTGTGGGCCATCAGGCTGTCGCGGATCACCCAGGAGACCCCGATGCTGCTCAGCGCGCCGCCGTTGGAGCACACCCCGCGGCGGAACGTGCTGTGAATGATGTGCACCGGCCGCCCGTGGTACTCGCTCAGCGCACGGATGGCCGCTCCGCCCAGGTCCGGGCCGGTGGAGTCGCAGCGGTTGCCGGTGAAGTGCGAGTTGACCACCCGGAGACGGCCGCCGCGCGCGAAGATGGCGCCGCCGCCCCCGCCGTCGAAATAATGCCCGGTCGAGTTGCCGTCGGCGAACGTCAGGTTCCGGACGGTGAGGCGCGGCTCTGACTGGTCCTGGCAGTGCGATGTGGTCCACACCTGGCTCGGGTCGCACGTGTCCATGTAGAGGATCCGCCGCGTGCCGCCGCCGCTGAGGGTCACCAGGCCGCCGCCGTCGATGACGACCCGCGCGCTGGTGTTGACGACCTTCGCGGTGGCCGTCATCGTGATGGTCACCGGGCTGGGTCCGCAGGAGAAGGTGATCTCGCCGCCGGCGGCGACCGCCGCGACGACTGCCTGGGACGTGCAGCTTGCCGCCGTGCCGTTCCCGATGACCGTGGTCGGCTCCGTGGCGTCGCGCCGGACGCTCGCCGGCGACAGCTTGGCGGTCCCGGGCTTCGCGGTTGCGGGCTTCACCTTCGCGCTCGCGGCTGCCAGGGCCGCGGAAACGGGACTTGCCGTCGTCCCGCAGGCCGAGACGGCCATCGCAGCGGCAACGGCGACCAGCAGCACCGGGGCGTTACGCATGCATCGCATGGGGTCACATGCTAGCCGCCGGGCCGGTGATCGTATGGGGGTATTCGCGTACTTCGCGACCGGCAGGAAAGGCGCGCCCGCCCTTTCGCCCGCTGACCGGGGGCGGGCCGCGAAAAGACCTGCGGCCATTGCCGCCCGGCCGTGGCGCCGTGGCGTGTCCGCGCCCGGCTGTCATACCCAGTGCCTACGATGACGGACGAGCAGGAGCGCAAATCGTGAGGTGCGTGCCGTGGATTTCGACGATGTCGAGTCGCTGCGCAGGGCCAGTCCTGCCTGGCGGCTGCTCCGGGCTGACAGCGCGGCGCTGGTGCTCAGCTTCCTCGGCCGGGTCTTCGTGGACGAGAACGTCCGCTCCATCTCCAGCGCCGAGCTGGTGATGCGGCTGGACGACCACCTGTATGCCCTGCATGAGCGGCTGGGCGAGGCCGCGTTCCCCCGGGCGGCCAAGGCATACCTGGACGACTGGGCCGCGCCGGACACCGGCTGGCTCCGCAAGTACTATCCGGCGGGCTCCGACGAAGCTCACTTCGACGCGACGCCCGCGGTGGAGAAGGCACTGGCGTGGGTCTCCTCGATCAGGTCCCGGTCGTTCGTCGGCACCGAATCCCGCCTCAACACGGTGTTCGAGCTGCTGCGCCAGATGGCTTTCGGGTCCGAGACGGACGTCAGCGTGCGCCTCGCCGAGTTGCAGCGGCGCCGCGCCGAAATCGACCAGGAGATCGAGCGGGTCCGGAGCGGCGACGTCGAGGTGATGGACGCCGCCGCGGTGCGTGATCGCTACCAGCAGTTCTCGGCCACCGCGAGGGGGCTGCTGGCGGACTTCCGCGAGGTCGAGGCCAACTTCCGCACCCTCGACCGGGAGCTCAGGGAGCGGATCGCCGCGTGGAGCGGCTCCAAGGGCGAGCTCCTCGACGAGGTGCTGGGGGACCGGAGCGCGATCGCCGAGTCCGACCAGGGCAAGAGCTTCCACGCGTTCTACGATTTCCTGCTCTCGCGCGACAAGCAGGAGGAGTTCGCCACGCTGCTTGACCGGGTCCAGCGGCTGCCGGCCATCGGCGGGGCCGATCCGCGGATGCGCCGGATCCACTACGACTGGCTGGACGCGGGGGAGCGCACCCAGGGCACGGTGCGCCTGCTGTCGGAGCAGCTGCGGCGCTTTCTCGATGATCAGGTCTGGCTGGAGAACCGGCGGGTCATCGACATCCTGCGCAGCATCGAGTCCAGCGCGCTGAAGCTGCGCGAGCATCCTGGCGCGCCCGTCACCCGGGAGATCGACCGGACCTCTCCGGCGGTTGTGCTGCCGATGGAACGCCCGCTCTACCGGCCGCGGGCCAGGCTCACCCTCGACAGCTCCGGCGCGTCGGACAGCGAGGGCGAGATCGACGTCTCCCAGCTGTTCGAGCAGATCTACGTGGACCCGGCCCGGCTGGCCCGCGGGGTCCAGCTCGCGCTGCGCGAGCGCCAGCAGATCGGGCTGGGCCAGCTGCTCGAGGACAGGCCGCTTGAGCAGGGGCTGGCCGAGCTCGTCACGTACCTGTCGCTGACCGATCCCGCGTTCGACGTGGTCTTCGATGAGGAGGCCAGGGAGCAGGTGCGCTACTCCCGCGACGGCGGAGTTAAGGTCGCCACCGTGCCCAGGGTCACCTTTGCCCGCCGCGGCACTGCCCTGATCGGGGGTGGCCGGCCATGAGCGCATCCCCGCCGGCCAGGGCCGAGCTGAGCTTGCCGCTCGCCGTCACCCAGCTGATGAAGGGCGTCGTCTACCGTGACACTCACGAGGCGGCATGGCGCCACCTGCTCCAGCTCCAGCCGCAGGTGCGGGACTACGTCGCGGTGATGGGCCTCATCGTGGTAGTCGACGAGGCCGAGGGCTACGCCTTCCTGCGATCCCGGCCGGAGGACGAGGCCGAGGATCAGCTGCCCGTGCCCCGGCTGATCGCCCGCCGGTCGCTGTCGCTGTACGTCAGCCTGCTGCTGGCCCTGCTGCGCAAGAAGCTGGCCGAGTTCGACGCCAGCAACGGAGACACCCGGCTGATGCTCAGCCGGGATCAGATCGTCGACATGCTGCGCGTGTTCCTCCCCAGCAGCAGTAACGAGGCAAGGCTCGTCGATCAGATAGACACGCACATCGGCAAGGTCGTCGAGCTCGGGTTCCTGCGCCGGGTCAGCGGCCAGGAGAGCGTTTTCGAAGTTCGGCGGATCGTCAAGGCCTTCGTGGACGCCGAGTGGCTGGCCGGGTTCGACGAGCAGCTCGCCCGCTACGCGGCCGAGCTCGCCGGCGACACCACAGCAGCCGACTCCAGCCTCCCCGCGGACTCCGACCTCCCCGCGGACCCCCGCCCCCATAAGGAGGCGGGTAGCTGATGGACGCGCTTTTTGGCACCGTGGAACTCCAGGATCCCGACTCGGCGGGCCTGCCGGGATACCGCCTGGACCGGCTGGAGGTGCTGAACTGGGGCACCTTCGACAAGCGTGTGTGGGCGCTGCGCCTGCACGGCGCCAACGCGCTGCTGACCGGTGACATCGGCTCCGGCAAGTCCACGATCGTGGACGCCATCACCACGCTGCTGCTGCCCGCGAACAAGATTTCCTACAACAAGGCGGCCGGGGCCGACACCAGGGAGCGCAGCCTGCGTTCTTATGTCCTCGGCTACCACAAGTCCGAGCGGAGCGAGGCAAGCGGGGCATCGCGGCCGGTCGGGCTGCGGCGCGGCAACTCGTTCTCGGTGATCCTGGGCGTCTTCACCAACCTGGCACTGTCGTCCGCGGTGACGCTGGCGCAGGTCTTCTGGCTGCGCGATGGCCACCAGGGCCAGCCGGAGCGCTTCTTCGCCATCGCCGACGGCGACCTGGCCATCAGCGCCGACTTCGCTGATTTCGGCAGCGAGGTCAACGATCTGCGGAAGCGGCTGCGCCGCGACGGCGCCCGGGTCTACGACCACTTCCCTGAGTACGGCAAGGATTACCGCCGCCGCCTGGGCATCGAGTCGGACCAGGCCATGGACCTGTTCCACCAGACCGTCTCGATGAAGTCCGTCGGTAACCTGAACGAGTTCGTCCGGATTCACATGCTGGAGCCCTTCGACGCCGCCGACTGGATCGCCCGGCTGGTGGACCACTTCGAGGATCTCACCAAGGCACACGAGGCCGTCCTCAATGCCCAGCGGCAGCTAGCGGACCTCGCCCCGCTGCTCGCCGATTGCGATGCCCACGACGGCATCGCGCAGGAGATCCAGTCGCTCGGCGATCAGCGGGCCGCTCTGCGCTTCTATTGCGCCGACGGCAACGCGCAGCTACTGACTGCCCAGGTCAGCGGCTTGCGTACGGCCATCGCCGAGCACGCGCGGGAGCAGGACGACGTCAAGGGCCGGCTGCGCGACCTGCGGGAGCGGAGCCGCCGGCTGGAGCTGGAACGGGCCGGCCATGGCGGTGACCGGATCGCGGACATCGAGCGGCAGGTGACGGCCGACACCGCGACGCAGGAGACCCGGCAGCGGAAATTCACCCGCTACAACGAGCTACTCTCCGAGGCCAGGCTGGACCGGGTGGACGTCGCCGAGCAGTTCGCGGCGCGGCGGCGCGGCGCGGCAGCGGAACGGGACGAGGCGGACCAGGCTCGCGCGAGCCTGCAGAATCAGGACATGGAGGTGGCCTTCGAGGCCCGCGGCCTCGCTAAGGAGGTCGAGGAGATCCGGTCAGAGCTGGCCAGCCTCAAAGACCGGCAGAGCAACATCCCCCGGCGCAGCCTGGAGATCCGGGCGCTCCTCTGCCGTGAGCTGCACGTGCCCGATGCGGCGCTGCCGTTCGCCGGCGAGCTGATCCAGGTACGGCCCGACGCCGCGGAGTGGGAGGGGGCAGCGGAGCGCCTGCTGTATGGCTTCGCGCTGTCGCTGCTGGTGCCGGATGAGCAGTACGCGGCGGTGTCCGACTGGATCGATGAGCACCACCTGGGCGCCAGGGTTGTCTACTACCGGGTCCCGGCCGCCGTCAGTTCGGCGGCTGGCCCGCGGCCGGCTGGCACTGACCGGCAGCTCTTCAGCAAGCTGGAGATCAACCAGACGCCGTTCGCCGCGTGGCTGGAGCGCGAACTCAGCCACCGCGCCGGGTACGAGTGCGTCGAGACGATGGCGGAATTCCGGCGTGCCGCCCGGGCCGTGACCAGGTCCGGCCAGATCAAGGGCGCGGCAGGCCGGCACGAGAAGAATGACTCCAGACGCATCGATGACCGGGGCTCGTACGTGCTCGGCTGGAGCAATGAGCAAAAGAAGGACGCGCTGCGCCGCGATGCGGCCCGGCTGCAGGACCGCCAGAACGGGGTCGCCTCGGCCCGCAAAGCACTGCAGGCGAGCCTGCACAGTGCTCATAGCCGGCTGGCGACTCTCGACAAGCTGGTCGAGTTCGCAGACTTCGCCGAGCTGGACTGGCAGGCCATGGTCAACCGCATCGCCGGGCTCATGCAGGAGAAGCGCCAGCTGGAGGAGGCTTCCCGGGAGCTGAGCAGGCTCAACCACGAACTTAAGGAGGTCGCAGACGAGATCACCAGGTCCGAGGCGGACCGGGATGCCGTCCACTCCAGTCTGGTCTCCGCCGAAAAGGACCTGCAGGCCGCGGCCGACTTCCTCGCTGAGGCACAGCGGACGCTGGCCGAGCCCGGCTGCCAGTCGGCTCGCGCGTTCTTCGCGCAGCTCACCAGGCTCGCCGGTGACCCGCTGCCGTCCAACCTGGCCGGCTACGGGCAGCTCGCCGACGACGTGCGGGTCAGGCTGACGGACCGGATAGAGGCGCGCACGAAAAACCAGACCAGCCTGGGCAACAGGGTGGTCACCCAGATGGCCGGCTTCCGCGCGAAGTACCCGCTGGAAACCGTCGACTTCGACAATTCGCTGCTCGCCGCGGGGGAGTACCGGGCACTGCGGGACCGGCTGACCAAGGACGACCTGCCCAGGTTCGAGGCGGATTTCAAGGACTACCTCAACACCAATACGATCCGCGACATCGCGGGCTTCCACTCCCAGCTGAGCAAGCAGGTCGAGCTGATCAGGGAGCGCATCGCGACGATCAACGAATCGCTGGTCGGCATCGACTACAACCACGGCCGTTACATTCGCCTCGAAGAACAGCGCACCCCCAACGTCGAGATCCGCGACTTCACCACCGACCTGCGCCGGTGCACCGATGACTCGCTGTCCGCTGATGACTCAGACCAGTACTCCGAGCAGAAGTTCCTGCAGGTCAAGCAGATCATCGAACGTTTCAAGGGCCGGGAGGGGCAGACCGAGGCGGACCGGGCGTGGGCGCGGCGGGTCACCGATGTCCGGAACTGGTTCGTCTTCTCCGCGTCCGAGCGGTGGCGTGAGGACGACACCGAGCACGAGAACTACACCGACTCAGGCGGCAAGTCCGGCGGGCAGAAGGAGAAGCTCGCCTACACGATCCTGGCCGCGTCGCTGGCGTACCAGTTCAAGCTCGACTGGGGATCCGCGCGTTCCAAGACCTTCCGGTTCGTCGTCATCGACGAGGCGTTCGGGCGCGGCTCGGACTTCTCGACCCGTTACGCGCTGGCCCTCTTCCGGCGGCTGGGCCTGCAGCTGCTGATCGTCACCCCGCTGCAGAAGATCCACGTGATCGAGCCCTTCGTGTCGGCCGTCGGCTTCGTGGACAACCTGGACGGCAAGTACTCGCGGCTGCAGAGCCTCACCATTGAGGAGTACCGCGAACTCGAGCTAGCCCACCATCGCGGCCACGTCGCCGACAGCCTCCTCGGTGCCTGACGTGGCCGCGCCAGCCGGCCACGGAGCGGCAGCCACCGGGCCAGGAGCCCCCGCAGGGCCGGGCGCGCCAACCGCGCGACGAGCGGCACCGGCCGGCCAGGGAGCGGCATGGACGATCCCGGCGGATGTCATCGCCGCGCTCCGGCGGCGCTGGGATCGCGGCGAGTTCCTGGCGATGCTCGCCAGCGGGCAGGGATGGCAGCCGCTGTCAGTGCCGCTGCACGGCCCGGCACCCGGCGAGCTTGCCTCGGACTTCGGCGCCGCCCAGACCTGGGTGCGCCAGTGGGAGGCCGCTGCGCCGCGGCGCCTGCGGCTGGAGCACAAGGCCGTCGGCGGCAGGGCAATCGGCGCGAATAAGCTGCCATGCCGCGTGTGGGTCGACAGCTATCCGCAGCTCTGGGCGCTGCTCGGAGTCACCGGCGAGGTGCAGCGCTTCACTGGCCTGCTGACTGAGACAGCGGCCGTGGCGCCGGGGATTGCCGGGTGGATGGCGGCCAACCCGGGGCGGGTCATGGCCAGCGAAGGCGACTGGGCCAGGATTATCCAGACCGTGCGCTGGATCGAAGGGAGCTCGCGGCCGGGCACGTACCTGCGGCAGGTCGACGTGCCCGGCGTGGACACCAAGTTCATCGAGAGCCGCCGCGGAATCCTGGCGGAACTGCTCGACCTCCAGCTGGCGGCCGACCGGATCGACCAGTCCTGCCCCCGCTCGGACTTCACCGGGCGGTACCGGTTCCGCCGGAAGCCCGAGTACGTCAGGATGCGCCGGCTCGGCCGGACTACGGGCGTGTCTGACCCCCACGGCCGGGCCGCCGGCGGACTTGACCCCCTCGGCCGGGCCACGGGCGTGCCCGGCCCGTTCAGCGAACTGACGGTGCTTGCGGATGAGCTCGCCGCCGCGCCCGTGCCTGCCTCGTCGGTGTACGTGGTAGAGAACGAGATCACCTACCTGGCATTTCCCCCGGCTGATGACGCCGTGGTGATGCTCGGCGGCGGCTATGCCTTGTCCGGGCTCAGATCACTGACCTGGCTTCATGACCGTGACCTGATCTACTGGGGCGACATCGATACGCACGGCTTCGCCATCCTCAACCGGCTCCGGCAGGCGTTCCCGCAGGCAAGGTCGATGCTCATGGACCGGGCGACGCTGCTGGCCCACGAGATCCAGTGGGTGCGGGAGCCGAAGCCGGTCAACGCGGCGCTGCCGCTGCTCGACGGCGACGAGGCCGCCCTGTACCGCGATCTCGTCGAGGACGTGCTCGGCCCGTCGGTCCGCCTGGAGCAGGAACGGGTGAGCTTCTCCGCGATTGAGCTGACGGGCCGGATCGCGGGCTCGCCGGTGCCGCCGCGCTGACCGTGCCTGACCGTGCCTGACCGGACCGGAGCGGTCGGTGGCTTCAGGGTCTGGGCGGCCTGGCTGTGCCGTTGCCAGGATGGCTGCCTGGGTCGTCTGTTCCCCGCGCTAGGGCTACCACGGCGAGCATCGCCGCCAGCGGAGCGACCAGCGCGATGAAGTCGGCGGAGGAGAGGTCACCCAGGGCATCGAGGGCTCCGGCGAATCCGACGATCAGTACAGCGACGACTACCAGGCCCCAGCCGTGCAGGAACAGCCGTAGCGTGAAGGGCGGCGCGGCCGTCACGTCCGGTACGGCGGTGACGGACTTCGTTCCACGGCGTTCCATCAGGCCCTCGCGCACCCGGACGGTGAGGGCCAGGTCGCCCGGCCGGTCAGCGGTCAGGAGCAGCTCGCCCGGATGGGCCGGGTCAGGAGACTGTGCCAGCGAGCCGCCGCCGGCCGCCCAGGACACCACTGTCCGGCCGCATGTTGGCCGGACTCGATAGCGGGCTTGCTCGCCGGTGACCACCGTGTCCGGCCCGTCGATGACCACCGGCGGCGCCTGCCCGGGGCCGGCTTCCTGAACGGCTTCCTGAACGGCCTCGTCAACGGCGGCCGCAAGGCTGCCGTGCCCATTCGCCGCAGGATCTGCCGCGCCTGCTTCGCCAGTCACGATGAACTGGCGGCGCGCCAGCTGCCCGGCGAGCCGGATCTGGCGCGCGTGCACGCTCCAGGCCATGGCCACCACGACACCGGCCAGCCCCGCCGTCCCCAGCCCGAGCAGGCCGGCCACCGCGGGGTGACTGGCACTAGCTGCTACGGCCGTGAGCATGTCGTCTGCCCTTGCCAGTCTGAGCGTCTCTGCCGTGCCACGATGGTATTCAAACATACAATCGAATCAACCGGAAGCCCGGCCTGGCCGCTGCGTCCCGCGGCCGGGCCGGGCGGCCAGTTGGCGGAGCAGCCGGGCAGTGTCAGGTGCGGGCGTAATTGCTGGCCCCGTACCAGTCCACGACGATCACCGGTTCGTCTCCCACCACCCAGGCGTCGTGGCCCTGCGGCAGCGCGGTGACGTCGCCGGGGCGGGCATCGAACTCGGCGCCGTCAGCCATCACGATGTGCAGAGTTCCCTGCACGTGATACTGGAAATGCGGTGCTTCGCACAGGTCCGTGCCCGCGAGCGGCTTGACGTGCTGAGACCAGCGCCAGCCGGGCTGAAGGGTAAGCCGGCCGATCTCGCCACCGCTGATCCGTACCAGGTGCAGGGCACCGCGCTCGAAAGTGCGGGTCTCGTCGGGCGTATCCAAGCTTTTCTGCTCTGCGTGTCCGGTCATGACGGTCTCCTTCCGTAGGGGCTGTCCGAATTTCGCCGGGGCTGCCTGAGCCCTCCTGCTGAGCTTGACCGGCGGTGCTTGCAGCTACCTTGCAGTCGCCGATCTGGCGTACGGCGCCGCGGCAGGGTTTGATACCTGCATGAAGTCACTGGCCGTGCGGGTGCTCAGTGATTTCGCTGTGGACGGGGTCGAGCCGCAGGCGTTCGGCAGCCGGAAGGCGCGGCTGGCGCTGCAACTGCTCGCCCTGGCGGAGGAGCAGGTCGTCCCGTCCGACGTGCTCATCGACGCCCTCTGGGCCGACGCCCCGCCCGCCCGGCCCGATGATCAGCTTGCCGTGCTGATGAGCCGGCTGCGCTCGGTGCTTGGCCGCGACCGGATCCAGCACCGGGACAGCGGTTACCTGCTGCATTGTGACTGGCTCGACGCGACCGAGCTGGCTGTGCTCACCGATGAGGTGGCACGGCGGCGCGGCGCGGGCAACCTGGTGGGCGCGGCTGCCGCCGCGCGAGTCGCACTCTCGCTGGTCCGCGGCGCTGAGCCGGCGCCGGTGCCCGGCGAGTGGGCCCGGCTGAGGTGTGCTGACCTGGAGCGCCTGACCAGCCGTGCCCGCCGGATCGCGGCCACGGCGCTGCTAGAAGCCGGCGACTGGATGACTGCCGCTGATGCCGCGACAGCGGCGCTGGAGCGCGATCCGTATGAGGAGGCGGCTCTGCGGGTGCTGCTGCGCGCCTACGTCATGGGCGGCCGGGTGGGGGCGGCGCTTGCCGCCTACGCCAGCACCCGCGAGCGCCTAGCCGACGAGCTGGGAGCCGATCCCTCACCGGAGACCGCCGCGCTCTATACCGCGATCCTGCGGGGTGAGCTTGCGCCGCCCCCGCCGCTTCCCGTCTCCCCCGCGATGGGTCTCGTCGGCCGTGAGAACGAACTGGCCTACCTGGATGCGGTCGCCGTGCGCGCATCCGGCGGATCAGGCGAGGTTGTCGTCATCGACGGGGAAGGGGGGATCGGGAAGACCAGCCTGCTGCGCACCTGGGCCGGCCGGCGCATCGCGGCCGGGGATACGGTGCTGATGGCATCGTGCGGGCAGCTTGACCGGGCGCTGCCGCTCGATGCGCTGCTCAGCGCGCTGACCGCGCTGCTGCGGCGCCTCGGTCCCGGGGTGACCGCCGGCCTGCTGGGCACCGATGCGGCGATACTCACGCCGCTGCTCGGACCGTTGCCCGGTCCGCGGCCGCTGGCGGTGCTGGCTGACAGCGCGCTCGGCCCGGCGGTGCTGTATGCAGCCCTGGTGCGAGTACTGGGCCGCCTCACCGACCGAGGGCCGCTGATAGTAGTGATCGATGACGCGCACCTGGCCGGCCCGGCCCTGCCGGACTGGGTGCGTTTCGTGCGGCGCGAGGAACTGGCGGTGGCCATCGTCGCTGCCGTCCGGCCGGGCGAAGCGGGGCCGCTGCCGGCCACCGCGTTCATTCACCTGGATGTGCTCGGCCGTGCCGCGGCGGCCGAGCTGGTGGGACCGGCCCGCGTGGATGAGCTGTACGCGCGTTCCAAGGGCCACCCGCTGTTCCTCACCGAGCTGGCGCAGCAGGCGGCGGGCGCGGAACTGCCCGCATCACTGGTCGAGTCGGTGTCCGCGCGGTGCGACGAGCTGGGCGCGGCCGGGGCAATGCTTCGCACCGCGGCCGTGATCGGCCAGGAGCTGGACGTTGAGTTGCTCGCGGCCGTGCTTGGCCGTCCCGTCATCGAACTGCTCGATGAGGCTGAACTGGCCGCCGCCAAGCGGCTCCTGGCTGATGAGGACGGGACGTTCAGGTTCCGGCATGAGCTGGTAAGGGACGCATTAGCCGCGAGCGCGACGGCGGGCAGGGCCGCCTTGCTGCACCGGCAGGCCGGCCGGGTGCTGGCCCAGCGGCCAGCCGCTGACCCCGTGATGGTAGCCCACCATGCGCGCCTGGGCGGTGACCTCATGCTGGCCTCTCGCGCCCTGCGCGATGCGGCGGCGCTGGCGGCTGAGCGCTTCGACCACGCAGCCGCCGAGGCGCTGCTGGATGATGCCCTGCGGCTGCATCCCGATCCCGAAGGATGGCTGGCGCGGGCACGGGTCCGCACCCGCCGCGGGCGCTACCGCGAGGCGCTGCTGGACGCTGGGCTCGCCGCGACGGCAGGCCCGGCCGCCCTGGAGGCTGGCGCGTGGGCATCCTATTTCGACCGTCGCTTCACGCAGGCTGCCCAGTTCGCCGACGACGGCGCGCTCGCCGCGGCCGATGCGGCGGCCCGGGCACGGTGCCTGGCGGTAGGCGGCCGCACGCGCCACGCCGCTGGCGACCTGTCCCAGGCGGAGCTACTGCTGAGTGAAGCATTCTCGCTCGCTGACGGCGCGGATCGGGTTACCGCCGCCGCGTGGCTAGGTGTGCTCCGGGCACATCAGAGCAGGACCGCAGAAGCGCTCTCGCTCTTGCGTCCGGCGGCCCGCGGCCAGGTTGGGGTGGAGCAGACGTCGGCCACCTTGCACTCGCTGCTGTTCACCGGGCATGCCCACGCGCTGGCCGGGTACCCGGCGCTCGCCCTTGACGCGCTCGCCCGCTACACAGTCGAGGTGGAGCGCCGCCAGGTACCGCGATTCGCGGGCCGCGCAGTGAACTTCGCAGGCTGGGTGCTGCGCAACCTGGGCGCCCGGCAGGAAGCGCTTGAGCATCATAGTGAGGCGCTGGAGGTAGCGCGACGCCAGGGGACTGCGGAGGTCGCCATCGCCGCACTGGAGGATCTCGCGGAACACTGCCTGGATACCGGGGACGCGGATGGTGCGGAGTCGCGGCTGGCAGCGGCCCTGGCACTGCTGCAGGGCCAGGGCGACCTGGTTTTCGGATGGCGGCTGGAGCTTAAGCACCTGCTTGTCAGCGGGCGCCTGGCGCTGGCGCGAGGCAAGGCAGCGCAGGCGCTGGCTGACGCCAGCGCGCTAGAGTCACGTGCGACTGCGCTGGGCATACCACGGTATGTCAGCGTCGCCCGGCTGCTGGGGCACCGGGCAAACCGGGCTCTCGGCCTGCCCGTGGACCTCGGCGCCGTGGCCGCGGACCTGGATCTGCTCGACGGTTCCGTGGCCATCGAGGCGTGGTGGTGGACCGGTGATGTGGCCGCTGATTTCGCTAACGCCGCCTGGCTGGACCGGGCCATGGAGCGTGCCGGGCGGCTTGCCCGCAATGCGGGTAATCATGCCGACGGCTTGCGATGGGCAGCGCAGCAGCGCCTGCGCGTCTGGCGGGATGCCGCCGGCTGAGCGGTAAGCCTTCAGCGGCCCGTTAGCACGACCATGGGGACCACCAAGGGCTCGAAGCCGACGACAGCGCGCTCGGCCGCGTACGACACGGCGGCTCTGCGTGGCGCGTCCAGTGAGCGAACGAACGCCGCGACGTTGGCCATGCCCAGCCGCCACGATGCCAGCTGCGCCGGGGCGGATAGCCCGGTCGGGACGGCAATCGTGCGCACCTGCACGTCGGTGAAGCCGGCCGCCGCGGCATGCGCGGCGAGCAGCGCAGGCTCACCCGCCTGCGGTTCGCCGTGGCTCTTGAGCGACATATACCACGCTGGCGGCCGGTAGCCGAACGGGCGGAGCGCGTCATCCACTGCCGCCTTGGCCGGGTGCGTCCAGCCCGGGGCGAACGCGCTGGCGGCGATTGCCCGGCCGACTCGCCTTGCCTCGCCGAGGCCAGCGGCGATGCTGCCAAGGTGGCTGAGGCAGAACGCTGCCACGACAAGATCGAAGCTGTCATCCCGGAAGGGCAGCGCCGCCGCGTCGGCGGCCAGCGGATGCAGCGGCGCGAGACAGCGGCGCAGCATGCCGACGGCCAGGTCCACGGCTACCACCTGGCGCGCCCCGGCTGCCTGCGCAGCCCGGCCCGCAGCCCCGGTGCCGGCGCCAAGGTCCAGCACCCGGCTGCCGGTCAGCGGCACGTTAGCGGATGCGACCAGGGCGCCGGCCAGCAGCGCATACACCAGCTCGGGCCCGTCGGCCCATCCGGCGGCGGCGCTCTCGTAGGCCGCCCGAACGTCTGCGGTCAGCGGATCAGCGCTGCCGCAGCTACCGCCTTGGTCTCCCACCATCTGAGTTCCTCGTCGTAGCCGCCGAGCGCCTTCTCCCACCCGAACTGGACCATGGCGCCCAGCAACGCCAACGCCAGCTGACGTTCCCACCAGGGCTCGGTATCGATGCCGCATGCCTCAAGCGCGTTGCGGTAAACCCCGATCGAGGTCTCCTTTGACTGCGGAAGACGGCGGCAGTTGATCGCGAGGTACCAGGCCAGGTCGCTGGTCGCCGCCCCGCACCCAGGCTGTTCCCAGTCGAGTATGACCGTCCGCCCCGTGTCGTCGGTGCCGAGGTTGTCGAGTTTCCAGTTGCTGTGCACGAAGGTGTGCGGCGTGCTGGCCAGGGCGTCCACCAGCGGGCCCGGGTCGTACGCCAGCGGGGTCACCACTGCAGCGACAGCGGGCGCAACCTCCGCCAGCAGCGGCCAGCCCTTGGCAACCAGCTGCGGTACCAGGTGCGCCGAGCCCATGGCTGCTTCCGCCTGCGCCATCCAGGGCGATAGCTCCAGGTAGCGATGCATCGCGGGGACGACATCGAACTCAGCGCCGCAGTCCCAGAACGCGGCGTGCAGAGCTGCCATGTGCCGGAGGAAGCGCACGTGCTGTTCGAGCGCAATCGGCGCATCGGTGACCGGCACCAGCCACGGTGTCACATCGCGCATCAGCAGCGCACAGCCTCCGGCCGGGGCCGGTCCCGGCCGATCTTCCGGGGCGGCCCCCACGATCGGCTGGTTGAAACAGTCGGGGAGGCGCGCGAGGATCCCCCGCTCCCACAGCGCGAGCGGCGCGCCCCGCAGGCAGCCGGAAGCGCGCATGGTCCAGTCTTCGGCGAGATCGAGGTGCTTGAGCATATAGCGCTGGCCGCCGATCATCACCCGCTCCAGCGTGGCCCCGGACTTTCCCGGCGCTTCGGCTAGCAGCGACCGCTCAGTCGCCCCGGCCAGCAATTCAGCCACGTCACCGTACATCTGCGGCATGCCAGACATCTGCGGCACGCCAGCGGGTCGCGACTCACGCATCCGCAGCCTCCATCTCGGCCAGCAGCGCAGCTGGCCAGCGACCGCCGCAGAAGACCGTGTCGGCCACGATCAGGTCATCGCGCACCGTCAGCAGGTGCAGGTGATGGCCCGCGTGCGGCACGCCGTTCTCGGACCAGCTGAGCGTATATTCAACCACCTCACTCGCCCCGCCTCCGGCGGGGAAGCGGCGCAGTTCGTCGAAGTGGCCAGGGTCGGCGAACCACCGGCCGTACTCGGCGCGGATCGCGTCCGGTCCGGCGGCATGCAACCGCCAGTTGGGCACCGTAGCGTCGAGCGTTGCATCCACGCTCCACGCATCGCAGCCGCGGATCGTCGCGCTCTCGATCGCATGCAGGAACATGTCGATCACCGGTGTGCTTGCCATAGCCGCCTCCTGACGGGTCAGATTCGCGACTATCGTGCATGCGCAGGCTTGCAGCCAGGTTGCAGCCGCCGTCTATCCTCCCGCCGCGCCTCCGCCGAACGGTGCGTCAATCAGCACGTCGGTCCCCCTGTGCCGGTCAGTCCGGGGAGCGTAGGAGCTCGGCGGCCCCTTCGATGGCGCTGAGCAGGTGTGCGGGCTCAGCGGTGAGGCCAGTGAGGATTTCGTCGATGCTGCGCAGGCCGGCCCGGTCCAGGAGGGTCTTTTCGTTGATGACCCACTGCCCTCGGGAGGCCAGCACGGCGTGGGCGCCCTGGCATGCGGCGACAGCGATGGCCCCGGCGGTGCCGGCCAGCTGGCCCCTGGCCGCGTGCGCGGCGCGGGCGTATCCGAGGGTGGCCTCGGCGTCGGCCTGCCATCGGGCGGCTGCGGCCCGGCGCAGCGCTGGCGGGTAGGCGGGCCTGGGCAGGTCACCGTGCAGTACCTGATGCAGGGCAAGTTCGGCGGCGACGATATAGGTGGGGATCCCGGCGAGGTGGAACAGCAGCCGCTCGATGCCGAAGCGTCCTGCGCGGGCTTCGGCGAGGTGGTGCTCGACGTCGTCCAGATCACGGTAGTGCACATCGACGCGGCGGATGCCTGCGGTCAGCCAGGCGCCGCCGTTGAAGACCCCGCCGCCCCACCCGCCGATCGGGAAGATCTCCCCGGGCCAGCCCAGCGAGCGCAGGCTGGCCGGATCGAAGCCCGCGCCGCGGTAGTACACCGCGAAGTCCCAGTCACTGCCTGGCCCGGCCGTCCCGGCAGCCCGTGAACCGCCCAGGCTCACGGCCTGAACCCCCGGCAGGCCAGCCAGCACATCGCCGGCCTTCGCGCAGAAGGCCTCATCGCCATCTCCGGGCATGCACGCCACGATAAGACACCAGGCACCACGCCCCCTCGACAAGCCAGCACGCCATTCGCGGCTATGACCGGGCGGGTTCGTCTGCTGCCGAACTCAGCACCGCCGCCGAACCGGTGCTGAGCAAGGACGATGCACTGCGCTTGATCCCTGGCCGGTGAGCGACGGCGGCTTCGCGATCGCGTGGACGGCCCCGGGCCGCCGTGTCGACGTCCTGGCCATCGAACACCGTTCCGACATCTACGGACCGCGGCAGTAATGAAGCCGCGCTGTCGGCGGCAGAAGCACCGTAACGCGGTGTGTCGAGCCGGATGTGGTGCCCGGAAACGGTAGGAGCCTTCCGTCGGCAGCCCAGCGCGGGTGCCGGTGCGGATCGGCCGGCTCGCTGCGGGCATTATCGATCCATGACGAAGGCCTCGGCGCTCATTACTGGCGCTTCGAACGGCATCGGCCGGGAGATCGCCAGGCAGCTGGCGTCCGCGGGACTGACTGTGTATGTCGGTTCCCGTGACCAGGAACGGGGGCGGCGCGCGGTCGACGAGATCGGCGGCGATGCGCGCTTGCTGGTGCTTGACGTGACCGACGGCGGCAGTATTGCCGGCGCCGCCGGGCTTGTTCGGGACCTGGACATCCTGGTCAACAATGCCGGGATCATGGTCGATGGCAGGGCCGCCGCTGAGGGGGACGTTGACAGTTTTCGCCGCACCTATGAGACCAATGTGTTTGGCGTCGTCGCAGTGACCAACGCTTTCCTGCCCGCGTTGCGACGGTCCGCGCATCCGCGCATCGTCAATGTTTCCAGCGGCACCGGATCGCTGGCATGGAGCACGGGGCCCAATCCGCAGTTCGCCTACCAGACCGGAGGAACGGGCGCCGCCTACCGGTCGTCGAAGACCGCGCTGAACGCGCTGACCGTGTATTACGCGCAGGAGCTGGCCGCGGACGGCTTCAAGGTCAATGCCCTTGCCCCCGGGCTGCGGGCTACGAACCTCAATGCCCGGGCAGCTGCCAGCGGCGGAGACCCGGGCGAGGCGGCCGCCGGTGCGGTCCGGCTGGCAATGCTGCCGGACGACGGACCGACCGGCCAGTTCTTCTCATGGGATGGCACCGTCGCGCCGTGGTGACGCCGCGTCCGCGGGCCGCGACACCGCGCGGCCGCAGCGCGCCCGGGGCGCCGGGCTTGTTCCAGAACGCCGGGCTAGTTCCAGAACGCCGGGGCTTGTTCAGAACGCCGGGCTAGTTCCAGAACAGGGCGAGGCCGGCTGCCCGGGCCTGGCCGATTTCTCGTCCCGCGCGTGCGGCTGGTCCGCGGGTGGCGGGTGATAGCGGGTTCGCGCCGAAGGCCGCTAGTGAGGCCTGGTCGGCATGCACGACCTGGACCTGGGCTGGCTTCAGCAGTTCGATCTCCTCGTCCAGGTTGCCCCATGGCTGGGGTATGTCCGCGAGCGAGGGCGTGATGACCAGGATGCGGTCGCAGCCGGCGGCGAGGTCGGCGTTGGTGGCGGAACGGACGCCGCCGTCGATGTAGCGGTGCCCGTTGATGGTGACCGGCGGCCAGACGCCGGGAACCGCGCAGCTGGCGGCGACCGCGTCGGCCAGGGCGATCCCTGAGTCGCGCGTGAAGATCACCGGTTCGCCCGACTCGGCGTCAACCGCGGGCAGCAGGACCACGCGGCCGGGCCATGCCTGCACCGGCAGCCGGGCGATGATCGCAGCGCGGCGGGCCGGCTCCCCGACCGTCTGGGCGGCGAGGGCGAGGGCGCCGATCCGGCGCCGCACATCCATGGCCGTGGTTGCCCCGGCGGTCGCTGCCGCCAGCCGTGCCATCAGGTCTTCCAGGTCGAGGTCGACCTCGATTTCGCTGGATGCCTGGGTCAGCTGAGCAGCGTACAGGTCTTCCAGGGCGGTTCCGCTGGTGATCTGGGCGGCGACGGCTGATCCGGCGGAGGTGCCGACGACGACGTCGGCGGCGGTGAGGCTGGCTTGCAGCACACGGTCACGGTCCTGGATGCCGCGCAGGACGCCGAGTTCCCAGGCGATCCCGGCCACGCCCCCGCCGGCCAGCACAAGCGCGCGCTTCACCGTGCCTCCCCTCGCTGCCCGGTCACCAGCGTCCCGCACCGATGAGAGCAGCGAGCACCCGGGTGCGCGCGCTGCTCGCCGCATCTGCCTGCGGGCGCCGGCGCCGCCGGTCTGGCTGGTCGTTGCGGCTGCGGGCAGCCAGCGACGATGATGGCAATGAAGGTGGCGGCAGCGCGGACACGGAGGCAGCAAAATGACCATGACGGCTTCCCCGGGATACGCAAGCCCGGTCGACTTCGGCGCCTACGGGCAGTACGGCGCCGGGCGCGGCTTCGACTCCGGCCAGGCATTCAAGCGGCCGCGCTACCCGTTCCGCGGCCGGATCACTGCCGACGGTTCCAGCGGATACCGGGCCGAAACAGGCCGCTACCACCTCTACATCTCCTGGGGCTGTCCATGGGCGCAGCGGACCGCGATCGTCCGCAAGCTCAAGGGCCTGGAAGACGTCGTGTCGCTGTCCTATGTCGATGACGAGCGGGACGGGCGCGGCTGGGCCTTCCGGGCCAGGCGCGGCCCGGACCCGGTCAACGGGTTCACCCTGCTGGCGGAGGCCTACGAGGCGACCGACCCCGGCTTCAGCGGCCATGTCTCGGTGCCCGTCCTGTGGGACCGGCGGACCGCGGCGATCGTCAGCAACAACTTCCCCGACATCACCATCGACCTCGGCACCCAGTTCGGCGAGTGGGGTGAAGAGTCCGTGGACCTCTACCCGGCGGACCTCCGCGACGACATCGACGTGCTCAACGAGCGGGTATACGAGAGCGTCAACGACGGCACCTACCGGGTCGCCGGCGCCACGACAGAGCAGGACTACCAGCAGCTCAGGCACCGCCTGATCGGCACGCTGGAGGAGCTCGACGGGCGGCTCGCGGCACGCAGGTACCTGTTCGGCGCGGCGGCCACCGAGGCGGACGTGCGGCTCTGGCCGACGCTGGCCCGGTTCGACCTCGGATACAACCCGCTCGCCAAGATCAGCGAACGGCGGCTTGTCGACTTCCCCGTCCTCTGGGATTACGCCCGCGACCTCTACCAGCTGCCTGCCTTCAGGGAGGCAACGGAATTCTCGTCCTTCGCCCGGTTCGGCGCGGGGCCCACGCCCAGCTTCGTCAACGGCGCGGACTGGCGCATCCCGGTCGCCCCTTACCAGGCCGACTGGGACGCGCCGCACGGCCGGCAACTGCTCAGCTGAGCCTCATGCGCAGCCGCCTGCCACTGACGGGTAACCCTGGGGAGACATCACGGTGATCGATCTTGCGGTCCGCGGCGTCCGGCTCGGGGGCGAGCCGGACGGGGCGCTGAGCGACCTGCTCGTGGACCACGGCCGGTTCGTGGCCGTGGTCCCGGCTGGCGGGAGCGATGACCAGCTGCCGCCGGCCCGGACCGTCATCGATGCCCGCGGCTCATTCGCATCGCCGCCCTACGTCGAACCGCACGTGCACCTGGACGCCACGCTGACAGCGGGCGAGCCACGGTGGAATGTCAGCGGCACGCTGTGGGAGGGGATCGCCTGCTGGGCCGAGCGCAAGGCGACGCTCAGCAGGGCGGACGTCATCGATCGGGCGGAGGAAGTGCTGCGCTGGCAAGTGGCGAACGGCGTGCTGCACGTTCGCAGCCACGTTGACGTTACCGATCCGGGCCTGGTCGCGCTCGATGCGCTGCTGGAGGTCAGGGACCGGGTCCGGGACGTCGTCAACCTGCAGCTTGTCGCGTTTCCGCAAGAAGGGATCTGCTCCTTTCCCGGCGGCGAGCGGCTGGTCGAGGAGGCGGCGCTGCGGGGCGTCGACGTGATCGGCGCGATCCCGCATTTCGAGGACACCAGGGAGGACGGGGTCCGGTCGCTGGAGATCGCCGTCGACATCGCCGTCCGGCACGGCCTGATGCTGGACGCGCACTGTGACGAGATCGACGACGACCAGTCGCGCTTCGCCGAGGTGCTCGCGACGCTGGCGGCGCGCAGCGGGCTGCGCGAGAAGGCGACGGCAAGCCACACCACCGCGATGGGCTCGTATAACGCTGCCTATGCGCTCAAGCTCGAGCGGATCCTGGCCAGGTCCGGCGTCAACCTGGTCAGCAACCCGCTGGTCAACCTGCACCTGCAGGGCCGTCTTGACGACTACCCCAAGCGCCGCGGCCTCACCAGGGTCAAGGAGATGCTCGCGGCCGGCGTCAACGTGGCGTTCGGCCACGACGACATCATGGATCCCTGGTATCCGCTCGGCACCGGGAACCCGGTACAGGTGGCTTTCGTCGGAGCGCATGCAGCGCAGCTCACGTCGCCGGCCGAGGTCGCCGAGTGCTTCGCGATGGTGACCGGCAGGGCAGCCGCGGTGCTGGGCCTCGGCGAAGATTACGGAATCGCGGCGGGCCGTCCGGCCAGCTTCGTCCTGCTGCCGGCCAGCGGCCCGTTCGACGTCGTGCGGCGGCAGGTCCGGCCCTCCCATGTCGTGGCGCACGGGCACGTAGTGGCCGCGACGCCGCCGTCGGTGACCGCCCTGCACTGGCCGGGGCGCCCGGCCGAGTCAGTGGACTTCGTCCGGAGCCGCGAGGCTGGCAGCGCCACCTGGCGGGATCCCGCAGGCCCGCTGGCGG
>PMSW01000149.1 GCA_003168215.1 Actinomycetota bacterium
GGCCCGTCCAGCTCGACGATCAGCACCGCGCCGGCGCCTTCGGGGTACCGGCAGGCGACCGCCGCCTCGGCTGCCTCGATCGCCAGCGCGTCCATCATCTCGATCGCGCCGGGCAGGATGCCGGAGCCGATGATCGCGGACACCGCGGCGCCGCCGTGTCCGGTCGTCTCGAACGCGGCCAGCAGCGTGGTGACCGCCTCCGGGATCTTCGTCAGCTTTACGATGATCTTGGTGACGATGCCGAGCGTGCCCTCCGAGCCGGTGAACGCGCCGACCAGGTCGTAGCCGGGTGATGCGCCGGTGCCGTCGCCGAGCCAGGTCAGCTCGCCGCTGGGAGTCACGATCTGCAGCCCGGTCACGTGGTGCACGGTGAAGCCGTGCTTGAGGCAGTGCGCCCCGCCCGAGTTCTCCGCCACGTTGCCGCCTACCGAGCAGACGATCTGGCTGGACGGGTCGGGCGCGTAGAAATAGCCGAACGGCTCCGCGGCCTTGCTCACGGACAGGTTGGTGACTCCCGGCTCGACGATGGCCCGGCGGCTGGCCGGGTCGATCAGGATGATCTTGCGCATCCTGGAGGTGACGATCAGCACGCCGTCGGTGCTGGGCAGCGCGCCGCCGGACAGGCCGGTGCCCGAGCCGCGGGCCACGAACGGGATCCCGCCGCGCGCGCACTCGGTCACGATCTCCGCGACCTGCTCCGCGGTCTGCGGCAGCACGACGAGCCCGGGGCTGCACCGGTGCGAGGTGAGCCCGTCGCACTCATACGTGCGCAGCTCGAGCGGGTCGGTGACGACGCCGCCCGGCCCGCAGATCTCGGCCATCCGCTGAATCAGCGTGTCGATCATCGTCGCGCCTCGCTCTCCGTGCCCCTTCCTCCAGGGTGCCCCCTGCGCCGCGGGTTAGCCACAGCCGGCGGCCATTGCTTCAGATGTCTCGCCGCGTCAGCGCATCCGCGGCGTCCGCTGTGTCCGGGCATCCGCTGTGTCGCGGCATCCGCTGTGTCGCGGCGTCCGCTGTGTCGCGGCGTCAGGGCATCCGCTCGTAGGCAGGGATGGTGAGGAAGTCGGCGTAGTCGTCGGCGAGCGCGACCTCGGTGAACAGGGCGGTCGCCTCGTCGTACTTGGCCGCGTCGAAGGCGTCGCCCTGCTGCTCGCGAATGGCCGCCAGTTCCTCGCCGATCAGGCGTTCCACCAGATCCCTGGTGATCAGCGGGCCCTCGGCGAGGCTGACGTCATTGTGCAGCCACTGCCAGACCTGGGACCGCGAGATCTCCGCGGTCGCCGCGTCCTCCATCAGGTTGAAGATCGCCACGGCGCCGTTGCCGGCCAGCCAGTTGGCCAGGTACTGCAGCCCCACGCTGATGTTGTTCCGCAGGCCGGCCTCGGTGATGCCGCCCGGCGTCTTGTCGATGGACAGCAGGTCGGAAGCGGTGACGCTGACGTCGTCGCGCAACACGGCGAGCTGATTCGGCCGGTCGCCGAGCACGCCGTCGAAGACCTCCTGGCAGATCGGCACCAGGTCCGGGTGCGCGACCCAGGAGCCGTCGAAGCCGTCCCGCGACTCGCGCGCCTTGTCGTCGCGGACCTTGGCCAGCGCGGTCGCATTGACCTGCGCATCACGCCGGCTGGGGATGAACGCGGCCATCCCGCCCATGGCGTGCGCGCCGCGGCCATGGCAGGTACTGACCAGCAATTCTGTGTAAGCACGCATGAACGGGGCCGTCATGGTGACTGCATTGCGCTCGGGCAGCACGAAGTCGCGGCCCCGGGTGCGGAATTTCTTGATGATGCTGAAGAGGTAGTCCCACCGGCCGGCGTTCAGCCCGGCGCTGTGCTCGCGCAGCTCGTAGAGGATCTCCTGCATCTCGAACGCCGCCGGGATCGTCTCGATCAGCACGGTGGCGCGGATAGTGCCGCGCGGGATGCCGAGCTCGTCCTGGGCGATGGTGAAGGCGTCGTTCCACAGCCTGGCCTCGCGGTGGCTTTCGGTCTTGGCCAGGTAGAAGTACGGGCCCTTGGCCTTGTCCAGCTGGCGCTGCGCGCAGTGGAAGAAGTACAGGGCGAAGTCGAAGAGGCTGCCGGAAACCCGCTCGCCGTCCACCAGCAGGTGCTTCTCGTCCAGGTGCCAGCCGCGTGGCCGGACGACGATCGTGGCCAGCTCAGCGTCCGGCTTCAGCCGGTAGGCCTTGCCCTCTTCGCTGGTGAAGTCGATCTTCCGGTCCAGCGCGTCTTTCAGGTTGAGCTGGCCGGTGACCATGTTGTCCCATAGCGGCGTGTTCGCGTCCTCGAAGTCGGCCAGCCACACCTTGGCACCGGAGTTGAGCGCGTTGATCGTCATCTTCCTGTCGGTGGGACCGGTGATCTCCACCCGGCGGTCCACCAGCCCGGGGGCCGGCGGCGCGACCCGCCAGGACGGGTCTTCCCTGATGCTGCGGGTGCCGTCGAGGAAATCGAGCATGACGCCGGCCGAGAGCTCGTCCTGGCGGCGCACGCGATCGGCCAGCAGGCCGGCTCGCCGCCGGCCGAGTTCCCGCTGCAGCCTGGCGATCAGCGCAAGGGCACCGGGGGTGAGTATCTCGTCGTAGCGGTCACCCGCCGGACCGGTGATCTCGACGCCGTCGTTTTCTGGCATTCCCGCTCCTCACGCGCCGGCGCTTCCGCTGCTGAGTGTGCTGCAGCGGCCGTTCCGGCGACTGTCGGTGTCAGCCAGCGTGGGCTGGCCCGGTAACCCCAGACGCTAACGGCCGGCGTCGATAGGGGTCAAAGGAGGCGGGCACAACCTGGCGAGCTGCGGCGTTAACCAGGTGAGTGGCGCTGCGAAGCGTGGCACCATCAGCACATCACCCGCCGTCCGGCGGGCGCTGCCCGACCGATTATCGCGGCACCCTGCGGGAATGCCGACCTTGGATGGCGGATGACTGCACTATTCGATGAATTTCCCGATGGCCCGCGCGCCAGGCGTGAGGCTGATCAGCTTGACCTGCAGGAGCGGCACGCGCTGCGCCGGGTGGCCGGCCTGTCCACCGAGCTTGAGGACGTCAGCGAGGTCGAGTACCGCGCGCTGCGGCTTGAGCGCGTCGTCCTGATGGGCGTCTGGACCGAGGGGACGCTCACCACGGCGGAGAACTCGCTGCGTGAGCTATCACTGCTAGCGGAGACGGCCGGGTCCGAGGTGCTGGACGGGCTGATCCAGCGGCGCGGCCGGCCGGACACGGCAACCTATGTCGGCTCGGGCAAGGCCGCCGAGCTGGCCGGAATCGTCGCCTCGACCGGTGCCGACACCGTGATCTGCGATGGCGAGCTCACCCCTGGCCAGCTCCGCAAGCTCGAGGGCGTCGTGAAGGTCAAGGTCATCGACCGCACGGCGCTGATCCTGGATATCTTCGCCCAGCATGCCCGGAGCAAGGAGGGCAAGGCCCAGGTCGAGCTCGCCCAGCTCCAGTACCTGCTGCCCCGGCTCCGCGGCTGGGGCGAGTCGCTGTCGCGGCAGGCCGGCGGCAGGGTGGCCGGCGGCGGCGGCATCGGCACCCGCGGTCCTGGCGAGACGAAGATCGAGACCGACAGGCGCCGGATCAGGGCGCGGATCACCAAGCTGAAGCGCGAGCTCGATGACATGTCGGTCGGCCGGGAAGTCCAGCGCGGTCAGCGCCGCCGCGGCGCGGTCCCCTCCGTCGCCATCGCCGGGTACACCAATGCCGGGAAGTCGAGCCTGCTCAACCGGCTGACCGGAGCCAGCGTGCTGGTGGACGATTCGCTCTTTGCCACGCTGGACCCCGCAGTGCGCAAGGCACGTACCCCGGCGGGCCGGCCGTTTACCCTGACCGACACGGTGGGTTTTGTCCGGCATCTTCCGCACCAGCTGGTCGAGGCTTTCCGCTCCACGCTGGAGGAGGTAGCGGAGGCCGACCTGATCCTGCACGTGGTGGACGGCTCCGACGCCGACCCGCAGGCGCAGATCGCCGCCGTGCGCGAGGTGCTCGGCGAGATCGGCGCCGGCCAGGTTCCTGAGCTGGTGGTCGTGAACAAGGCCGACGTGGCCGATCCGATCACCGTGGAAGGGCTGCGGCTACGCGAGGAAGGTGCGCTCGTGGTGTCGGCGCGGACCGGCGACGGGCTGCCCGCCCTGCTCAGCGAGCTGGAGCGGCAGCTTCCGCGGCGGGACCTCCAGATCACGGTCCTGGTGCCGTACGGCCGCGGTGACCTGATCTCGCGGGCGCACCAGGAGGGCGAGGTCCTCACGGTGAGTCACGGCCAGAACGGGACAGAGCTGACGGCGCGCGTCCCGCCCGGGCTCGCCGCCGAGCTTGACCGGGCCGCAGGCTCGCCGGATTCGGCCAGTGGCGAATCGGCCAGTGACGAATCCGCCGGTAGCGAATCCGCCCGGTAGCCAATCGGAACTGCAGTGAATCGGGCCGGCAGCGGATCTGTCCGGTGACGAATCTGTCCGCGCCGAATCCGCCCGCTAGCGAAACGGTGCCGAGGAATCGGCACGTTGACGAATCGCCCCGGTAACGAATCGGTACGGTAACGCACGAAAGCAGTGGTCCGCGCCGCCGGTGGCGTTCCAGCACGGGATACGCAATTAGCCGGTAATTAATTTGCCGCCAGCAGCCAGCCAGCCAGGCGCGGCCGCCGCCCGGCCGCCGCGCCTGCGCTGGCTGTCCGCGCCTGCGCTGGTCTGTACCTGGCTGTCCGCGCCTGCGCTGGTCTGTACCTGGCTGTCCGCGCCTGCTGCCTGGGCCTGCGCTGCNNTGCGCTGCTGGGGCTGCGCTGCTGGGTCTGAGTGGCTGGGCCTGCGCTGGCTGCCCGCGCCCAGTGCGACGGGTGAGGCTGGCCGGCGCGGGCAACCGCGTGCGAGCCTCCCATTCATGAGGAGCTCTGCCCGCGTCTTCGCTTCCGTTTCTTGGAGCTGGCATGTGCGCCTAGCATTTGCGCGAATCGCAGTTCGCGCTGACGTTCGGACAGTTGTGCCCTAGCCGACCATGCCGGTGCCGGGGCAGCGCGACTGGCAAACGATTGCAGGTAACAGTGTCCGCGGAGACTCATCCATGCGATGACCAGCGATCCGGCTTATCTGGATCAATGGACTTCCGATAGGCCCTGTACATGGACCCTCCGGTGCAATACCGTGACTGCACCGATATGTTGGTTGCCGCATCCGCAGAGCAACCACTTGCGGCGCAAGGCCGCGATCCGCTTCACTAGGTCTTTGCCGGTGTAAAACCATCAGGCACGAGTCATGGCAGGTGACCGCTCATGGCGAACCGGACGCTGGTCCGTGGCGCCGCCGCGCACAGGAGAGCCGCGCGGTGACTGTTCGCCTGCTGACCAATATCGGCCGGCTGTGGACCGGGTCCGAGATATGGAGCAACGCCGCCATCCTGACCCAGGATGACAAGATCGCCTGGGTAGGCCCCGCGGCGGAGCTGCCCGCCAGCATTCCCGGCGTGATCGAGGACATCGTGGATGTCGACCATGTCGAGAACCTGGGTGGCGGGCTGGTCACGCCCGGACTGATCGACGCCCACACGCATCCGGTGTACGCGGGCAACCGCTGGGCAGAGCTGGCCATGCGATCGGGCGGCTCTTCCTCGACCGAGATCGCCGCGGCTGGCGGCGGCATGGCATCGACGGTCACGGTCACCAGGGGGACCGATCCCTGGACTCTCTGCAACGGCGTCAGGGAGCGGCTCCGTGCCTGGCTGCTGGCCGGGACCACGACGATCGAGGCGAAGACGGGCTATCACCTGACCCGCGACGGGGAACTCGCGGACGTGCGCCTGCTGCGCTCGCTCGAGGACGAGCCGAACATGCCGCGCGTGCACGTAACCTTCCTTGCCGCCCACGCGGTACCGCCCGAGTACTTCGGCCGCCGCCATGACTACGTCGATGCGGTCGGCAACTGGTGCGCAGACGCGCGGGCAGCCGGCGCGGACAGCGTCGATGTCTACTGCGACGACGGGCGCTTCACCGAGCGGGAGGCGCGGTGGGTGCTCGGCGCGGGCCGGGCCTCCGGCCTGCTGCCCAGGCTGCATGCCTGCGGTGAGACCCGCAACGGGGCCGCCAGGCTCGCCGCTGAGATGGGCTGCGCCTCAGCCGATTTGCTGCACGGAGCTGACGACGAGGACGTGGCGGCGCTGGCCCGTGCCGGGGTTGCCGCGGTCGTGTGCCCCAGCACGGCGATCGAGACCGGCCGTACGCCGCCGGTCCGCGCGTTGCTCGACAAGGGGGTCGCGGTCGCACTCGGCTCTGACCACACGCCGGGCGGGAACGGGATCACCTCGATGCCTCTCGTCATCGCGCTGGCTGTCTCCTATTTCGGCCTCAGCGTCACCGAGGCGCTACGTGCGGCGACTATCGGCGGCGCGCACGCGCTGCGTGCGTCCGACCGGGGCGCAATGGTCCGTGGCAGGTACGCCGACATCGTGGCCTGGGATGCCGATCACGAGGGTTCCTTCGCCTGGTCCTACGGGCTCAAGCCACTTCGGGTGTGGCGCGGCGGCGAGCCGGTGACCGGCTAAGGCCCGCTCGCGCCGTCGGCCCGGCCCCTTGGGCGCCAAGTTTCCATGATCACGGAAATTGTGACGGGTCCAGACCCGCCTAAATTTCCGCGTTAAGGGCCGGGGCGCCGACTGCAGCGAGCGCGCGGCCGGAAGGCCGGTTGTCACGGGCCGGTTGTCACGCGGCCGGTTCCGCCGCCGGGCCGGTTTCATGGCATGCTGCGGGAGTGCCCGCGTCCCCCGCCAGACCAACGGCCGCCAGCGCTACGGCCGCCAGGGCGGCGGCTGCCGGCGGGCCGGCCAGCCTGCTGCCCGTCACGGTGATCGTGGGCGAGGAGGAACTGCTCGCGGAACGTGCGGTCAGCGCCATTGTCGCTGCAGCCAGGGCTGGCCAGCCGGGCGACAGTGCGGCCCCGGGCGGTGGTGCGGCCGAGGGCGGCGGTGCGGCCCCGGGCGGCGGTGCGACCTCGGGCGGTCGCGAGGTTCCGGGCTGGGGCGCTCCCGACATCCACGACGTGCGTGCCGCGGATCTCAATCCTGGCGACTTCGCTCAGCTGACTGCGCCGTCTCTGTTCGGCGGTGGATGCGTGGTCATCGTCAGGGCCGCGCAGGATGCGAGCAAGGAGGTCGCCGCGGAGCTGGGTCGGTATGCGGCTGCGCCCGTGCCCGACGTGGTGCTCGTGCTGACCCATGCCGGCGCAGCCAAGGGCAAGGCGCTGCTGGCCAGCCTGGCCGGGCAGGGGGCGCGGCGGATTAACTGCCCGCCGATCAAGCGCTTCGGCGAGCGGATTGACTTCCTGCGGTCCGAATTCGGCCGGGCCGGGCGAAAAGCTGACGAGGCAGGCATGCGGGCGCTGCTTGATGCCGTCGGGACGGATCTGCGCGACCTGGCCGCGGCCTGCGCCCAGCTGGCGGACGACACGACAGGCGTGATCAGCCAGGCCGTGGTGACGAGGTATTACCGGGGCAGGGCGGAGGCGAGCGGATTCACCGTGGCCGACCGGGCGGTCGAGGGAAAGCTGGCCGACGCGCTCGAGCAGCTGCGCTGGGCACTGGCTACTGGCGTGTCACCCGTGCTCATCGTCAGCGCGCTGGCGCAGGGCGTGCGCGGGCTCGGCCGGGTCGGCAGCGCCTCCCGGGGGAAGAGCGCTGAGGCGCTGGCGGCGGAACTCGGCATGCCGCCGTGGAAGATCGACCGGGTCCGCCAGCAGCTCCGCGGCTGGGCGCCGGATGGCGTGGCCCGCGCGCACGGGGCCGTGGCCGCTGCTGACGCCCAGGTCAAGGGCGAAGGAGCCAGCGCAGGCTACGCCCTCGAGGTGGCGATCCGCACGATCGTGTCCTGCCGCTCGCCGCACTGACTGCCGGGCGTTACACCGGGTCCTGACAGCCGGGCGCTGCACCAGCGGGGTGCTGAACCAGCGGGGGTGCTGACAGCTGCAGCCGAGCGCTGATGAGACGCCCGGGAGCCGGTCAGCCCTGCTGTACTTGCGCGGCGCGCTTGGCGATGGCGGACTTGCGGTTGGCCGCCTGGTTCTTGTGGATGACGCCCTTGCTCGCAGCCTTGTCCAGCTTGGTCAGGGCCGCCTGCATGGTCTGCGTGACCTTCTCGGCGTCACCGGCATCAGCGGCCTCGCGGAACTGGCGCACCGACGTCTTCAGCGATGACTTGACTGCCTTGTTGCGTACGCGCGCCTTCTCGTTCTGCTTGTTGCGCTTGATCTGGGACTTGATGTTTGCCACGCGGGTGCCCTCGCTAAAGTTCTGGTCAGGTTGATCCGGAGTATGCCCGGCACGTGCCGAGGTCGCGGTTCGCGCCCGGCAAAGGAAATGCGGGCATGCGGGCAGCCGGAATCGAAGGATACCCGAGATCTCCCCGGCCACTCAAACCAGGGACCCGAAGTGCCCGCCAGATGGCGCCCGGCTGGCGCCAGCATCCGCCGGAACATGCGACCATGGACGCGACAAGATCTGCGGACGCGCGCGGACCGGCCAGGCCGGCCGGCCTGGCCGGCCTGAGTGGCTGGCTTGAGCGGCCGTCCGGCTCTGCCTACCGAAACGGCCGGCTGGCACGGCTACCGGAACGGCCTACCGGACGGCCGGCCGAAGTGGCCGGCCGGCGCGACCGTCCTGCGGACCCTACCGACGACCACCTGGCGGATGCCTGTGCCACCATCGCCCGAGCCCGGATTGCCCGAGCCTGGACGGACCGATCAAGCGATGATCCGCAACTTCTGCATCATCGCGCATATCGATCACGGCAAGTCCACGCTCGCAGACCGGATGCTCCAGCTCACTGGCGTGGTTGAAGGCCGCCAGATGCGAGCTCAGTACCTGGACCGGATGGATATCGAGCGCGAGCGCGGCATCACGATCAAGAGCCAGGCGGTGCGGCTGCCCTGGCGGGGCGCCGACGGCAGGCCGTACGTGCTGAACCTCATCGATACCCCGGGCCACGTGGACTTCTCCTACGAAGTGTCCAGGTCGCTCGCCGCTTGCGAGGGCGCCGTCCTGCTGGTGGACGCCGCCCAGGGCATCGAAGCGCAGACACTGGCCAACCTGTACCTGGCCCTTGGCGCCGACCTGCACCTGATCCCGGTCCTGAACAAGATCGACCTGCCTGCGGCGCAGCCGGAGAAGTACGCGGCAGAGCTCGCCGGCGTCATCGGCTGCGACCCGGCCGACGTGCTCCAGGTATCGGCCAAGACCGGCGAGGGCGTGCGGGACCTGCTCAACGCGATCGTCGAGCAGGTACCGCCGCCGCACGGGAATCTCGGCGGCCCGGCAAGAGCCCTGATCTTCGACTCGGTCTATGACACCTACCGCGGCGTGGTCACCTACGTCCGGGTCATGGACGGCCGCCTGTCCCGGCGCGAGAAGAGCCTGATGATGTCCACCAAGACGCCGCACGAGACGCTTGAGGTGGGCGTGATCTCCCCTGATCCCGTTCCCTCCGAGGGCCTGGCTGCGGGCGAGGTCGGCTACCTGATCACCGGCGTCAAGGACGTGCGGCAGGCCCGCGTCGGCGACACCGTCACCACCGCCAGCAACCCGGCCAGCGAGCCGCTGGCCGGATACGACCACCCGCGGCCGATGGTGTTCTCCGGCCTGTATCCGGTCGACGGCGACGACTACCCGGAACTGCGCGACGCCCTGGACAAGCTCCAGCTGAACGACGCAGCCCTGGTCTACGAGCCGGAGACCTCGCTGGCGCTGGGCTTCGGCTTCCGCTGCGGATTCCTCGGCCTGCTGCATATGGAGATCGTCCGTGAGCGGCTGGAGCGCGAGGGCGGCCTGTCACTGATCTCGACCGCGCCGAACGTCGTCTACCGGGTGGTCACCGAGACCGGCAGCGAGCTGATCGTCACCAACCCCAGCGAGTTTCCCGACGGCAAGGCCGGCCAGATATTCGAGCCGGTGGTGCGCGCTACCGTGCTCGCGCCGAAAGAGTACATCGGCACGATCATGGAGCTGTGCCAGGGCAGGCGCGGCGTGCTGCTCGGCATGGAGTACCTCTCCGCCGACCGGGTCGAGATCCGCTACACGCTGCCGCTCGGGGAGATCATCTTCGACTTCTTCGACCAGCTGAAGTCGCGCACCCGCGGCTACGCGTCGCTGGACTACGAGCCGGCCGGCGAGCAGGATGCGGACCTGGTCAAGGTCGACATCCTGCTGCAGGGCCAGCCGGTCGACGCGTTCAGCCAGATCGTGCACACCGACAAGGCGCGCGACTACGGGATCGCGATGACAACGCGGCTGAAGCAGCTGATCCCGCGTCAGCAGTTCGAGGTGCCGATCCAGGCGGCGATCGGGTCCCGGGTCATCGCGCGGGAAAACATCCGCGCGATGCGCAAGGACGTGCTCGCGAAGTGCTATGGCGGCGACATCACCCGCAAGCGCAAGCTGCTGGAGAAGCAGAAGGAAGGCAAGAAGCGGATGAAGACCATCGGGCGGGTCGAGGTGCCGCAGGAGGCCTTCGTCGCTGCGCTGTCCACCGATCAGGGGCCGGACCGGAAACGCTGACCGGCCGGCCGGGACTCACCGCTGCCCGATGCTGCGCTCAGCTACGGCTGGGCTGGCCGGGCGTGAGCGATCTGACCGCTATGCGTGCTAGCCACCGTGACCAGCGCTGCGAGGCCGACCACGAGAAGCACTGTCAGGATGATGCCGATCCAGCCAAGCACGAGCCCGGCCGTAGCCATGCCCTGGCCGGCATCCCCGGTCTCGCGGATCTGGCGGCGGGCGATATGGCCGAGCACCACGGCCGGTATCGCCGCGAAAAACCAGAAGAAGACCTGGCCTATCCCGCACGCCAGGGCAGCGACTGCGAGCGGGTTCGTCCGCTGCGACGCCGCGGCGTACTGCACCATCTGCGGCGCCATCGGCGCACCGGGGAAATGGCCGGGCAGGTCGGCGGTCAGCGCCTGCAGCTGCGCGTAAGTCTGCGACTGAAACAGCCGCCCGGTCCGGTCGTCGTACTCGTCCTTGGTCAGCCTGCCTTCCGCGTACGCGGACTGCAGCAGCGTGTTCGCGCCGTCCCTGTCCCTGTCGGACGCCCGCATCTGGCCGTATCCGCCTGCTGTCATCGCATGTCCCCAAGTTCAATGTCGTGGGCGCTCTCGCGAGTGGGCCGAATCTTTAGCATAACGGGATCTGGCCCGCACCAACGCCTTCAGATCCGTAGGCCGGGCGACGTGCGTTGGGAGCGACAACCCCCTCACCATGGACTAGAATTATGGTCTATGCGCACGATGCCGCTTTCCGAGGTCAAGGCGCGGCTGTCTGAGATAGCCGACGAGGTTGACCGAACCCACGAACGCGTCCATATCACCCGCAACGGCCGCGAGTACGTGGTGTTGCTATCGGCCGAGGATCTGGAGTCGATCGAGGCGACCCTGGAGCTGCTGTCGGACCCGCACGCCATAGCCGAGGTCCGGGAGGCGGACGCCCAGGTCGCGGCCGGAGAGGCAATTCCCGGCGAAGAAATGGCTGCCTTGATGGAAGAGCGCCGCCGCCGTGAGCGGCGCGGTGCCTGACGCTGCTCACCCTGCAGCCGGGCAACAGCGCCCATACCAGCTCGTCGTAGCGCCCAGTGCCCGGCGGGCGCTGAGTCAGTCGCTGCCGTCGCCGGCGGGCTTCGCTGCATGGGAGTTCATCTCCGGCCCGCTGCTGGAACGGCCGAGGGTCGTCGGGGCGCCGTTGCGCCCCCCGTTCGAGGGCCTGTGGCGGGCCCGGCGCGGTGAGTACCGGGTGCGATACCGCATCATCGAGGACAGCCATGAAGTCGTCGTGCTCCACATCGACCATCGGCGCGACGCATACCGGCCGTAGCCTGACCAGCGTGCGGCCGGTCCCCTCAGCCATGGCCAGGTCGCTGGCCGGGCGGTTTGCCCAGGCGGCGGTTTTGTTCCTGGCACGCGCGGCGGATAGCGTGCGGCTTATGGCGAGTGCGCGGGTGATCTCGGTGAACACCGGCCGTGAGGCCGACCTGGTGGTCGGCGGCAAGCCGGCCCGGACGGCGATCGACAAGCAGCCCGCGGTCGGCCCGGTCCGGGTTGGCCTGCTCGGCCTGGACGGCGACGAGTGCGTCGACAAGGAGAACCACGGCGGCCGCGAGCAGGCCGTGTACGCCTACGCCAGGGAAGATATCGACTGGTGGACGGAGCGGCTCGGGCGCGAACTGCGCAACGGCATGTTCGGCGAGAACATCACCACGGCCGGGCTCGAAATCTCCGGCGCCCTGATCGGGGAGACCTGGCAGCTCGGCAGTGCCGTCGTCCAGATCACCGGCCCGCGGGTCCCGTGCGTCACCTTCCACTCCTGGATGGACGAGCGGTTCTGGGTGAAACGGTTCGCGGCGGCCGGCCGGCCGGGAGCGTACCTGCGCGTGCTCCAGGAGGGCGCTGTCGGCGCCGGGGACGGTGTGGAGGTCATCGACTGCCCGGCTGAGCGGGTCACCGTCGCCGAGTCGATGCGCGCCTTCTATGGTGACCAGGACCTGATGCGCAGGCTGCTGCGGGTGGCGGGGCGAGGGGAGAAATGGGACGAGATCGGCCAGCAGGTGCTCGGCAGAGTCAGCGCCTAGCCCCGGCCGCGCCTGGCCGGCTCGCGCGGGCGGTCCTGATGGTGCGGGCGGCATGACCGTGCGGATGGCCTGACCGTGCCCGGTGCACCGCCTGACGGGACGCCTGTCCCCGCCGACGGCGCGTTGCCGCCCGGGGCGATCGACGGCGCCGGCCAGCGCCCGTTCGGCATCTACGTGCATGTGCCGTTCTGCGTGACCCGGTGCGGCTACTGCGATTTCAACACGTACACGGCGGCCGAGCTCGGTCCGGGGGCATCCCGGGAGTCCTATGCCGGCCTGGCCATCGAGGAGATCCGGCTGGCCAGGCGGGTGCTCGGCACCGCCGACATCCCGGTGAGCACCGTTTTCTTCGGCGGCGGGACTCCGACGCTGCTGCCGCCGGCCCAGCTCGGCGCGATCCTGCGCGCCGTCGATGCCGAGTTCGGCCTTGCGCCGGGAGCTGAGGTCACCGCCGAGGCCAATCCGGAAACCGTGACCGAGGAGACGCTGGCGGTGCTGCGCGGCAGCGGATTCACCCGGATGTCGTTCGGCATGCAAAGTTCGGTGCGGCACGTGCTATCCGTTCTCGATCGGGTGCATGAGCCAGGGCGGCCGGCCCGCTGCGCGGCATGGGCCCGCGATGCGGGGTTCGAGCACGTCAGCCTTGACCTGATCTACGGGACCCCGGGTGAGACGGATGCTGACTGGGCGGAGTCGGCGGCGGCTGCCCTGGCCGCAAGCCCGGACCACATCTCGGCCTACGCGCTCATCGTGGAGGAGGGCACCAGGCTGGCCGCCCGGATCAGGCGGGGCGAGATGCCCGCCCCGGACGACGATGCGATGGCTGACCGCTACCTGGCGGCCGATGAGCTGTTCGGCGCGGCGGGCCTGCGCTGGTACGAGATCTCCAACTGGGCGGCAGGCGACGCCTCGGCCTGCCGGCACAACCTGCTGTACTGGACCGACGGCGACTGGTGGGGGATCGGCCCTGGCGCGCACAGCCACGTCGGCGGCACCCGCTGGTGGAACGTCAGGCATCCGGCCGGGTACGCCGCGCGGCTGGCCGCCGGGACGAGCCCGGGGCAGGCACGCGAGATCCTGACGCCCCGGGAGCGCAGCACCGAGCGGATCATGCTGCAGACCCGGCTCGCGGCCGGGCTGCCGGTCACCGCGCTCGATCAGGCCGGGACGAGCGCCGCCGCCGCCGCGGTTGCCGACGGCCTGGCAGACCGGGCCGCGTTCACCGCCGGACGGGTCGTCCTGACCAGGCGGGGCCGCCTGCTGGCCGACGCTGTGATCCGCGGACTGACCGGCTGAGCCGGGCGGCCGAGTGACCTGGGCGGCCGGGCTGGCGGGCGGCTGAGCTGAGCCAGGCGGGCTGGACTGGCCGGTCCGGGCTCGTTCTCGGTGCGGGTTCGTTCTAGCGGAATACCGTGGCGCAGAGCCAGGAAGGTATCTCGTAGCGGTCGCCCCGGTCCGCCGCAACCGCGGCGCGGATGAGGAAGCGGAGCGCGGCCAGCCATAGCGCAACTGCCAGCGGCGTCACGATGATCAGGGCGACGCCGATGGCATCCAGCGCCAGCATGGCGCCGATGATCAGCGCGCAGATGGTGTACAGGACCGCCGTGAACCACAGATTGAGAGCCTGCAGGGCGTGCCAGCGGACCTCAGGCGCGCGCCCGCTTGCCAGGTAACAGGCCAGCGGGGCGAGGAAGCCGAGGAATGGCACGCCCAGATAGCAGAGCATCGCCAGCCGGGCATTGTTGCCGCCGTCCGGTGGCAGGAGGGCTGGCCGGTCCGGGATCTCGCGCAGCGCGGGCATCGAGCCTGCCTGCGCCCGGTGTCGCTGCCGAGATCGATAGCTCGCCATCTGCCTCGCCTGCTCCTCCCTGCCGGCTCCACGCTAACTCCGCGTGGCCGGCGCTGACAAAAGCGGTTCCGGCGCCGTGCCGCTGCCGCCGTGCCGCTGCCGCCGTGCCGCCCGCCAAAATGCTGCCGGCGTCCCGCTTCGGTAACGCTGCCGCCCGCGGAAAGGTGTCCCAGCATCCAGCGCCCCCTACACTTGGCACTCGGGACGCAAGAGTGCCAGGGAGGTGGGCAGGTGCTAGACGACAGGAAGCTGGCGGTCCTGCGCGCCATCGTGGAGGACTACGTGTCGACCAACGAGCCGGTCGGCTCGAAGTCCATCGTCGACCGGCACAATCTGGACGTGTCCCCGGCAACGATCCGCAACGACATGGCCGTGCTCGAGGAGCAGGGCTTTATCGTGCAGCCGCACACCAGCGCGGGCCGGGTGCCGACGGACAAGGGCTACCGGCTGTTCGTCGACCGGCTGCCCGGGGTGAAGCCGTTCTCGGCGGCAGAGCGCCGGGCCATCGAGACGTTCCTGGCCGGCGCCTACGACCTCGACGACGTCGTGATGCGGACGGTGCGGCTGCTCGCGCAGCTGACCCGCCAGGTCGCCGTGGTCCAGTACCCCTCGCTGACCAGGTCGGCGGTGCGGCACATCGAGCTGGTGCCGCTGACGGACCGGCGGCTGCTGCTCGTGCTGATCACCGACACCGGCCGGGTCGAGCAGCGGTCGGTCGACCTGCCCAGCCGGATCTCCGAGGATGCGATCACCCAGCTACGCGCGGTTCTGAACGCCTGCCTCGACGGGCGCAGGCTGACCGAGGTAGCGTCGGTGGTCGCGGATCTCCCCGAGCGGATCACGCCCGGCGAGCGCGCGAACGCGGCTGCCGTGTTCTCGGTGATCCTGGAGAGCCTGGTCGAGCGGCATGAGGAGAGAATCGTTGTCGGCGGGGCGGCCAATCTCACGCCCGCCGACTTCTCCCGGGGGCTGCACGAGGTCCTTGAGGCACTGGAGGAACAGGTGGTGCTGATGCGCCTGCTCGGCGAGTCCGGCGACGAGGCATCCGTAACCGTGCGGATCGGCGCGGAGAATCAGGTCCAGGGGCTGCGGAGCACCTCGGTGGTGGCGGTGGGATACGGCTCCGGCGACCAGGCCCTGGCGAAGCTCGGCGTACTCGGCCCGACCCGGATGGACTACCCGACAGCGATGGGAGCGGTGCGCGCGGTGGCACGGTACGTGGGCCAGATCCTGGCCGAGTCGTAGGGGTCCTGGTGGCTAACGACTATTACGGGATCCTGGGCGTCCGCCGGGATGCGGACGCCGATGAGATCAAGAAGGCGTACCGGCGGCTCGCCCGCGAGCTGCATCCGGACATCAATCCCGACCCGCAGACCCAGGAGCGGTTTAAGGAGATCACCCAGGCCTACGAGGTGCTCTCCGACACCGAGAAGCGGCAGATGTACGACCTGGGCGCCGATCCGTTCGCACCGGGCGGCGCGAGCCAGGGCGGGTTCGCGGCCGGGTTCCCGTTCAGCGACATCATGGATGCATTCTTCGGGGGCACGGCAGGCACCCGCGGCCCGCGGAGCCGTGCCCGCCGCGGCCGTAACGCCACCATCAGGGTGGAGCTTGACCTGTCCGAGTGCGCGTTCGGCATCACTAAGGACCTGGCCGTGGACACGGCGGTCGTCTGCCCTACCTGCTCGGGCGAGGGAACGGCCCCCGGCACTCACCCGCAGACCTGTGACGTATGCGGCGGCCGCGGCGAGATCAGCCAGGTGACCAGGTCCTTCCTGGGCCAGGCGATGGTGTCGCGGCCATGCCCGGGCTGCGGCGGATTCGGTACCGTGATCCGCCGCCCGTGCCCTGAATGCGACGCTGACGGGCGGGTCAGGACCCGCCGCAACATCAAGGTGCGGATCCCGGCCGGGGTCGAGGACGGGACGCACATCCAGCTGGCCGGCGAGGGCGAGACCGGTGCAGGCGGCGGGCCGCCCGGCGACTTGTTCCTGGAGATTGTCCAGCGGCCGCACGCGATCTTCGAGCGCCAGGGCGACGACCTGCATTGCACGGTGACGATCCCGATGGTCGCGGCCGCCCTGGGCGCGACCCTGCAAGTGGAGACGCTGGATGGCCCGGCAGACGTGGACATCCGCCCTGGCACGCAATCCGGTCAGGCGATCCCGCTGTACAACCTGGGCTCCGCGCACCTGAACGCGCACGGCCGCGGTGATCTGCTGATCCACGTGACCGTGGAGACGCCGACCAAGCTGGAGCCCGACCAGGAGAACCTGATGCGGGAGCTAGCCAGGCTCCGCGGCGAGGAGGCTCCGCCGGGCAAGTTCGCCCCCGGCGGGCAGGGGTTCTTCTCCCGGCTGCGTGATGCCTTCAACGGCCGCTGAGCCGGCCGGTGCTGGCCGGCCTTCAGTGAGCCGGCTCTCAGGAGGGCGGCCTTCAGGAGGGCGGGTTTCAGGGGGCCGGATTTCGCGGAGCCGGCGCTGAGACCGCCCGTCTTCGTGGCCGATGCTGCTCAGCTGCGGGACGACCGCATCGTGCTGTCCGGCGCAGAGGGGCGGCATGCCGCGACAGTGCGCAGGCTCGCAGCAGGAGAACGCGTCGACGTGACGGACGGCCACGGGACGCTCGCGGAATGCGTGGTCACCGGCAGCCGATCTGACCTGCTGGAACTCGCCGTGCTGGCCAGGCGCGCCGAGCCGCCGCCGAGCCCGAGGATCGTCGTGGTGCAGGCGATCCCCAAGGGGGACCGCGGGGAGCTCGCCGTCGAGATCATGACCGAGGTCGGGGTAGACGTCGTGGTGCCGTGGGCAGCCGAGCGGTGCGTGGCCAGGTGGCGCGGCGACCGCGGGCAGCGAGCACTCGCGCGCTGGCAGGTGACCGCCATCCAGGCGGCGAAGCAGGCACGCCGTGCCAGGTTCCCCGAGATCACCGCGCTGGCGGAAACCCCGGGCGTGGCCCGGCTGGCGGCGGCCGCCAGCCTCGCGATCGTCCTCGATCCCGGCGGGCCGGCCGGGCTGCGCAGCCTGCCAGTGCCGGCCAGCGGCGACATCGTCGTCGTCGTCGGGCCGGAGGGCGGCGTCAGCCCGGCGGAGGCCGCCCGGCTGGCCAAGGCCGGCGCCGTGAGCGCCCGGCTGGGGCCGTCCGTGCTGCGGGCCTCATCGGCCGGTGCGGTCGCCGCGGCGCTTCTGCTCAGCGCCTGTGATCGCTGGACCTGAGCGGGGAGCGCACGGGCTAGCAGGCCTTCTTGTTCGTACCGGGCGACGCGCCGGTGGCGGAGCCAGAGCCAGACAGGGGAACAGCCGCGCCCAGCGCCTCGCTCACGCCGCCCCCGGTGGGCACCGAGCTCGCTCCCGGGCTCGGGCTGACCGTGGGACTCGTCGTGGGGGTCGGCGTACCCGTCGGCGTCGGCGTGGGCGTCGGCGNNTGGGCGTCGGCGTGGGCGTGGGGGTCGGCGTGGGGGTCGGCGTCGGTGTCGGCGTGCAGGTGGGCGTCGGCGTCGGGCTCGCCTTGCTCGGGAAAATTGCCGGCGGGAGCTCTCCACGTGGCAGCGGCGGCAGGGCTGGCCAGCCAGGAACCTTCAATGGGTGCCCGCTGCCGCTGAGCCCGCCAGTGCCCGTAGCACCGGGATGCCCCTGGCCCCGGGCAACACCCGTCAAGGAACCAGTCGGCGTAATCGATTGCTGCAGCTTGCTGATCGCGAGCGCGCCGGATCCGATTATCACGAGGAAGGCGGCCATCGAGGCGGCGAGACGTAGCCACGTCGGACGGGTCCGTAGCTTGTCGCGGGCAGACCCGAGGCTGCCTAGCGCAGGCCCGATCTTGCTAAACGCGGGCCGGACGTGGCGGAACGCGGGCTGGAGATGACGGAGCGCGGGCTGAAGATGACGGAGCGCAGGACCGAGCGCAAGGCCGATCCGCAGGCGGAGGGAGGTCAGCGCGAACCGCAGGCGGAGCGCGGCAGGCTCAGTCCCGGACACCATCCAGGCGGCGACGAGCGGCCGCGGCGGCGTCAGCCTGGCGCGGATCCGCCCCAGGCCGTCTGCCGCTGGCTCGACCGAGTCCGCCGCCGCGCGCAGCGCGCGCCGCAGCCGCTCCTCGTGCTCACGAGTCGGATGTGTCATCGATTCCGCTCCAGGCCTTCCGTAGTCGCCCAGGCTTTCGCCGTAGCCTCCCAAGCTTTCGTCATACGTCCTGCTCCAGCACGGTGCGCAGCGAGGACATTGCCCTCGCCGTGTGGCTCTTGACTGCACCCCTGCTGATACCCATAGCCGCGGCGATCTGGGCCTCCGAAAGGTCTCCGTAATAGCGCAGCACGAGCGCTTCACGCTGCCGCGCGGGAAGCGTCCGGAGAGCCGTCACCACAGCCGAGCGTTCCAGCAGGGTGATCGCGCCCTGCTCGGCGCTGGGCATGTCAGGGGCGGGCTTCGGCGCGTTCCGGTCCACGACTATGCGGTGCCGCAGCACGGAACGGGACCTGTTCACCACTGACTGGCGCAGATACGAGAGTGCCTTGTCGCTGTCCCTGAGCCGACGCCAGCCGCCGTGCATCGCGACGAACGAATCCTGCACGACTTCCTCCGCAGTGGAGACGTCGCGCAGCAGCAGGGCAGCGAGCCGGACGAGCGAGCGGTAGTGGGTGCTGTAGAGCGCGGTCACCGCCCGGTCGGCATCCCAATCGGCAGTGACCGTTCCCAGCGCGGTTTCCGCCAGCAGGGTTTCGGTCACTTGAGTTGGACGCCCGGAGGCGTCTTCCGGTTCACCTGCCGTCATATCGGGTTTTCGCGCCGGAACCCTGCCAGCCGACTGGCCTCAACGATCCTCCGCCCCCCACGTCCATTCCATGCCGAGTCCGTATCTCCCGCATCACCGTGCACCGTCTCGAATCACCGCAGGTAGGGCACCTTGGGACACGGAGACAACGGTCTGCCTGCTCCCGTGTGCGCGCGCGACCCGCCGAGGATTCGCAGTAGAGCAACCATATATGTCAGCAGTCACATGGACGCGTCACAAGTTAAGATCGTTGCATGACCGACTGCCTCTTCTGCAGCATCGCCACGGGTGAGACCGCGGCGGCCCGCGTGCTGGAGAGTCCGCGCACGATAGCGTTCCGCGATATCAGCCCGCAGGCGCCGACCCATGTGCTTGTCATACCCAAAGATCACTACCCTGATCTCGCCGCGCTCGCCGGGGCGGGAGCGGGGTTGCTTGACGAGGTCGCGGCTCAGGCGCACCGGGTCGCCGTGGCCGCCGGAGTCGACGGGACGGGATACCGGGTAATCTTCAATACCGGCCCGCAGGCTGGGCAGACAGTCCAGCATGTGCACGCACACGTTCTCGGTGGCCGGGCGATGGCCTGGCCGCCTGGATGAGGCACGGCAGATAGAATGCCGAACATGCGGGCGCGGCAGCGCCCGGGCGGGGAAAGGCAATTGGCGCGCGACTCAGGCGATTCGGCGAACCGTGACATTCCATCGGGCAAAAGCGACACCCGGGTAAAGATCGTCATTCCGGATGACCACTCGATGGTGATCCTGCTCGGATCTGGCGACGAACTGCTTCAGGTAATCGAGCGTGATTTTGCCGCCGACATTCATGTCCGCGGCAATGAGATAACGGTGACCGGCCCGGAAGCGGAGACTGCGCTGGTCGCCAGGCTCTTCGGCGAGCTGACCAAGCTCGCGGCCAGCGGGACCGAGCTGTCCGTGGACGTGGTTGAGCGGACCATCTCCATGCTGCGCAGGCGGCCAGCTGCGCGGCCCGACGAAGTGCTGACACTGGACATCCTGTCCGCTCGCGGCCGGACGATCCGGCCGAAGACGCTGAACCAGAAGCGCTATGTCGATGCCATCGACTCGCACACGATCGTCTTCGCCATCGGGCCGGCCGGAACCGGGAAGACTTACCTCGCGATGGCCAAGGCGGTGCGCGCGCTGCAGGCCAAGGAGGTAACCCGGATTATCCTCACCCGGCCGGCCGTGGAGGCGGGGGAGCGGCTGGGCTTCCTGCCCGGCACGCTGTACGAGAAGATCGACCCGTATCTCCGGCCGCTCTACGACGCCCTGCATGACATGCTCGATTCCGACACGATCCCCCAGCTGCTCGCCGCCGGGACCATCGAGATCGCCCCGCTCGCGTACATGCGGGGCCGCACGCTGAACGACGCGTTCATCATTCTCGACGAGGCGCAGAACACCTCGCCCGAGCAGATGAAGATGTTCCTCACCCGGCTCGGCTTCGGCTCCAGGATCGTCGTCACGGGGGATGTCACCCAGGTAGATCTCCCGGCCGGGAACCTCAGCGGCCTGCGGCTGGTACAGGACATACTCGACGGCGTCGATGACGTCTACTTCTCGCGACTGACCAGCCACGATGTCGTCCGGCACAAGCTGGTGGCGGACATCGTGGACGCCTACGAGAGGTACGACGCACGCCAGGAAGATGTCGCAAATTCAGAACGGATCGCGGGTGGCCGGTCCCGCCGCACTGGCACCCGTGCCCGGTGACGGCCCAGTGAGCATCGAGATCGCCAACGAGTCGGGTGCCGCGGTGGATGAGGCTTGCCTGGCCGCCCTGGCCCGCCATGTGCTCGACGGGATGCGCGTGCATCCGCTGGTCGAGCTTTCCGTGCTGCTCGTCGACGAGCCGGCCATGGCCGACCTGCACGAGCGCTGGCTGGGCGAGCCGGGTCCCACGGACGTGCTCGCGTTCCCCATGGACGAGCTGCGGCCGCCGCACCCGGCGGGCGCACGCGCCGACCGGGGGAGCGCCGAGCCGGGCCCGCTGCCCGGGCTGCTCGGCGACGTGGTGCTGTGCCCGCAGGTCGCCGCCGAGCAGGCCAGCAAGGCGGGCCATGACGTGCAGGACGAGCTCGAGCTGCTGTGCACGCACGGCATACTGCACCTGCTCGGTTACGATCACGCAGATCCGGACGAGCACGCCGCGATGTTCGGCCTGCAGGACAAGCTGCTCGCGGCATGGCGCTCGGAGCGCGGATCCGGTGACCCGGAAAGCCAAGAAGGGCAAGAAGGGCAAGGGTGAGGGCGCGATGGGCTGGCTGGCCGTCGCCGCGCTTGCGCTGATCGTCCTGGCCGGGTGCTGCGCAACCGCTGACGTCGCGCTGCTCCGGGTCTCCAGGGCAGGCGCGAAGGAACTAGGCCGCCGCACGGCAGCGGAGGGCTCGTCGCCGTTGCAGGCCGTGCTCGCCGAGGTGCCGCGTTACCTGAGCGTGCTGTCCCTGGCCAGGGTGGCAGGCGAGGCGGGGGCGACCGTCTTGCTGACCGTGGTGCTGCTGCACGTGATCGGACCCGGCTGGCGGGCGTTCGCGATCACCGCCGCGATCATGATCGCGGCGATCTACGTGGCGACCGGGCTGGTCCCCCGCGCCGCGGAACGGCGCAACCCGGCGCGGGTGGCCCTCGCCGCTGCGGCCGTTCTGCATCCTGTCGTTCGCTTCCTCGGGCCGCTCCCGCGGTTCCTCGGGGCCACCGGCCGCAAGCTGGGTCCTGGCCGGGGGGCGTCCGGATCCGAAGCGGACCTGCGCGGGCTCGTGGACCTGCTTGAGCAGCGCCAGGTCATCGAGCCCGGCGAGCGCGCCATGATCCACTCGGTGTTCGAGCTCGGTGACACGATCGTGCGGGAGGTCATGGTGCCGCGCACCGACATGGTGTTCGTTGAGCGGGACAAGACGCTGGGCCGCGCGCTTTCGCTTGCCCTGCGCAGCGGTTTTTCCCGCGTTCCGGTGATCGGCGAGAACCTGGATGACGTGGTCGGGATCGCCTACCTGAAGGACATCGTGGCCCGGAGTCAGCTGCACAGGGAATGCGAGTCCGTCGAGCAGGTCTCCTCGATCATGCGGCCGGCCACCTTCGTGCCCGAGAGCAAGCCGGTTGATGAGCTGCTCAAGGAGATGCAGGCCCGGCAGATTCATCTCGCGATCGTGATCGACGAGTACGGCGGCACCGCGGGGCTGGTCACCATCGAGGACATCCTGGAGGAGATCGTTGGGGAGATCACCGACGAGTACGACCAAGAGCAGCCGCCGGTGGAGTGGATCGAGGACGGGCAGCACGCCAGGGTCACCGCCCGGCTGCCGGTGGAGGAACTTGAGGAGCTGTTCGACGTCCGCATCGAGGCCGAGGACGTGGAGACCGTGGGCGGCCTGCTGGCCCAGCGGCTGGGCAGGGTGCCGATCGCCGGGTCGATGGCGACGGTGGCCGGCCTGAAACTGACCGCGGAGAGCCTGGCCGGGCGGCGGAACAGGATCGGGACCGTGACAGTGCAGCGCACCGGGCCCGCAGCGGCGCCCGACGGCACGGAGACGGCGGGCGGCTGACCGCGCCCGCGGGGCCGGTCGCGCCGGGCCCGGATCGCGCCGCC
>PMSW01000055.1 GCA_003168215.1 Actinomycetota bacterium
CCTGCGGTCGGTACGCCTGCGGGCACCGCGCCAGAGGACACCGCGCCAGAGGCCACCGCGCCTGCGGGCATCACCGCATTTGTCCCGGAGACAGCAGCGGTAAGCCCGGCGCCAGCCAGAGCGGACATGCCGACCGGGGAGGCAAGAATCCCCGCCTCGCCGGCCATCCCGGCAGGACCAGGCCCCCTCCCCGGGCCGGCCGCCACCGACGGCGCGGCTCACCCCTCGCAGCCGGGCCGGGCCTCTCAGCCGGGCCGCCCCTCTCAGCCGGCCCACCCTTCTCAGCCGGCTCACCCTTCTCAGCCGGGCCGGGCGTCTCAGCCCTCCCGGCCGGACTGGTCGGATCAGCCCCGGCGACGCCGTCGTATCTCCCCAGTCGCACTCGCGGGAGTCGGCATCCTGGCCGCGGCAGCTGTCATTGCCGTATTCATTCTGGTGAGCTCCCCTGGTTCCCAGCGGACCCCGCTGCACCGGCTTGCGACCTTCCCGATCGCCGCCACGTCCAGCCTCCGGCCAGTGACCGGTGACGTCTGGGTGGTGTACCAGGGAGGCAATGACGCGAGTGCTCAGGTGCGCGGTCAGATCAAAGGCGTAGCACGCGGCGAGATCGCCCGGCTCTATGCCCAGCAGTTCCCTTATACGAGCGCGCCGGTTCGGGCCGGCTCGGTCATCCTGCATCCCAGCGGGAATGCAGCCACGTACGCGTTTCAGGTGACCCCCAGCGTTGCCACCCGCTATAAGGTCGAGCTGCTGCAGAGCAGCACCGCGACGTCCCCGCTCGCAACCTCGGCCACCAGCACTATCTATGTCGCCCTGAGCGGGACAAACGGCAAGGCCCAGCGGTGCGGCCGGCCGGTCTGCCACCAGAGATTCCACCTGAGCGTTCCTGTCCCGGCCTCGGCATTGATGACCGAGATATCGAAGCACTGGTACTCGTACTTCGCCGTTGCCCTCGCGCCGACCAGAGCGCCGCCAGCGCCGAAGCTGCTGCGGCTGGGAGCTGGCCACGCTCACGTCACCAAGTCACGGCGGATCTCCGCCACCGAGTTCGGTCTGACCATCACCTACTCGTTCCGGATCGGCGCTCATGCCTACGACTGGAGCTGGAACGTCTGCACGAAGGACACCGAGGCGGCGGACGGGATCGGGCTGCCCGGCCACCACGGCTGCGGCGGCAAGAACCTCGCCGCCTCAGCCAGCTATGCGGGGTAGTGACTCAGTTCGCCAGGGCCAGCTCCCCGCCCGGGTGCCGCCGCGAAGCCGGCCCGGCGAGCAGGTAATTCATCACTGGCAGTGGTCGCTCAGTAGGCTCTAGTACGGCTGCCGCACCAGGGCAGGCAGTGCCAGCCGAACAATTTTGCCGGACAGTGGAGACAGACGTGCGCATCGCGAGATTCAGCCGGGACGACGACGTTGCCTACGGCGTCGTCCAGGACGCATCGCCGGACGGCGCCGGAGGCGCCGTACCAGGCCAGGATGGCGAGCGGCTGCTGATCGCCGAACTGCACGGGCACCCGTTCGGCGCGGGACCCGGCAGCGCGGCGTTCACCGGTGCCCGCTACCCGCTGTCCGACGTCCGCCTGCTCGCGCCGGTGCTACCGACCAAGGTGGTCGCCATCGGCAAGAACTACGCCGATCACGCCCGTGAAATGGGCGGCGAGCCGCCAGCCGAGCCGGTCATCTTCCTGAAGCCGTCCACGGCCGTGACCGGGCCCGGCGATCCGGTGGCCCGTCCGGTCAAGCTCGCCGAACGCATCGACTTCGAGGGCGAGCTTGCGGTCGTGATCGGCAGGCTCTGCCGGGACGTGCCCGCCGAGCGGGTACCGGAGGTCATCTTCGGCTACACCTGCGCCAACGACGTGACCGCGCGTGACCTCCAGGCCAGGGACGGCCAGTGGACGCGGGCCAAGGGGTTCGACACGTTCTGCCCGCTCGGCCCGTGGATCGAGACTGACCTGGACCCCGCCGACCTAGAGCTGAGCACGTCGGTGAACGGCGAGGTCAAGCAGCACGCGCGGACATCGCTGCTGCTGCACGACGTGACCGCGCTGATCTGCTACGTCACCGCCGTGATGACGCTGCTGCCCGGCGACGTGCTGCTCACCGGCACTCCGGCCGGCGTCGGCCCGCTGGTCCACGGCGACGAGGTGTCGGTCACGATCCAGGGCATCGGAACGCTCAGCAACAGGGTGGTTGACCGTGATTGATGACGAGCCCGTCCGGGTGCGCTTCGCGCCGTCACCCAGCGGCGATTTGCATGTCGGCAACATCAGGACCGCGCTGTACGACTGGGCCTTCGCCCGCCGCACCGGCGGGGTGTTCGTGCTGCGGATCGAGGACACCGACAGGTCCAGGGTGACCGACGAGTACGTCGCCTCGGCCCTGGGCACCCTTCGCTGGCTCGGCCTGGACTGGGACGAGGGACCCGAGGCCGGCGGTGAGTACGGCCCGTACCAGCAGAGCCAGCGGCTGGACATTTACGCGCACTGGGCCGCCGAGTTCCTCGCCGACGGGCACGCCTACTACTGCTACTGCACGCCCGAGGAGCTTGCCCAGCGGCGGGCGGCCGCCCGCGCGGCCGGCGGCCCCAGCGGCTATGACGGGCACTGCCGCGATCTGACGCCCGGGCAGGTCGCCGCCTACCAGGCGGACGGCAGGCGGCCGGTACTCCGGCTGCGGATGCCGGACGGGTCGACCACCTTCACCGACCTGGTCAGGGGCGAGGTCACCTTCGATCACGCGTTCGTGCCCGACTTCGTGCTGCAGCGGGCGGACGGCAGCCCGCTTTACCCGCTCGCCGTCGCCGTCGACGACGTGCTGATGAAGATCACCCACGTGGTGCGGGGCGAGGACCTGCTGTCCTCCACCCCGCGCCAGCTCGCCGTCTACCGCGCAATGGGCGTCGCCGAGGCCGACTTCCCGCTGTTCGCGCACCTGCCGTACGTGCTCGGGCAGGACGGTCAGAAGCTGGGCAAGCGCAACGGCGTCGCGTCGGTGAACTGGTACCGGGAGGAAGGCTTCCTGCCCGAGGCAATGTGCAATTACCTTGCCCTGCTCGGCTGGTCACCGGGGGAGGACCGGGAGTCTTTCACGCTGGCCGAGATGGCGGCCGAGTTCGACCTGGCCAGGGTCAATAAGAACGCGGCCCAGTTCGACCTGCGCAAGCTCGAGTCGATGAACGGAGACAAGATCCGGGCACTGGACCCGGCCGACTTCCTCGCCCGGATCACGCCGTTCCTGCAGCGCGCGGGGCTGGTGGCCGATCCGCCGGCCGCGGCGCAGGCACGGCTGGTGGCGGCCGCGGCGCCGCTGATCCAGACCCGGATCTCCCGGCTCACCGAGGCGGCAGCGCTGCTCGGGTTCCTGCTGGTGAGCGACGAGGACTTCGCCGTCGATCCCGACGACGCCGCGAAGTCGCTGACGGCCGGGTCCGAGCGCACGCTGAAGGCCGCCGGCGCGGCGCTGGCCGGCACCGGGCCATGGAGCGCGGCGGCGATCGAGGCCGCCCTGAAGCACGCGCTGCTCGGGGAACTCGGGATGAAGCCGCGTCCCGCGTTCGCCCCGGTCCGGGTCGCGGTGACCGGACGGCGGATCTCCCCGCCGCTGTATGAGTCCATCGAGCTACTCGGCCGCGACCGCGCGGTCGCCCGCCTGGAGCACGCGATCGGCCTGGCATCCGCAGCTGCCTCGTCCTGACGGCTGGCCTCGTCCTGACGGCGGCGGCCGCTTCGCCCTGGCAGTGGCCTCGCCCTGGCGGCGGCCTGGTCTGGCCGGGCCGGTCAGCTGCCGATGCGGTCCCGCAGGTGCGCTAGCTGGCGCTCCAGGTGGGCCGGCGGCACCGCATGCACCCCGAACGGGGATACCGCGATGTCCTTCGGCGCGGTGATCTCGTTGTAGGCGGCGAACACGGTTGACGGCGGGCATACCTCGTCCATCAGGCCGACGCTGAGCAGGCAGTCGGCGGTGATCCTGCGGGCGAGCAGCGCGCAGTCGACGTAGCGCAGCGTCTCCAGCGCGACCGGGACCAGGCCGACGTGCTGGGCAAGGAACTCGGCTATCTCCGCGTACGGCATCTTGCCGGTCAGCGTGACGGCGCGGCCGATGTCACACAGGAACGGGATGTCCGCGTGGCAGACGGCGACCGTACCGCCGAGCAGCGCGGCGGTGGCCAGCGCCAGCGCGCCGCCCTGGCTGCCGCCGCTGACCGCGACGCGGGTTTCGTCGACGCCGTCGAGGCCGGCCGCTGTCTCGACAGCCAGTACCGCGTCTGCGTAGAGCCTGGTGAAGTAATAGCTCTCGGGGGTCGCAATGCCCCTGGTCATGACCGTGGAGTACTCCGGGCCAGGGCCGAGGTCGCCGGTCGCGCCGACGGTCCACCGGCCGCCCTGCCCGCGAGTGTCCATTACGAACGTCGCGAAGCCGGCCGCCGGGAGCAGCGCGTGGTCGGACGGCAGCCCGCGCCCGCCGCCGTAGCCGATGAACCGCACCACGACGGGCAGCGGCTCGTCGCCCGCGCCCGGCGGCCGCAGGTACCAGCCGCGGACCCGGTCACCGCCGGCGCCGGAGAACTCCACGTCGTAGGCAGCCATCGGCCCGTAGACATCGGGCCGGTACCTGGTGAGCGCGGTCGGCTGCGCGGCCGCGCGCGCCCCGGCCAGCCGCGCCGACCACCAGCCGTCCAGCCCGGCGGGCTCCGCGGCGGCGGTGCGGTATTCCCGGAGTTCGGCTTGCGGCAGATCAAACCACGGCATGTGCGCACTCTCCCGATCTGGCGGCTCCCGTAACTGATCTTGCCGGATGGGACGTCAGCCCCGTGACGCGGGCGCCTGACCGCCGGTGGCGGTCAGCGCAAAGACACTGACGCCGAACGGGCCCAGGGTGACGGTCCCGTCCGTATCGCCGGTCGCCGGGCCGCCGAGTGCACACAGCCTGAGCCCGGCTGCCAGCTGGGGCTTGACCGTCACGGGCTCCGCAGCCTGGCTGACCAGCCAGGCAAAGCGCGCGCCATCGGAGCGCACCATCACATCGGCGGCAATCCGCGGATCGTCGACCGTCACCAGCCTGCTGACCCCGGCATACGCCGCGAGCGCGTCGTAGAGCGTGCTCGTCGCCTCGGGGTTGACCAGCGGCGTCATCGCCGCCATGTGCTCCAGCGGGTACGTGCACAGCACGACCGAGCCCGTGCCGACCCTGCGCACCAGCAGCGCGGGCCTGCCGTGGCCGTCTACCGCGATCACCTCCGCGCCGTCCGGCTCGACCGGCAGGTAGGCGCGGCCGCACGAATTTCCTGCGACGCTGAAGGTGAGTACCGTGCCGGCCGCCAGCGTGCCGAAGTCGGCGCCGAAGGTCAGCGTCACCTGCTCGCCGGTGATCGGGTCGGCAAGGCCGTTCCGCAACTGGTGCCGGACGCCGAACATGGCGTTGAGGTGCGCGTACCACGGGCCCGGGTGGTGGCCGTTGTCGCCCGGCGAGTAGGAGACGTAGACCGTCGCGCCGTCGGCGGCGATGGCCTCGAGCTCATGCCAGCTGGGACCGAGCAACTGCTTGGCCGACGGCAGCAGGTAGAGCCGGGCGCCACGGGCGATGCCGTCGCTTTCCCTGGTCAGCGCGACCGGCAGGTCGGCCAGCCGCGCGGCCACGTAGGCCTGCCCCAGCGACTCGCGTACGTAGGCCCGGTCCCGCGGGCTGGTGAACGGGTACCTGGTGTCCAGGTAGGACGGCACGATCAGGGCGGCGTCGGTGTCAGCGCGCTCGCAGTGCCCGATGTCGATCGCGGCCAGCAGGTCAGCGAACTGCCTCAGCTCCCTCAGCTGCGGCTTCGGCGTGCCATCGGACCTGGTCAGGCCGAAGTGCAGCTCGAAGGGGTGCTGAACGTAAGGATCCTGCCGGAACAGGTCGTCGTAGTCGGAGTTGCACCAGCCGATCCAGCCGGTCGCCCCGGCCAGCAGGCTGTTGTGCATCACCTGGCGGTAGTAGTGGGCGGCGTTCTCGTCGGAGGCGAAGTCGGAGCTCACCCCGAACTCCTCCAGCACGACAGGCCTGCCGAAGGTGCCGGCCAGCTCGCATGCCCACGCGGCCGCGTAGTGCTGGCGGGATTGGTCGTCGCCGACCGGGTACACGTGCGGGCCGAGGAAGTCGCACCGCCGGGCGCTGTCAGCGACCGAGAACCCGTTGTCCTCGCCGCTGATCTCGATGCCCCAGGCGCCGTCGCCGAGTGAGAGGGGCTGGCTGCCGCCGGCCGCCCGGACCGCGTCGATGATGATCTGCGCCCAGGCCGCGACGGTCTCGGCCGGGGCGTCCTTGCCGCCGTAGATCGGCATCTCGTTGGTGACCAGCCAGCCGCAGACGGCCGGATGCGCGCTGAAGCGGCGGACCATCTCCCCGGCGAACCAGGCCTGCCGGGCGACCATCCACACGTCCGAGTACAGGTCGCGTCCGTGCCGCCAGGGCGGGTCCCAGTTCTGCCCGGACATGTGGCCGACGATGAAGGTGGGAACGGTGGTCATCCCGGCCTCGGAATGCCGGTCGAGGAAGTCGGCGAACCTGGCCGTCATTTTCTCGTCAATCAGGTCAGGCTCCGGCATGAAGTCGGGCCAGTAGAAGAACGAGCGCGTCATGCCGAGACCGTGCTCGCGCAGCACCCGCAATTCCTCGCGGACAGTCTGCGGATCGTAGTTGCGCCACATCAGGGGACCGCCGGTCCTGGACCAGAAGTTGGCGCCTAGCCAGCTGACCGCCCGCCCGTCGGTAATGATCTTGGCGGTGTTCCTTCGCATAGGAGATGATCCCCTCTAGGAGGCCGGAACGGCGGCAGGCAGATGGGCTAGGGGGCCAGTGCGACCGGGACCGCGCCAGTGCGATCGGGTGAGCGCGAGTGCGATCGGGGCTAGCGCGTCAGTGCGATCGGGCTAAGCGCGCCAGTGAGATCGAAGCACTATACCGGTTAAGTGTCAATGCACGGGATGCGCGCGCGATCACGTAATCACCCGTAGCGGGTCCGGCTCACCTGGCCGTTAGACTGGTCCGCGCAGCCGTCGGACGGGTTCCGCCGACGGTGCGCGCTCGCGGAAGGACCTGGGGCCGCGGCGGTACCAGGTGCCGGCAGGCACTGCCGGGAGGCACTGGGTGAAGCGTCCGACCATCACCGACATCGCCCGCATCGCGGGCGTGACCAAGGCTGCGGTGTCGTTCGCGCTCAATGGCCAGCCCGGGGTCTCGGTCGCCACGCGGCAGCGCATCCTGGCCATCGCGGAGGAGATCGGGTTCGAGCCCAACAGCGCCGCCCGCGCTCTTTCCGACGGCCGGGCGGGCGCTTACGGTCTCGTTATCGACCGGCCCGCCCGCCTGCTCGGGATGGAGCCGTTCTTCATGCAGCTGATCTCCGGAATCCAGGCGGAGCTGTCCGGCGGGCACACGGCCCTGCTGCTCACCACCGCCGAGGACCAGGCCGCCGAGATCGCGATGTACCGGTCCTGGTGGGCGCAGCGGCGGGTGGACGGGGTATTCATCGTCGACCTACAGATCGGCGATCAGCGGGTGCCTGTGCTGGAGGAGCTCCGCATGCCCTCGGTCGTGATCGGCACGCCAGCGGGCGCCGGCGCGCTGTCCGCCGTCTGGCAGGATGACGCGGTCGCGATGAGGACCGTGGTCGAGTACCTGACCGGGCTCGGTCATACCCGGCTGGCACGGGTTACCGGTATCCCGCGGTTCTGGCACACCAAGATCCGCACGGATGCATTCCTGGAGGCAGCCCAATCGGCCGGCTCCGACGCGGTGTGCGTCGAAGCCGACTACACGGGCGAGCACGGAGCGTCGGCGACGAGGCGGCTGCTGCGGGCCAGGCGGCCGCCCACGGCGATCCTCTACGACAACGACATCATGGCGGTATCCGGGCTGAGCGCCGTCCAGCAGATGGGCTTCGATGTGCCGGCCGACTTGTCGATCGTGGCCTGGGACGATTCGCCGCTCTGCGAGCTCGTGCACCCGCCGCTGACCGCGCTGACCAGGGATGTCGCGGCCTATGGCGCGCACGCCGCGCAGACGCTCATCCAGGTGGCCGGTGGCGCGGCGGCCGGCAATTTCGAGGAGGCAGTGCCGGTGCTCACGCCGCGCGGCAGCACGGGGCGGGCGCCGCGGGCGCCGTCCCGGCCTCGCGCATCCGGCGTGCCGGCCTAGCCGTTAACGAGTCGGCTTATCTGTTCCGACATCGAATCGAGATATTAACGAGACCTCTCACCGGCCTGGCCGGTCGTTCCGGAGGGTTGACACTTAACCGGTATAGTGCTTCGCTCAGGTCAACACAGAACATCCGGGTTTGACGGGCACCCCCAGCCGGGCCCGGGCTGGATAACTGAGCACGACGCCAATTGCCTGGTGCCCTTGACGTCTGTAATTCGCGCGCACTGCGGCGCCGCTGTGCCGTGCCTTAAGTCCACAACAAAGGAAAATCCAGGGCGATAGAAAGAAGGAACCGCTCATGTCGTCAAGACCCTGGCGCGCGCGAATGATTGGTACTCCTGCCGCCATTGCGGCCGCGATGCTGCTGGCCGCCTGCGGCAGCAGCGGCGGCACCACCGCAGGCAGCGGCAGCAGCAGCCCGTCGGCGAGCAGCAATAGCAGCAGTAGCCTGCTCACGATCACGACCGGCGCGGCCGGCACTTTCCAAGATGACTTCAACCCCTATTCGCCGAACGTCGAGGACCCGACGAACGGGATGATCTACGAGACGCTGTTCTTCTACGACACGGCGAAGGCCGGCGTCGTCGATCCCTGGCTAGGCACCAGCTACGCCTGGTCCGACGGCGGGAAGACACTGACCGTGCAGCTCAGACACGGCGTCAAGTGGACCGACGGTAAGCCGTTCACCAGCGCCGACGTCGCGTACACCTTCAACCTTGCGCTGAAGAACGCCGCGCTCAACAAGTTCGCGCTGCCGCTGAAGAGCGTGACGACCAGCGGCCCGTACACGGTGGCGATCAATTTCAAGCAGTCGGCCTACACGGACGCCTACTATGCCCTCGGCCGGGTCGACATCCTGCCCCAGCACATCTGGCAGTCGGTCAAGGACCCGACAACGTTCCTGAACTCCCATCCCGTTGGCACCGGCGCGTTTGAGCTGTCCAAGTTCTCCGGTCAGGTGTTTACCCTGACCGCGAACCCGCACTACTACATGCCGGGCCTGCCGCACTTCAAGACGATCAGGTTCCTCGCCTTCAGCGGCAACACGACATCGGACGCTGCCATTGAGTCCGGTGAGGTCGACTGGGCCGGCAGTTTCATCCCGAACATCAAGCAGACCTACCTCGCCAAGAACCCGAAGTTCGTCGTCAGTGATATCCCGCTGTCCACGGCGTTCCTGGTGCCGAACCTGGTCAGCGGCCCGACCTCGAAGCTGGCTGTGCGCCAGGCGATCAGCGCCGCGGTCAACCGCACGTCCATCAGCAATACCGTCTACAACGGGTACGCGCCGCCAACCAACCCCGAAGCGCTGATTACCCCGAACTACAACTCCGTGCTCGACCCGGCGCTGGCCAGCGCCGCATTCGGCAGCCCCAGCGCCGCTAAGGCCAAGAGCATCCTGACCAGGGCCGGAATCAAGACGCCGCTGAACCTGACGGTCGATATGGTCAACGGTTACACCGACTACCTCAGTGACCTGCAGATCATGGTGCAGGAGCTCAAGCCGGCCGGCATCAACCTGACCATCGACCAGCCCGCCTACACCCAGTTCACGTCGATCCAGGACACCGGCAAGTTCCAGCTGCTGATGGACAACTTCGGTTACACGCCGACGCCGTGGTCTTACTACTACTCGATTCTCGACAGCACGATCACCAAGCCGATCGGGCAGGTCGACACCGTCGGCAACTTCGGCCGGTACAAGAACCCCGAGGTGGACACGCTGCTGAGCCAGATCGCGGACACCACGTCCGCGTCCGTGCAGAACCCGGACTTCTACAAGATCGAGAACATCTTCACCAAGGACCTCCCGCTCATCCCGCTCTTCGAGCAGCAGGACGAGATCGAGTTCAACGGCAACGCAGTGGCCAACTATCCGAGCGTGACGAACCCCTACGGGGCACCAGCCGTCTACATTCAGCCCGACATGGGATGGATCGCGGCGCGGCTAGTCCCGGCGAAGTGACCATGGCAGCCGGCGCCTGACCTGCCGAGGGCATCCGGCAGCGCCGGGCGGAGGGGACGCTCGAAGGTCCTCTCCGCCCGGCGGGCGCCTGGGTTGGCAGGGCCGGCGCCAGCGGTGCCGAGACCAGCAAGGGAAGGGAGGCGCCCGGCGTGCGCTACGTGCTCCGCAAGCTGGGGTTCTATCTGCTGGCCGCCTGGGTGGCGCTGACCGTCAATTTCTTCCTGCCGCAGCTGATCCCCGGTAATCCGGTCGATGACCTGCTCACCAAGATGTCGCAGGCAGGTCCCGTCCCGGTAGGCGAGCAGCAGGTGCTGACCAGGCTGCTTGGCCTCGGCAGCGGGAACATCTTCCAGCGGTACTGGCAATACGTCGACGGCGTCGCCCATTTGCGGCTCGGCCTGTCGATCAGCAACTTCCCCACGCCGGTCAGTGCCGAGATCGGCAGCGCGATCTACTGGACGCTGGTGCTGGTCGGCACGGCGACCGTGATCAGCTTCGTGCTGGGCATCGCGCTCGGCACGCTGGCCGGCTGGAAGCGCGGGTCGAGGCTGGAAGCGATCATCCCGTCCACGACGCTGCTGACCGCGATGCCGTACTTCTGGCTCGCCCTGATCCTGGTCTTCGTGTTCGCCACCAACGTGTGGCACATCTTCCCGGCGGGCCAGGGGTACAACACGAACTCGTTCATCAACGTCGGCTGGAACTTCACATTCATCGGCTCGGCGATCCAGCATGCCATCCTGCCCGCGCTCACCATCGTGATCAGCTCGGTCGGCGGATGGCTGCTGGGCATGCGGAACATGATGGTGTCGACCCTGTCGGACGACTACGTGGTCGCGGCCGAGGCCAAGGGCCTCAGGCCGCGCCGGATCATGATCGGCTACGCGGCCCGCAATGCCGTGCTGCCGAGCATTTCCGGATTCGCGATCTCGCTCGGCTTCGTGGTCAGCGGCGCGATCGCGATGGAGTACGTGTTCTCCTACCCGGGGATCGGCTTCCAGCTGGTGACCGCGGTAGGCAACGATGACTTCCCGCTGATGCAAGGGATCTTCCTGGTGATCACATTCGCCGTCCTCGGCGCCAACCTCATCGTCGACCTGCTGCACGGCTTCGTGGACCCGCGGACGAGGCTGTCCCGGTGACCGCCGCGGGCGTTGTCACGGCGTCGGCAGACCCGGGAGCACCGCTGCCCGAGGCCGCCGAGGGCGTGACCCGCAGGCTGCGCGAGATCCTCCGGTCGCCCAGGCTCGTCGTCGGCCTGTGCATCGTCGGGTTCTTTGTCCTGCTCGGCGGGATCGGGCCGTTCTTCGTGCAGGACCCGAATGGCATCACCGGTGTCATTTACGGGCATCCGTCCGCTGCGCACTGGCTTGGCACCACCTCGATCGGGCAGGACGTCTTCGCGCAGCTTGTGTACAGCACGCGGGCATCGCTGGAAATCGGGGCGGGCGCGGGGCTGCTGGCCACTCTCATCTCGATCGGCATCGGCATCGGCGGCGGCTACGCGGGCGGGATCATCGACGAGAGCCTGTCGGTAGTGTCGAACGTCGTACTGGTGATCCCCACCCTGCCGCTCGTGATCGTGATCCTGGCCTACACGAAGTCGAACAGCCTGACCGCGATGATCGTCATCATCGCGCTGGTCAGCTGGGCAGCGTCCGCGCGGGTGCTGCGGGCGCAGACGCTCTCGGTGCGCAACCGCGAGTACGTGCTGGCCGCCCGCGCGTCGGGCGAACGCGACTGGCGGATCGTACTGGTCGAGATCCTGCCGAACGAACTGCCGATCATCGTGTCCAACCTGATCTTCTCCATGATCTTCGCGATCCTCACCCAGGCGACGTTCGCGTTCATCGGCCTCGGCGATCCAACCCTGCTGACCTGGGGGAACATGCTGAACATCGCCTACAATGCCGAGGCGCTCTCCAGCGGCGCCTGGTGGTGGTTCATCCCGCCGGGACTGTGTATCGCGCTGCTCGGCATGGGCCTCGCGCTGATCAACTTCAGCCTCGACGGGCTACTCAACCCACGGCTGCGGGTCTACCGCGCGCGCAAGCCCCGGGGCAGCCGGCGTCAGGCGGCACAGGCGTGAGCGCGGAGACCGCCGGCCAGGCCGGCCGCGCTGCGCAACTAGCCGGCCAAGCCAGCAGCGCCGGGCAGCTGGCCGGGGAATACGGCGAAGCCCGCCGCGCCCGTGAGCAGGGCTGGGCTACCGCCGTCGACGACGTGGTCCTGCGGGCAACCGGGGTCTGCGTCGAGTACGCCGGGCCGCGCCCCACCCGTGCCGTCCGTGACGTCACCATCGAGCTGCGCCGCGGCGAGGTGCTCGGCATCGCGGGCGAGAGCGGCTGCGGCAAATCCACCCTGGCCTACGCGCTGACCAGGATGCTCAGGCCGCCGGCCGAGCTGACCGGCGGATCTATCACGTTCTTCCCGGCTGGCGGCGACGCTGTCGACATCATGGCACTGAACAGCGCGGACCTGCGGGCACTGCGGTGGAACAAGATCTCGATGGTGTTCCAGAGCGCGATGAACGCGCTCAACCCGGTCGCCAGCCTGGCCACGCAATTCGACGACATCTTCCGGGCTCATCGCCCCGAGATGGGCCGGCGCGCCCGGCACGCGCGGTCGCGTGAGCTGCTCGACATGGTCGGGATCGACCCGGGCCGGGTGCACGGGTACGCGCATGAGCTCTCCGGTGGCATGCGGCAGCGAGTGGTGATCGCGATGGCGCTCGCGCTTGAGCCGGAGATTGTCATCATGGACGAGCCGACNNCGACCACCGCGCTCGACGTCGTCGTGCAGCGGGAGATACTCGACGAGATCGAGCGGCTCCGCGAGGAGCTCGGCTTCAGCGTCATCTTCATTACCCATGATCTGTCGCTGCTGCTGGAGATCAGCGACCGGCTAGCCGTGATGTACGCGGGCGAGACCATCGAGTACGCACCGTCAGAGAAGGTAGGCACGGATCCGGCGCACCCGTACACGCTGGGGCTGCTGCGCTCGTTCCCTGATATGCGGGGCGCCCGCCGCGAGCTGCGGGGCGTGCCGGGCACGCCGCCGGACTTGCGGGACGACTTTCCCGGCTGCCCGTTCCAGCCGCGGTGCGAATATGGCTTCGGCCCGTGCCTGGACGTTCATCCGGCACTACAGCGGCTCGCTGGGCAGCCCGGCGGCACCGGCTATGACGACGCGGCCGGGCATGACGGCACCTTGCAGGACGGCGCGGCGGGCACGGACGGCTGGAGCGTTGCTTGCCATCTGCACAATCCGGATTACCGGCCGCAAGGGCCGCCGCCGGAACTCGACGGGCGTGCGGCCGGCGGCACGCCCGCGGTGACCGCGGACGCTGCGGGAGGCGAGCAGTGAGCGTCCTTGAGGTCCGGAACCTCACCGTTGAGTTCGGCCAGCGCGGCGGAGCTAAGTTCCGCGCGGTGGACGGGCTGTCGTTCGGGCTCGCCGAGGGGCAGACGCTGGCGCTGGTGGGCGAGAGCGGCAGCGGGAAGTCGACGGTCGTCCGGGCGCTCAGCCAGCTGGTGCGCAGGAGGTCGGGCGAGATCCTGCTGGACGGCAAGCCAGCGGGCCGGCGCGGCTCTGCGCTGCGGGCATACCGGCATAAGGTGCAGCTCGTCTTTCAGGATCCGTTCGCTTCCCTGAACCCGATGCACACCGTCCGTCATCACCTGGTCAGGCCGCTGTCACTGCGGCAAGGACATGTGCGCGGGCCGGCCATGGAGTCGGCCGTTCATGACCTGCTGCGATCGGTCAACCTCACCCCGCCGGAGGAGATCGCCGGGAAGCACCCGCATGAGCTGTCCGGCGGCCAGCGGCAGCGGGTGGCCATCGCGCGGGCGCTGGCCACCGATCCCGATGTCCTGCTAGCCGACGAGCCGGTGTCGATGCTCGACGTCTCTATCCGGCTGGAGATCCTTAACTTGCTCGACCGGCTGAAGCGGGACCGCAGGCTCGCGCTGCTCTACGTCACGCACGACCTGGCCACCGCGCGGCACTTCTCGTCCGAGATTATGGTGATGTACAAGGGCGAGATCGTCGAGCGGGGCCCGAGCGACGAGGTAATACTGCACCCGTCGCATCCCTACACCCAGATCCTCGCGAACGCGGCACCTGATCCGACGGCCACGCGCGAGTCGCTGGCGGCAGCGCGCGAGCAGCGGCAGTCGGCGCGCGCCGCGCGAACTGCCGAGCACCGCGAGGTGGCGATCGGCACTGGATGCAGGTTCCGGACCCGCTGCACGTTCGCGATGGATATCTGCGCGCAGCATCCGGAGGATATCGAGGTGGGCCCCGGCCACGTGGCGCGTTGCTGGCTCTACAGCGGGGCTGCGGATGCCGCCGCCGTGCCCTGATCATGCCTCCTGCGTGGTCCCGGCGCGGACTGCTGCGGCGGGGCGGGGTTCTCGTTGGCCGCGGGGCGCGGCTTCGGCTATGCTGCACAGGCGCGAGCGGGGCATTGGTTGCCCGGTCCGATGGGGTATGGGGTAATTGGCAGCCCGACGGGTTCTGGCCCCGTTAGTCTAGGTTCGAGTCCTGGTACCCCAGCCCAGGGTCACCGGCAGAGCTGTTGCGGTGACAGGTTTCACGCGTTCGCTGCAGTTGCCTGGGCGATGAGCCAGTCATAAGCCTGTGAGGCGTGGCCGGCCGCGATGGTGGCATGGTCGTCGGCCTCGGGAAGTGGGCGTCGGCAGCCGGGGACCCTCTCGGCGAGCCATCGTCCGTGGGCGCTTTGCACCGACGCGTCGCGCAGCCCGCGCCAGATTTGCACCGGCACGCCGATGGCGCCCAGGTCGAAGCCCCAGGGCAAACAGCCGCACCTCATGGCGGCCGCCGCGCTGCCGGCCATCTGCCGGCCAGGCTGAGCTGTCGATCCGCCATAGCCGGGCGGGTCGATGCCGATCAGCCGCAGCCGGGGATCGCCGAGCGCCGTTGCGCTCGGCGATCCAGCCAGTATGGGTGGCGCAGGTCAGGCGCGACGGCGGCGACGGCTGCCTTCGAGCCCGGTCACGCGCAGCAGGAGCAGCAGCACTATCGCGCCGATGATCGAGCCGATGATGCCGGTCGTGTGCCACCGGTGGACCGCCAGGCGGTGGTACTGGAACAGGTTCTCGATGAACCCGCCGAGGAACGATCCCACTATGCCGAGCAGGATGGTGCCCAGGATTCCGATGCTGTCCCGGCCAGGGACGAGCAGCCGGGCAATCGCGCCGGCGATGAGTCCGACAATGATCAGGATTATTATGAAGGTCGCCATGGCGGGTTAGTTACCACGTTTTTCCCCGAACATGCGGCTTGGCCGGCAACAGTTCGGTAGCGCAGGCGGCCGTTTGGCGCGCTCTGGCCGGTACGCTAGCCTTGGCTCGCGTCGCGGTTCGGTCGTCCGCTCGCACAGCACCTGGCCCCGTCGTCTAGCGGCCTAGGACACCGCCCTCTCAAGGCGGCGGCGCCGGTTCAAATCCGGTCGGGGCTACTGGAGAAGTAGCAGGTCAAGGGCCTGATCGCCGGTTCCGGTGGTCGGGTCCTTGATCATTTGCGTGTGTCCCGAACGCGGAGGGGCTTGATGTAGGTAGAGCCCTTGATGCGGTGCTGCGTGGACGATGGAGGATTGTGGCCCTCCGGAGCCGCCCTGCAGGGGAGGCTTCAAACCACCTCATGCTGCGTTGTCAGCAGTAGCGGCATCGGGT
>PMSW01000054.1 GCA_003168215.1 Actinomycetota bacterium
CTAGGAAGAGCGGCGACTGGCACTCCGGTACCTGCTCGAGCAGCTCGCGATGCTCAGCGTACCGGGCGGGCAGCGGCGGCAGCTCGCGGGAAAACTCCAGCAGCAGCTGCAGCCGCTCCTTGTCCGGGACGGCGCCGAAGTCTTCGGCGATCTCCTGCAGGCGGGGATTGAGCGTGCCGGCGGTCACGGATTCTCACCTCGGGTGATGGGAACCCGGACGGTGTTTCCCCACTCCGTCCAGGACCCGTCGTAGTTGCGCACCTGGGGATAGCCCAGCAGGTAGTGAAGCACGAACCAGGTATGGCTGGACCGCTCTCCGATCCGGCAGTAGACCACGACGTCGTCGTCCGGGCGCAGTCCCATCTCACCGGCGTAGATCGCCTCAATCTCCTCGCGGGTGCGGAAGGTGGCGTCGGCGGCGGCGGCGCGCGACCACGGGACGTTCCTGGCGCCCGGGATATGCCCGCCGCGGAGGGCACCTTCCTGCGGATAGTCAGGCATGTGCAATAGCTCGCCGGTGTATTCACCGGCGGAGCGCACGTCGATCATTGGCTTGCCGAGATGCGCCACGACCTGGTCCCTGAACGCCCGGATCTTCGTGTCGTCGCGTTCGGTGACCGGGTAGCCGGCGTGGGGCCGTTGCGGCGCCCCGGTTTCCAGCGGCCGGCCCTCGGCGATCCACTTTGTCCGGCCGCCGTCGAGGAGACGCACGTCCGGATGGCCGAACAGCTTGCACACCCACAGCGCGTACGCCGCCCACCAGTTATTCCGGTCACCGTAAAGGACCAGCGTGGTGTCCCGCGCAATACCCTTCTCCGACATCAGCCGTGCGAAGCCCGCACCGTCGACGTAGTCGCGGGTGACAGGGTCGTTGAGCTCGGTGTGCCAGTCGAGCTTCACCGCGCCGGGAATGTGGCCGGTCTCGTACAACAGCACGTCCTCGTCGGACTCGGCAACGACAAGACCAGGGTCATCGAGATGCTCGGCCACCCACTCGGTCGTGACGAGGATCTCGGGCCGGGCGTAGTCCTGGAACTTCGGCGCGAAGTCATACGGCAGCGCCATGGTCACCCTCACCTCCGCTAGCTATCGCCTATAGAGGCGCACACGGCGCCCCGGGGCCAAAGCCCTTCCGCACCGGTAACGCGGCGGCTGCGCTCAGCCTTCCCAACGTTACTCAGGCGTCGCGGCCAGCGAGCGCTTGCCGACGGTGGCCGCGACCTCGCGACAACATTTCCCGCCAGTTGCCCGGTGAGCCGGAGCGGCTGGACGGCTCCGTACTGCGGCCGGTCCGGGACGCGACGACGGTCCGGACGCGCGGCGACGAGGTGCTGCTGTCCGACGGCCCGTTCGCCGAGACCAGGGAGTACATCGCCGGCTACGACATAGTCGAGTGCGCCGACCTCGACGAGGCGATCCAGATCGCGGCACGGCACCCGTGCGCCCGGTTCGGCGCGGTCGAGGTAAGGCCGTTCGCGGAGGACTGATCATGCCGTCCGACGCCGAGATCGCCGCCGTCTTCCGGCAGGAGTCGGGCCGCATCGTGGCGACCCTGATCCGGATGACGGGGGACTGGGATCTGGCCGAGGAGTGCGTGCAGGACGCCTTCGCCCGCGCGCTTGAGCGCTGGCCGCGCGACGGCGTCCCGCACCGCCCCGGTGCGTGGCTCACCACCACGGCTAGGAACCTGGCCCTCGACCGGCTGCGGCGGTCGGCTGTCGAGGCCGCGAAACTGCGGGAGGCGGCAGAGTTGCGGGAGTTCAGCGAGCGGGACGGCGAATCCGGTGACAGCGGCATCAGCGACGACCTGCTGCGGCTGATCTTCACCTGCTGCCATCCAGCCCTGGCACTGGAGGCCAGGGTCGCGCTGACGCTGCGTACCGTCGCCGGGCTGAGCACGGCCGAGATTGCCAGGGCGTTCCTGGTGCCCGAGCCGACGATGGCCAAGCGGCTCGTGCGTGCCAAGCAGAAGATCCGCAACGCCGGCATTCCCTACCGGGTGCCGCCCGGTCACCTGCTGCCGGAACGGCTCGGCGGCGTGCTCGGCGTGCTGTACCTGCTGTTCAGCGAGGGCTACGCCGCGACCGCAGGGGCCGACCTGGTGCGGCAGGGCCTCTGCGCTGAGGCGATCCGGCTGGCCGGCACGCTGGCTGACCTGATGCCAGACGAGCCCGAGGTGCGCGGCCTGCGCGCGCTCATGCTGCTGCACGACGCCCGCCGCGCCGCCCGCCTCGACGACGCCGGTGACCTGATTCTGCTCGAGGACCAGGACCGCGGCAGCTGGGACGCGGACCGGGTCGCCGAAGGGACGCGGCTGCTGGACACCGCACTGCGCCGCGGGCGGCCGGGTCCGTACCAGGTGCAGGCGGCCATCGCGGCCTGCCACGCCACCGCCGCCAGCGCCGGCGAGACGGACTGGGCGCAGATCGCGCTGCTCTACGGCCGGCTGGTCATGATGATTCCGTCGCCGGTGGTCGAGCTGAACAGAGCAGTCGCCGTGGCCATGGCCGACGGCCCCGCTGCCGGTCTCGCCCTGGTGGAACACCTGGCAGGCGCAGGCGCGCTGGCCAGCTACCACCTGCTGCCCGCCACCCGGGCACACCTGCTGCGACGCCTCGACCGAACCGACGAGGCGGCCGCCGCCTACCGGGAAGCACTCGCTCTAGCGCCCACCGACGTGGAACGGCGCTACCTTACCCGGCGGCTGGCCGAGACGCAGGGTGACGAAAGAGTGCGTAAGTAGGCCGACTGATTCTGGTTATTGCGGCGATGTGGCGGAGGTACGAACGCGAGCGAAGGAGTACCAGATGACTCGCCGCCTATGGCGCGGGGATCCAGGTTCATGTCGAAGATCTCGCCGCCCACCTCGCCGGGCGTGAGCGCTGCGACGCCGACGCGCGGTGGGACGAGCTCCAGCCTGCCTATGAAGACCTGGCGGCCAACGTCGGCCCAGTAGTAAAGGGCGGCTGCCGCACCAGGAGGTACACGCCTGCCGAGCCGCAGGTGCGTGGCCGTTGCGAGGGCGACGCGCCAGTACCGGCCGTGGCCGCCCGCTGCGAAGTTTCGTCGACTCGCGTTCCGAAAATGAATTGAGCGCGACCATGGGACGGTAGGACCATGGGACCGTGCAGGGGACGTCGCGGGCTGGCCGGAAGGTGCTGGCAACCGGCTCCGAGTACCTTCGGCTAGCGACGGCATTGCTGCAGCGGATGCGCCTGACGTCGGCTACCGGCGGCATCTGGGAGGCGGCCGACGTCCAGTGGTGGTCGCGCCGGGAGCGGTCAACCGATCGGCATGGCCAGCTGTTCTGGGTCGATGAGCAGGACGAGCCGCTGGCCGCGGTCATCCTCACCGACTGGGGGCCCAGCATCCAGTGCGACGCGCTCGTGCTGCCAGACGATCCCGGCTACGAGCGCACGGTATGGCAGGAGGCGCTCGGCCGGGCAGGCGCGCTGGGCTCGACGACCGTCGAGTTTCCGGTGCGCAAGGACGACGCCGCCGCGATCAGCGAGCTTGCCGGCGCCGGGTTGCGGGCAACCAGCGAAGCCGGCGTTGTCGCGAGCTGGCTCGAGGCCGCCCGCCGCCCGGCTGTGTCAGCCCTGCCGCCGGGTTACCGGCTCATGTCGCGGGCCGACACTCCCGGCCGGCCGCATCCCATGGTCGCACGCAACGGCCCCGAGGTGGGTAAACGGCTTGGGTGGTGCTCGCTCTACCGGCCTGACTTGGACCTGATGGTTGAGGCACCGGATGGCCAGACGGCCGGCTACGGCCTGTTCTGGGCTGACCCTGTCACGCGGGTCGGGCTGGTCGAGCCCATGCGGACCGAGGAACCGCACGGCGGCCGCGGGATCGCCAGCCATATCCTCGCCACCGGGCTCGGCCGCCTAGCGGCATCCGGCTGCGACCGGGTCAAGGTCGGCAGCGACATCAACCTCTACCTTCGGGCCGGCTTCCGGCCGCTGCACAGCGCCACAGCAGCCACCTACGCACGGCCGCCAGCTATGCACGGCGCACCGCCGGGAACGTAACGGAGGCTCGTGATGCCCGACGCGCCGGTGCCAGTGACCGCCGAGAACACCATGAGCCGACAGCCCGCGGCATCCGGATCAAGCCGGTGCGACCAATTTCAAGGCCAGCGCAATGTAATGATCGACAATCGCGTCAGCACTCATCGGACCGTCTGGTTGGTACCATGTCGCGATCGCAGTAGTCATCTGTAGCAGGGCGAAGACGGTTACCCGGACGTCCGGCACAGACCCACCGGCTGCGACGCAGGACTGGACGATGCGGGTGAGGACGTCCTCGTATTCCTTGCGGAGGCCGACGGCCCTGTCGAAGTGATCGGGCGATAGTCGCCCGAGCTGGGCGTTGATGATCACGGCCTCGCGGTACCTGTCGATGTGGAATGACACCTGTGAGCGGATGAATGCGGCGAGTCGCTCGGTGGGTGTCGGATCGCTCAGCTCGGCTTCTGCCGCCCGCCACTGCCCATACAGCGCGGCCAAGGCTGATGCGGTCATGTCCCACAGGATCGCCTCCTTCGAGGAGAAGTGGTTGTACAGGCTCGACGCCTTGATGCCCACACCCTCAGCGATGGCGCGTACAGAGGTCCCGTCATAACCGGCCGCCGAGAACATGTCCAGAGCCACCCGACGAATCTCGTTGTCAGTGGGCTCGGCTCGAGAGGTCGTCATGTCGTGGGTGCAACTCGGAATCGATTGATCTCGCGACGAGCCAGCGCCATTTTGTGAACCTCGTCCGGGCCGTCGGCAATACGGAGCATCCGCGCCTGCTCGTACATTTCCGCGAGCGGGGTGTCCTGGCTGAACCCCATCCCGCCGTGCACCTGGATGGCGTGGTCGATGACCCAGGTCGCCATCGCTGGTGCGGCCACCTTGATCGCGGAGATCTCGGTAGCGGCACCCCTGTTTCCCACCGTGTCCATCAGCCACGCGGTCTTGAGCACGAGGAGGCGAACCTGCTCGATGCGGATGCGCGCGTCGGCGACCCAGTCCCGGAAGACGCCCTGCTCCGCGATCGCACGGCCGAAGGGAAATCTGACTAGCGATCGCTGGCACATGAGCTCGAAAGCGCGCTCCGCCATGCCGATCAACCGCATCGCATGATGTATCCGCCCCGGACCGAGTCTGGCCTGGGCTACCGCAAAGCCGCCGTGCAACTCGCCGAGCAGATTCTCGCGGGGTACACGAACGTTGCGGTAAACGATCTCCGCGTGGCCACCATGCCCGCTGTCGTCGTAGCCGAAGACGCTCGTCGATCGCTGGACGATCACACCTGGTATTTCGAGCGGTACGACGACCATCGACTGCTGGCGGTGTGGCTCGCCACCCTCGTCGGACTTGCCCATCACGATGGCAACCTTGCACCGCGGGCTCATGGCGCCGCTCGACCATGCCGCCGTTGCTAGCAGGCGGCGTGAGCACGCAGGGGCACATGTACCCCAGCGTTGTGTCCGGCCTGCTCGATCGAAGCACAGCGTGGCAGATGTTGAAGTCGGATCCGTCCCAACTCGACTTTAACGGTCCGAGTGACGTCATCGAGGAGTTGATCCGCCTCAAAGGCGTCGTCCAAGGCCTCCCTCGTGTCACCACTGCTGACGTGGAGCTACGGGGTGTGACGATTCCGGCCGGCTCGTCGGTGAACCTCTGGTACCTGAGTGGGAACCACGACTCCGATCGCTTCGATGACGCGGACGAATTCCGAGTCCGTGGTATAAGCCGCCACCTCTCGTTCGGCTTCGGCACGCACTCGTGCATCGGGCAGTCGCTCGTGCGCTTGGTAATCAAGTGCCTTCTCGGCCAACTGGTGAGCCGGTTCTCGTGGCTTGAATCGGTGCCTGGCCAAGATACGAATTGGGGCGAACTCGGCTCCTACTATACGCCGTCGACCCTTCTGATAGTCGCTCACGTCTGAGGCGATCAAACCTTCCTTCGCTGCGAACAGAGCCGCCGAGCGAACGCCGACCTGTTGGCGTACGAAGTGTCCGAGTAGCTGCGCGACTCGTGAGGCCGCCGTCGGCCCCGTTCTGTTCAAGCCACGTGACACCGCAAGTTCACCGGGGCGACGTTCAACAGCTGGCCGTAGCGTCGACAGTTAAGTCGTAGCTGGCCTCTATCAGCCACCGGCCGTCCTGCACAGCCGCCAGCCAGGCGTTGCCGTCCCCGGTGACCAGCTGGAACCGGGCACGCCGGCGCGCACTCGCCGCGGCCCACCACCGCTCGCTGACCGGCCATGGGCCGGCCCAGGCGGTGACCGTCAGCCACGGTCCGCCGCCCGCCGACAACCGAGCCGGGGGCGCGGAGGCCTCGGCGCGGCCGGTGACCGTCACCGCATCCCCCGCATCGTCGGTAACCCGGGCAGCCAGCGGCACCGGGTAGACCGTGGCCGGAGCAGGAGCGGGAATCCGCCCCGGCCACGGACGGCCCGCCGGAAGGAGGGGCGCCCTGGAATCACCGAAAGGCACCAGCGTCACCTGCTCGGCGGGATCGCGCCCGCCGGCCAGCACGGGCCGCATCACTGCCTCATGCCCCAGCATGGCCTGCACCCTGGTCGCCGCCCGGGCAACCCGGTCACTGATCACGGCGTCCCCCCAGAGGCCGAGCTGGCGGCCCTCGTCGCGCACCAGCTGATCGGGAACCAGCCTTAGCCGGATGATCCCGCCGGCCGGGCTGGCCTCGCCTGGATCCCTCTTGCCAGGCCCACTGCGCTCAGGATCACTGCGCCCAGCATCACTGCGCCCCGCGTCCTGGCTGGCCCGCCAGCTGTCCAGTTGCCAGCGCACCCGCTCGGCCACTGCCAGCGCCGACAGCAGCCCGTCATGCCGCCAGAGCCGGGTAATGTCCCGCCCGTCCGCACATGTTGCCTGCACCTGTACCCGGACGCAGGCCAGCCCGCGGGCGGCGAGGCCGGCCTGCATCCGCCCGGCGAGCGCCTTCGCGGCGAACACCACCGGCTCGGCCTGGCCGGCTGGCGGATCGAAGTCGATATGCACGGAGAGGTCAGCTGATGGCTGGCGGGGCGTCAGCGGGCGGGGGTCCAGGCCGCGTGCCAGCCGGTGGGCGCGCGCGCCCGGCACCCCGAACCGGTTCGCCGCATCGGCCACCGGCAGCCTGGCAAAATCCCCTAGCGTCCGGATTCCCAGCCGCGGCAGCAGATCGGCGAGCACGGGGACGCCCAGCACGCTGACCGGGTAAGGGGCCAGGAAAGCGGGCGTCGCGCCCGGCGTCACGATCACCCCCGGCGTCACGATCACCCCCGGCGTCCCGGTCCCGGCAGAAGCCCCGGCGGGGTCACGGGGAGGGGCACGGGCAGCGAGCTGGGCGGCGAACAAGCCGTCAGCGACCCCTGCCCGGCAGACGATACCGAGGGCAGCCACCGCGTCCGTGATCTTCCTGGCGAGTGCTTCCTCGCCACCAAAGTACCGGGCTGGTCCCCCGGCGCCGATGGCGCAAATCCCTGGCCGTACCACCTCCACCCGCGGGCAGAACTCCGCAACCGCGGCCACCACCTGCTCGAAGGCCCGCGCCTCCGGGCCGGCATCCGGTACATCGGGCGACCAGTCAGGGCACCATACGGCCAGCACCCGCCGTGGCGCGCCACGCGCTTTGCTCATCCCGCGCTCATCCCGCGCCAGGGCGAGGCGACCCCGCCCGTTTCCCCGTCCCGGCCAGCGAGCCCGCCGATGCCCAGCCCGCCGATGCCTGTGGCCACGACGGCCACGGCGCCATCCGGACCCGGCAGCCACAGCCACCGGGCGCGCGGCCGCGCGGCCGCGCCCCGCCCGTCCGCCACCACCTGCACCAGGCGGGCACGCAGCCGTCCGTGGCCGGACCCGATCCCGGTCCACTCCTGGCGGGCCACGATCAGCCGGCACTGCGCGCCGTCCCAGTCCCCCGCCACCACCAGGACCCCGCCGTGCCGCCGCGCTACCGCCTCAAGACGGCGGCGAACCTGAGCGGACGGCCGGGCCGGCGGGCGCAGGAGAACCAGCTCACAGCCATCAAGCAGGGATGCCACCACCTGCGGCCAGCCCTCGCCAGGGTCCGCGATCAGCAGCAGCCGGCCGGGATCCAGGCCGGCGTCCGCCGCCGCCACCACGCCGAGATCCGGCAGCCCGGCTATCGCGCACCATCCCCCGGCGATCGATGCCCCGGCGGCGAGCACAAGGCAGAGCAGGCTGCAGTCCCCCGCTGCCACCACCGACCCGCGCTGCAGCCCGCCGGGCAGCAACTCCCGCAGCGCGGGGAGCACCGGCAGCACGTCAGTACCGCAAAGCGCTGCGTCCCCGGATGGCAGGCCAACACCGGGAATTACGCAGCCACCGGGCCGCATGCCGCTGGCAGCCGGAATCCTGCCGCCGGGCGGCATCCGGTCCCCGACCTGCCGCGGAGACAACGACGTGACCTGCGCGTTCTCCGCTCTCACAGATCCACTATCGAACTTACATTCGATAGTGTCAAGTAGCCATGCGGATCGCCGCGAGCGTCATCGAGGTGTGACTTTGCACGATGTTTGGCGCTTGGGCATCGAGTTTGGCATCTCACTCGCTGACTGGACTCTCGCAGCAGCGTCGGCACGCAGCCTGACCACACGGACGCCAGCGGCTCCCGTCCAACCTCGATGCTCAAACGGACTGCTCGCCGCGGCCCGCCACCTGCACGGCGCGAAGGTGCTCGCCGAGTCCTGGCACTTCAACGCTGCCCGGCTGCAGGTCTCGGACCAGGAATCTCGGTGCTGGCGCGGTCTGGCTTCGGCTGTGGCCGTGCTGTCACCGTGTTGTCACCGCCGGGTGAGGCATGATGGGGCATCGGCCGCTGGGCGTGCTGTTCACGGCCCTGGCGGCCTGGGCACAGACACCGCGCGTGCGTGTCTCAGCGTCGTGGACAGGAGTGATGGTGCGGGTGCTGGTGGTCGAAGACGACCCGGAGCTGGCCGAGACGGTTGCCGCCGGGCTGCGCAGGAGGCAGCTGGCCGTGGACGTTGCCCTCGACGGCCGGAGCGGGCTTGACCGGGCGCTTTTCACGAACTACGACGTGATCGTGCTCGACCGGGATCTGCCCGGCCTGCACGGTGATGAGGTATGTGCCGGGATCGTTGCCGCGGGGTGCCGGGCCCGGGTGCTGATGCTGACCGCTGCGGGTTCGGTCGAGGACCGGGTAGACGGGCTCGGCAAGGGCGCCGACGACTACCTGCCCAAGCCGTTCGCCTTCGCTGAGCTCGTTGCCCGTATTAGCGCGTTGCTGCGCCGCGCCGAGCCCGCGCTGCCGCCGGTCCTGGTCAGGGGTGACCTGACGTTCGACTCGTCCCGGCGGGAAGCTTGCCGCGGGGGGCGGCGGCTTGACCTGACTCCGAAGGAACTCGCTGTCCTGGAATTGCTGCTGGCCGCCCGGGGCCGGGTCGTGTCTGCTGAGGAGTTGCTCGAGCGGGTGTGGGACGAGATGGCCGATCCGTTCAGCACCGTTGTCAAGGTGACGGTCAGGCGGCTGCGCCGCAAGCTCAGTGATCCGCCGGTTATCGAGACCATCGATCACGGTTACCGCATCTGAAGAACGCGACCTGACGATGGCGGCTTTCCTGACCAGCCTGGGCTTGCGGCTCGGCCTGCGGCGTCGCAGCTTCCGGCTTTATCTCACTGTGGTCTATAGCGGCCTGTTCCTCGCGTCCGGGACTGGTTTGCTTGGTCTGACCTACTGGCTGGCGGATACCAGGTTTCCGGTGACCGGCCGGCGCTCGGGCACGGGCCCCGGCAGCCCTGGCGTGCTGCCGGGGCAGCAGCGGGCGGCGGCCTTGGCGGCTCAGGCGCAGGCCATTCAGGAGCGCGGTGCCGCATTGCACAGCCTCCTGGTGATGTCCGGGATTGCCCTGGCGGTCATGACGGTGATCTCCGTCGGGCTTGGCTGGCTGGTTGCCGGGAGGATGCTGCGTCCGCTGCGGATGGTCACGACAGCGGCCCAGCGCATCTCCGCCAGCAACTTGCACGAGCGCCTGGCGATGACCGGCCCGGATGACGAGATCAAGGAACTCTCCGATACGTTCGACGGGCTGCTCGGGCGTCTAGAGCGGGCCTTCGATGCCCAGCGCCAGTTCGTCGCCAACGCGTCCCATGAGCTGCGCACCCCGCTGGCGCGGCAGCGGGCTTTCATCGAGGTGGCACTGGACGACGCCGGGCGCACGGTCGATTCACTCGAAAGGGCCTGTGCACGAGTACTCCTAGCCAGCGAGCAGCAGGAACGGCTGATCGACGCCCTGCTCACCCTGGCGCAGAGCCAGCGCGGGCTCAAACTGCGGGGGCCGATCGACCTGGCCGCCGTCGTCAGCGACGCACTCCAGACGCGGCAGCCAGAGGCGCAGGGCCGGGGACTGCGTGTCAGCGCCCGGCTCGCCGCGGCGCCCGCCCTGGGCGATGCCCGCCTGGCCGAGCGGCTTGCCGTCAACCTGGTGGCCAACGCTATCCTGCACAACATCCCCGGTGGCTGGATCGAAATCGCGACCGGGGTGTCGGGCGGCAATGCTATATTGTCGGTTGCAAATAGCGGTCCAGTGATCGCGGCAGCGGAAGTCCAGCGGCTGTTCGAACCATTCCAGCGGCTAGGCGCAGATCGTATCAGCGGCCATAATGGCTTTGGCCTTGGCCTGTCCATTGTTAAGGCGATCGCCGATGCCCACGACGCGCAGCTGAGCGCGCATGCCCTGCCCGGCGGCGGGCTTGAGGTACAGGCCCGCTTCCCAGGGATCTCTCCTGGCCTGCCAATACACAAGGCACCAGCGGCCGTCGCGCAGCCGGCGGCGCCGCCTGGATCCAGTTCTGCCTGACCAGGTCGCGCAGGAACCGCCGGAGCCCTGCGGGAAAGTAAGCGTTGTCCGCGTCTTTGACCTGCCCAAATTCATCCTTTTCCGCTGCCCTGAATGGCAATTGCCGCAGCATGCCGCATGCGTCGATCCTGCGGTTTCCGGATGCCCTATTTGATCATCGGAAATTTGTCACCGTGGTGTCACCGGGGGGGCGGTAGGACTTGTTGTGCACGGCTGTTGTGGCCGGGTGGTGGTTCGTTTCTAGTCAGGGAGTGTGCTGTGTGATGTCGGCGATGCCATGGATGGCTTCGGCTGTGCGGGGCGGGGGCGGGGGCAGGGTCCGGCGTGCGGGCCTGCTTGCTGTCGCGCTGGCGGGTGCCGGGGTGCTGGCGGCGGGGTGCTCGAGTGGTCCGGGCGGCCCGGGTGTGGCGGGGGCGTCCGCATCGCCGTCGTCGTCGGCTACGGCGTCGGGGGCGGCGAAGGCGCTGGAGTACGCGGCGTGCATGCGGTCGCACGGGGTGCCGAAGTTCCCGGACCCGACGGTGAAGAACGGGACGGTCGGGTTCAATATCAGTGCGGCTGACGGGATCGACCCGAGTTCGCCGCAGTACCAGGCTGCTCTACAGGCGTGCTCTAGCCTGCGGGGCGGGGGAACGTCGAATTCGGGGTCGAGCGGGAACCTGGCCAAGGAGCTGAAGTTCGCCCAGTGCATGCGGACGCACGGGGTGCCGGACTTCCCGGACCCGAACAAGAACGGCGGGTTCTCGGGGACCTCGACGATCAACCCGCAGTCGGCGACGTTCCAGAACGCCCAGGCGACCTGCATGCAGCTGGCTGGGCCGGGCGGTTCGGGGTCGTCCTCATGAGCGCCGCAGTATCGCCGGAGGCCGCTGAGGCGGGCAGGGCGCCGGAGCAGGGCGGGGATAGCGGGCTTTCCCGGCGTTCCCGCCGGCGGGCGGGGCTGGACGGCGGCCGGGGCCGGGGCCGGGGCCGGGTGATGCTCGCCGGCGGTGCGGCGGTCGTGCTGGCCGCGGCCGGCGGCGCCGCGGCCGCGGCCGGGGTCTTCGGCGGTTCTCACCCGGCCAGCGGCGTGGTGGATAACGCCGACCCGACGTCGCTGGCCACGGTGGCCCTGGGATCGCTGTCCTCGCAGCAGCAGGTGGCCGCCACCTTGGGTTACGCGGGCAGCTACAGCGTGCTGAACCAGGCCACGGGGGTGTACACGCAGTTGCCGGCGGCCGGGCAGGTCATCCGGCGGGGGCAGGTGCTGTACCAGGTCAGCGGGAGCCCGGTCGCACTGCTGTACGGCCGGGTCCCGGCCTACCGCACCCTGTCGGAGGGGATGAGCGGCGCTGATGTGCGCCAACTGAACGCCAACCTGGTCGCCCTGGGGTATGCCACCCGCTCGGAGCTGGACCCGGATTCTGATTACTTCAGCGCGGAGACCGCGTACGCGCTGGAGCTGTACCAGGACCACCTGGGTGTCACCGAGACCGGCATGCTGGCCCTGGGCCAGGCGGTGTTCCTGCCCGCGGCGGCCCGGGTCACCACGGTCAGCGCCGGGCTCGGCGCCCCGGCCGGGCCCGGAGCGCCGGTGGTGCAGGCAACGTCAACGGTGCGCCAGGTCTCCATCGCGCTAGATGCCTCTGAGCAGTCCTATGTCAGGGACGGCGACAAGGTGGTCATCACGCTGCCGGACAGCCAGACAACGCCGGGCGTGGTCACGTCGGTGGGCACGGTCGCCACGACGCCGCCGAGCAGCACCGGGTCGCCCGGCACGCCGGTCATCACCGTCGACGTCGCCCCCTCCAACCTGGCTGCGGCCGGGAACCTCGACCAGGCCCCGGTGCAGGTGTCGATCACGACTGCCACCATCTCTGGCGTCCTGATCGTGCCGGTCGATGCCCTGGTCGCCCTCGCAGTGAAGGGGGGTGGGGAGGCGGGTGGAGGGTACGCCGTCGAGGTAGTCAAGCCCGGCGGCACGCACGAGCTGGTACCGGTCACCACCGGCCTTTTCGACGACGCGGCCGGCACGGTCCAGGTGACCGGGACCGGGCTGCACGCCGGCCAGCACATCGTGGTTCCCGCGCTATGAGCACCGAAGCAGCCGCGACGGACCCGGCGGCGGGCCTGGCCGGCGCCGGCGCAGCCCGGCCGGTCCTGGAGCTGGCCGGGGTCCTCAGGACCTATCCCGGGCAGCCGCCGGTGCCGGCGCTGGCCGGGGTGGACCTGCAGATCAGGCAGGGCGAGCTCGTCGCGATCGCCGGGCCGTCCGGGTCGGGGAAGTCGACGCTGCTGCACGTCATGGGCATCCTGGACCGCCCGGATTCCGGGACGGTGCGGGTCACCGGCCTGGACATTGCCCGGCTCACCGACGGCCAGCTCGCCGCCCTGCGGGCCACCCGGATCGGCTTCGTGTTCCAGGAGTTCTTCCTCGCCGAGCACGCCACCGCCGCCGACAACGTTGCCGACGGGATGCTGTATACCGGGGTACCCGCGGCCGAGCGCCGCAGGCAGGCCATCGGGGCACTGCACAGGGTCGGGCTCGGGCACCGGGCCGCCGCCCGCCCGACCCAGCTCTCCGGCGGCGAACGCCAGCGCGTCGCGATCGCCCGCGCCCTCGTCGGCCGCCCCGCCATCGTGCTGGCCGACGAGCCCACGGGCAACCTCGACAGCGCCACCGGCCGCTCGATCATCGCCCTGATGGAAGAACTCAACGCCGACGGCGCCACCATCGTCATCATCACCCATGACCACGCCCTCTCCGCCCGCATGCCCCGCCAGGTCGAGATGCTCGACGGCCACATCGTGCGCGACACCGCGCAAGCACCACGGCCATGACACCCCCGCCCGTACCCGCAACCAGGAAGGTTCTCCAGTGACTACGGCCACTACCCTCGCCCCGTCCAGGTTGCGACCCGCTGATCTCGCACGCGTCGCCAGCGTCGGGCTGCGTACCCGGCGGCTGCGCGCCGCTCTTTCCGCCCTGGGCATCGCCATCGGGGTAGCCGCCATCGTGGCCGTACTGGGCCTGTCTCAGTCCTCCTCTAACGGGCTGATCTCCGAGATCGACGCACTCGGTACCAACCTGCTCACCGTGACCAACGGCCAGACCCTGGCTGGCCAGACCGCCCAGTTGCCCAAGGCCGCGCCCGCCATGATCGGCCGCATCGGCCCGGTGATCGCTGTCCAAGACACCGGCGCCACTGGCGCCAACAGCTACCGCGGTCCGCTCATCCCGAGCGTCGATACCAATGCCCTCAACGTTCAGGCGGCCACCTTGCAGCTGCTGTCCGCCGTGGGCACCAGCGTCGCCCACGGCTCATACCTGAACGCCGCCACGCAGCACGAGCCCGTGGCCGTGCTCGGCGCGCAGGCTGCCCAGTTCCTGGGCATCGACCGGGTGTTCTCCGGGGAGCGAATATGGGTCGGCAACCAGTGGTTCTACGTAGCCGGCATTCTCAGGCCCGCCGTCCTCGCCCCGGAGATCGATACATCCGTGCTCGTCGGCTTTCCCGCTGCCGAGAAGTATCTCGGTTTTGGCGGCCACCCTTCCACCATCTACGTCCGGACCCAGCAGGATCAGGTCAGTGCCGTCCAGTCTGTCCTCGCGCCGGCCGCCGCCCCTGAGGACCCTGGCGAGGTTAACGTCAGCCAGCCTTCGAACGCGCTTGCCGCTCGCGCTGATGCCCAGTCGGCCCTCAACGGCCTGTTCCTGGCCCTCGGCGCGGTCGCATTGCTCGTCGGCGGCGTAGGGGTGGCGAACATCATGGTCATCTCAGTCCTGGAGCGCCGCTCCGAGATCGGGCTGCGACGCGCCCTCGGAGCCACCAGGGGCCAGATCCGCGCCCAGTTCCTGCTCGAAGCGATACTCCTGGCTCTTCTCGGTGGTGGCGTCGGCGTCGGCACCGGCGCTCTGGCCACCGCCATCTACGCCAGCATCAAGCACTGGGCGATTATCATCCCTCCCCTTGCCTGGGCAGGTGGCATCAGCGCGGCCGTCGCTATCGGCGCCATTGCCGGCCTGCTCCCCGCGCTGCGCGCCGCGCGGCTGTCGCCCACCGAGGCGCTGCGAACCGCCTAACGACCGCACCACCATCGCCCATCACCCAGACCCGCCGGTTTTCGGTCGAACCCGAGGACCGTCACGGCGTCCGGCCGGTGAGGCCGCCTCAGTTCCGTCCGGAAGCCTTCAGTTCGCGTGAACTCTAGGACTTCTCGCGGCCTCCCGCAGCACCGTGCCGAAGTACACATCAGCGTCCGCTGGCTCCATCTCCCGCAACGGCCGGCCGAACCACGCCCGCATCTGCTCCAGGTGCACCACATCGGAGCTGATCGTGGCGTCGGCCAGCGCGGCCGCCGCCCGGGCGAGCACGAACCCGGCCAGCACGTCGGTCTCGAATGCCGCCAGCTCATCCGGCCCGGCCGGGCCGGATGCCTCACGCAGGTCTCGTACGACGGCCAGGCTCAAGCCCGGGCCTCCTCGCCTTCACCGATACGGAAAGACCAGTGAAGAACACGATAGAACTTCAGGAAACCCGAAACGTCCTCACAACACAGAACCAGGACAGATCAGGGAAACAAACCCAGGTCCTGCGGCTAAAGAAGTTACTGAGGCCTCAGGGAACTCTGGGGTTATTTATTAGGTGAGGTTCCCCCGGGCCACCCGACCCCAGGAAGGTCGCGCTGGGGCCATGGCGGCGGGAGCGTGCCGTAAGCTGCGCGCGGAGGTCGCCAGTGCCCGCTGATTACGACAAGATCCGTGCGGAGAACATCACCCGGTACGGGACGGATACGGCCGTGCTCGACCTCCTCGGGCAGCTGTACAGCGACCGGACGCACTTCATCTTCGAGCTGATCCAGAATGCCGAGGATGCCGGCGCGAGAGAGCTGGCATTTGAGCTCTTCGACGGCCGCCTGGAGGTACGCCACGATGGCCGGCCCTTCACCGAAGCCGATGTCCGGGGCATCTGCGGAGTCGGGAATTCCGCGAAATCCGGCGACCTGACGGCGATCGGCGCATTCGGCATCGGGTTCAAGTCGGTCTACGCGTACACCCAGACGCCCAGCGTGCACAGCCCGGGCGAGCATTTCCGCATCGAGAACTACGTCCGCCCGGTGGCCATTCCCCCCGAAGGCCCCCCGGCAAGCGCACCGGACGGCGGCGCGGACGGCGCACTGGACGGCGGCGCGGACGAGACGCTGTTCATCTTCCCCTTCGACCGGGGTGACCTTTCCCCGGCGGCGGCCACGGCGGAGATCTCCGCGGCCCTGGCCGGCCTCGGGCTCGGCACGCTGCTGTTCCTGCGGAACATCGAGCGCGTCGCCGTCAGCGGGCGCCAGGTGCCCGCCGCGGTCCTGGAACGAGCCGTCGCCGCCCATGCCGCGGCGCCGCGGCAGGTCAGGCTCCGGCGGTCCAGCGATGGCGCCGTGGCGGAATGGCTCGTCTGGCATCGCGGCCTGGAGGCAGCTGACCAGCCCGGTCAGCGGGTCGAGATCGCTTTCCCCGTGCGCGCTGGGATAGCCGGGGCACGGCTGGCCCCGTGCCGGGAATCGCCGCTCGTCGTGTTCTTCCCCACCCAGAAGGAGACCTTCCTCGGCTTCCTGATCCAGGGGCCGTACCGGACGACGCCCGCTCGCGACAACGTTCCCGAGCATGATCCCTGGAACCAGTTCCTGGTCGGCGAGACAGCGGCGCTGCTGGCGGACGTCCTGGCGGATCTGCGCGACGAAGGACTGCTAACGGTCGATGTCCTGCGCGGCATGCCGCTGGAGCCGGCCCGCTTCGGCCCGGGCACCATGTTCCGCGGCTTGTACGACAGCGCCCGCGAGGCCCTGACCAGCGGGACTCTCATTCCCGTTGCCGGCGGCGGCTACGGCCGCGCGGACGAGCTGGCACTGGCCCGCGGCGCCGGGCTCCGCGAGCTGCTGTCCCCCGACCAGCTCGGCGCGCTAGCAGGACGCACGCACCGCGCTTTCGCGCACGAGTCCATCACCGACGACGGGACGCCCGTCCTCTGGCGATACCTGCGCGAGGAGATCGGCGTCGCCGAGATCACGCCGGAGTCCTTCGTGGCGAGTCTTGATGCCGGGTTCCTCGCGGCGCAGCCAGATGCGTGGATACGGCGCCTGTACGCCTTCCTGCATCAGCACCTGGCCCTGTGGCGAGCACCGGAGTATCCCAGCGAGGAGCCCGGTCCGGCCAGGTCGAAGCCGATCATCCGGCTGGAGGATGGCAGCCAGGCAGTGCCCTTCGACGCCGACGGCCGCCCGGCCGTCTACCTGCCGGATCCTGCCAGTCTCCCTGACCCGGCCGGGACGGGCCTGCCGACGGTGCGGCGGGCCATCGCGCGGTTCTCCGATGCCCGCCATTTCCTGGCAGCGCTGCAGCTCGGCGAGCCGGATGTGGTGACCGAGGTCCTGGAGACCATCCTGCCCCGGTACGCGGGCACCGATGCCGCTCAGCTGGACGCCGCACAGCACGATGCCGACCTTGAGCACGTGGCGCGCGCGCTGGCGGAGGCGCCCCCGGGCAGGCGGCAGCGGCTTGCGGAGAAGCTCAGGGAGACGGCCTTCCTGGTCGGGGAGAACGCCGCGAACGGCGAAGAGCGCCTGATGACGCCGGTCAGTCTCTATCAGCGGACACCGGACCTGGAGAGCTACTTCGACGGGAACCCGGACGCCTGGTTCGCCCGGGATGGCTACGGGCCGTGGCTCAGGCAGCTGCGCGAGATGGGCGTGCGGGACACCGTCGCCGTGCACGCGCGGACCCCGGACTCCCACGGGCATGTCGTCATCACCGAGGAATTCGCGCGGCACGAGCGCGGCCTGCACGGATTTGATCCGGATGCAGCCATCGACGGCCTGGAATTCGCGCTGAGCCATCCGAGTCATAGCCGGTCGGAGTACATCTGGAACCTGCTGCTCGCGCCCAGCCGGGATCTGCTGGCCGGGGTCGTCGAGCGCTCCGCCCGGCTGGAATTCGCCGACGCCAGCAGGGAGGAGCTCAAGTCGGCCGCCGGTGCCGCGGCGACGGCGGCTACCTGGCTGCCCGGCCCGGACGGCTCGTTTCACCGCCCGGCTGAGTTGCAGCTTGATGATCTCCCCGCGGAGTTCAAGCGGGACGACGTCCTCGCGGCGGCACTCGGCATGATCCAGCCCGTCGTGGCGGAGGCGGCCCGCCAGCTGGGGCTCCCGGCCGGCCTGCTGCGCGGGCTGAGCGCCCATCCGGACCTGGTCGCGATGGTCGAGCGGGAACTCCAGGCCAGGGAGGCGTCGGCCGGCCAGGGTACCAAGCCGGGACCAGCTAACGAGGCCGACCTCGCGGGCGGCGCCCTGGCGGCCTGGCTGCGCGATGAATGACGAGGCTAACGTGCTGAATGAGCAGGCTAAACGTTGGCTTCGCGTTATGTCAGATCTGGTTGGCCATTCACGCCGACGGGCGGCTATGCCGGAAATCAGAGGTGATCACAGGATCCGGATCTGATTGACACCAATTGCGCAACGGGAGTACAGCTATCGGACTATGGGCTCCGGAAATCACTCACGCACGAAGCGACGCGCCTGGCGCACTGGCCGAATCGCCATCCCGCTCGTTGCCGTTCTCGCCGGGTTTATTGCGATTATGCAGTACTCAAGCCTGGGAAATGTGCTAAGGATTAGCCCGCAGGCATCACCTGTCGCGGCAATCCGCACCTCAGCTTCCGGAGGCTCCGCGCCTGCTCATTTCCGCACCCTCCCGCCGGGATCGAGGCTTCCCTCCGGCGCGCAGTGCGCGAAGTGGGTGCGCGCCCGGCCGACGGCGGAGAACAAGGGCGTGAACAGGCGGTTCAACCAGCGGACCGGCCAGCCCCTCGGCAGCAACTTCCTGTCGGGCGACGAGCCGGCCGCCGACGCGAAGATCGTGCCGCGGGTCAACGGCAACTTCACCGGCACGACCAAGGAAATCCTGCGCTGGGCCGCCTGCAAGTGGGGCATCAACCAGAACATCGTGTTCGCGCAGGCGGCGGTGGAAAGCTGGTGGCGGCAGAATACCCAGGGCGACTTCGGCACGGACGCCAGCGCCTGCCCGCCCAATCACCGGAACCTCAATGCCCAGGGCGAGTGCGCGCAGAGTTACGGCATCCTGCAGAACAGGTACCCCTACGAGACGTCGGCGTGGCCGGATGCCGGCAACTCCACCGCGATGAACGCCGACACCGCGTACGCCATCTGGCGGTCCTGCTACGACGGATACGAGACCTGGCTGAACACGGTGCAGCGCGGCAGCCAGTACAGCAAGGGCCACGTCTGGGGCTGCGTCGGCCGCTGGTTCGCCGGACGCTGGCTCACCGCCCCGGCCCTGCAGTACATCGCCAAGGTCAAGCAGTACAGGCAGGAACGCATCTGGGAGACCCCCGACTTCCAGCAGCCCTGACCCGCGGCTGGCCTCTGGTCAGGTCCTGCCCGCCTGCCGGCATCCGGCCGCCGCTTACCGCCAGCAGGCTGCTGGCGGGGTGATCGCGATCAGCCCGGTCGTGCCGAGGTCGTAAACCAGGTGGGCCGGCTGGTCCGCGGCGAGCAGGTCATCGCCGAGCAGCGATCCCTGCCTCGTCCGCCTCCTGGCCCGCACCCCGCCGGTCCGCGGACTGGCGCAGGCCATCACCCCGGCCTCGTTCGCCAGCCACAGCGCGCCGCCGCCGTACACGGTCGTGGCATCCATCGGCCAGTCGTAGACATCGCCGAGGCGCGAGGTCGGCGGCTGGCCGTAGCCAGGCGGCAGGATCGTGACGAGCCCACGCCGGCGCAGCAGGATGGTGGCGCCCAGCATGCCGGTCCGGTACGAGGCCCATACGCCGGGCGGCGTCGCGGTCAGCGCGGCACCGGAGAGCGCGAAGGTGACCGGGCCATGCGCGGCCCTGGCGAGCCGCAGCCCGGAACGTGCGTCAAACTCGAAGACCGCCCCCGGGCCGCCTTGCGGACGGGCATTGAACGCAGAGACATAAAGGTGCCGGCCAGCCGGATCGACGGCCACGTCCCTGATCGCGAAGCGGGCGGCCAGCGTCACCTTGGCAAGCACGGCGCCAGTGGCCGCGCTGACCCGCCACGCGGCGCGGGAATCGCCGATCCAGACGGAATCTCCCGGCCCCCCGGCAACGGATACATAGGAAACGGGGCCCGGCGGCGGAAGAGCAACCGAGCGGACGACGGCCATCGTCTGCGGGCTGACCTCGCGGACGACAAGCGGCGATGACTTACTTCCCGGCTGGCTGGCCGCGCCGAAGACCCACAGACTGCCTGACGCGATGGCGATGCCGCCCCCGGCGAACGCCGGGCCGCTGCGCACCGAGCCACTCGCCAGCTCGGTGCGGCTGAGCAGGTAGGGACCTCGCTCCGGGTCTGTCCGCTGAGGTACCAGCGCGTAGAGGGCGCCGGCCTGGAGGTCGACGACCTGATTGGCCAGCAGCTCGCGCTGGTTCTCCCGCACCACCGTGCGGGCCGGCCAGCTGGCATGCCGCCGCGCGGATCCCGTCGCGCCGGCAGCCGGACGCGACGCGGAGCCGGTTCCGGCCGGACGCGATCCGGCGGCGGTTCCGGCCAGCGGCCCGGAGTAGGCCGCGGGCGCCGCCACTGCCGGCCGGCCGGCACATCCCGCGACGCAGCCGATGCCCAGGGCCACCGCGCCCAGCAGGGCTACGGTCGCTGTTAACTTGCGTGATTTCATGACTGCTCCTCATGCGTGGGCCGCAGCAGCAGGCCTGCCGCGCTGCTGCCTGAAGCCGTCATCAGAACAGACGCCGCAGGACAGCAGTTCGTTGAAAAAACAGCAGTTCGTTGAAAACAGCAGGCCGGAACACAGGCCGGAACAGTAGCGCGCCGGAAACAGCAACACGCGGGGAACAGCAACAGGTCGGAAATGTGCTCCTCAGCGAGCGGCGTCGAGCAGCCCGGGAGCGCGACTCAGCCGGAAGGCGATGACGGCGCCGGCCACCACGACGGCCGCGGTAACCAGCGGCAGGCCCGGCCCGGTATGCAGGTACAAGGCCGCGCCGGCGAAGGCGCCGATGAACATCGCGGCCACGGCAGACGTCCTGCGCGCGGCCGCCTTGTTCGCGCCGCCGGCCAGGCTCGAGTCCGCGGCCAGGCCGGTGAGGGTCATGGTCAGTACGGTCGTCGTCATGTCCGGGACGGCAATCCGCCGGACAGTCGCGTTGCGCACGCCCATCGCGAACGCCAGCACGCTGATCACCGTGTAGCGGCCCGCCCCGGACGCGACCGTGGCGGCCGTGCACGCCACCGTCGCGGCGACGCCGATCAGGATGGCCTCGGTCACCATCGCCAGCATCAGCAGCCGGCCGCGCCTGGCGCCGACGCGCGAGCCGACCCGGCCCGCGCAGATGGCGCCGATCAGGAAGGCGCCGAGCGAAGTGAGGCTGGCCGGCGCCGAGAAGCCCGGCGCGCCCGCCGCCGCGAACCCGATCACGACCACGTTGCCCGTCATGTTCGCGGTGAACACCCGGCCGAGCCCCAGGTAGCTCACCGCGTCTACCAGGCCGCTGACGAGGGTCACGATCATGAGCGTCCGCAGCAGGGCCGCCTGCGCGCCGTCGCTACCCGGTGTGCCTTCCGCTGCGCCGTCGCTACCCGGTTTGTCTTCCGCTGCACCGCCCATCCGGCGAGCCTACGCGGCGAGCGGACGGCCTATGCGGCGAGCAGGCGGGCTATGCGGCGAGCAGGCGGGCCTAGACAGCGAGCGGGCGGGCATTGCCGCGCGCTGCCCGGGTCCGGTGCCAGGCTGCCCAGCCGCGCCCGGTGCCGTAGGAGACCGCGCCGAGTGCCCCGACGAAGAACCCGACCGGCCAGTTAGAGGTATACGACGCCGCGATCGCGGCCCACACCGTTGCCAGCGCGATGACGACCGACAGCGCCATGGCGAGCAGCGGCTTGCTGGTGAACGAGCGGGCGGCGGCGGGCGGGCCGACCATCAGGCTGAAGATCAGCAGTGCGCCGACGACCGGCAGCGACATGCTGGTCGCCAGGGCCACGACCACCAGGAAGCACATTTCCATCCGGTGGCTACGGACCCCGCGCGCCTCGCCGAGCTCCGGCATCACCGAGGAGAGCATCAGCGGCCGGTACATCACGATGATCGCGGCCACGCAGACGGCGCCGATCGCGGCGACGGGCGCCACCTCGCTGGTACTGACGCCGAGCACCTCGCCGAAGAGCAGTGAGTAGATCTCCGGCGCGTACTCCACGCTCAGGGACAGGAACAGCGCGCCGAGCCCGAGCATCACGACCAGCGCGAGCGCGGTCGCCACGTCCTGACGGCTGCGGCGGCCGAGCCAGCCGATGCCCAGCGCGCCGATGAGCGCGAAGACGCCGAGCCCGACCAGGGTGCTGACGCCGATCAGGCTGGCCCCCGCGGCACCGGCGAACGCGCCCTGCGGCACTGCGTCGGCGACGAACGACGAGCCCCGCAGCACGATGAAGAACCCCACGACACCCGCGACGACCGCGACGATGGTCGCCACGGTCCAGGTGTTCACCATGAAACCGGAGAACATCGCGGCGGCTACCCGCCGTTCCTGGCTCGACGGGCGCGCGCGCCGCTGAGCCGGCCGACGGCCGGCAACTGGGCGAGCAGGTAGAAAACGAAGACCAGGGTCACCACGAAGAAGCTGACCGGCCAGCCGTGCTGGGCCGGCGGCCAGTAGAAGCTGTCGTAGGCCAGCAGGATGCCCAGCCAGGTGGCGGCAATCCCGATCAGGCCGGACCACAGCACCGCGAGGCCGGTCTTGCTCGTCAGCCGCAGGGCGGTCGCGGCGGGTCCGACCAGCAGCGCGGTGCTAAGGATCGCGCCGATGGTCAGGGCTGCCAGCGACACGGCGACCGCCATCGCCAGCAGGTACAGCAGCCCGGTGATGCGCACGGGGACGCCGCGGACCGTTGCCATGTCGGTGCTCACCGAGCTGAGCAGCAGCGGCCGGTAGAGCAGCCCGACGACCGTGAGGGCCAGCAGGCTGAACACGACGATGACTCCAGCGGTCGAGCCGCTGATGACGAACATGGAGCCGAAGAGGACGGAGATGGTCGCGCCGGTCGTATTCGAGAACGTCGCGTCCCAGTACAGGAACAGGGCCGCGAGGCCGAGCCCGGCCCCCAGGACGATCCCGGTCGCCACGTCCCGTCCGCGCGGCCGCCGGATCCCGATCATTTCCATGATCCCGGCCGCCACCACGCCAATGCCCACGAAGCCCCAGAGCGGGTTGATCCCGGCGAGGAAGGCGCCCGATCCGCCGGTCGCGCCGATGTCCGCCAGCGCGTGCCCGGCGAACGCCTGTCCCCGCAGCACGGTGAACATGCCGACGACCCCGGACACCAGCGCGACCACCCCGCCCGCTAGCAGCGCAACCCGTACCGGCGCGTTCCCGAAGAAGCCGGGCTCGACGATCATCCTGAGCAGGTGCGTCATAGCCAGTCCGGCACTGCGCAGTGCGCGCCGTCCTCGCCGACCGGTTCCGCGGGCCCGTCGCCGCGCCCGGCGACCACCAGGATCCGGCCGTGCACATGGATCACGTCGACATGCTGGCCGTACAGCTTGCTGAGGACCTCGGTCCTGACGACCTCATCGGTGGTACCGCTGGCGGCCCGGCCGGCCGCCAGGTAGACGATGCGGTCCATCACCGGAAGCAGCGGGTTCATCTCGTGCGCGGACAGCAGCACCGAGATCTGCTGCTCCCTGGCGACCCTGGCGAGGAGTTCCACGATCTCCTGCTCGCTGCGGATATCGAGGTTCGCCAGCGGCTCGTCAAGCAGCAGCAGCCTGGGCCTGCTGATCAGGGCGTGCGCGATCAGGACCCGCTGCTGCTCCCCCCCGGAGAGATTGCCGACCCGCTCGTCGCCGAACAGTCCCGCGCCGACGGCCCGCAGCATCTCGTCGATGAGCTGGCGGCGTCGCCTCGTCGGCAGCGGGATGCCCAGCCGGTTCCCGTCCAGGCCCAGCCCGACCAGGTCCCGGGCGCGCAGCGGCATGTCGGGATCCAGCAGCACCTTCTGCGGCACGTACCCGACCGCGGGGGCGTGCCGGGGGCGGTCAGCGCCATCGATGCGCACCACGCCCGCGGACGGCTGCTGCAGCCCCAGGATGACGCGCAGCAGCGTGGTCTTGCCCGCGCCATTGGACCCGATGAGGCCGACGAACTCGCCGGCCCGGACGGTGAAGTGAATGTCGCGCAGCACTTCCCGTCCCGCCAGCCGCACGCTGATGCCGTCCACGGTGAGCGCGTCCCCGCCGGTCCCGGTGAGATGCTGGCCGGCTGTCATGGCTGCGCCGCTGAGACTCGCCACGGTGCCGGCGTCCAGGCTCGTCGCAGCTTCTTCGTCGAGATCCGTCACAGCTTCTCCGCTGAGATCCGTCACAGCTTCTCCGTCGAGATCCGGCTAGTGACGGCGCGCCGCAGCGCCTGGACTTCGGCGAGCATCCACGACTGGTAGTCATAGTGGGCCGGCATGGTCTCGTACACGCCGACCACCGGTATTCCGTAGCGCCTGGCCGCACCCAGGAATGACTGGGTGAGCGAGTCGGTCACCTGCTGGTTATAGACGAATGCTTTTACCTTATGACCGGAAAAGAAGCTGTCCTGGAGCGCGACGTCCTGGGGCGCCGGATCTACCCCGTTCATGATGTCGGACTGGAAGCTGAATGGCGTCAGATTCCTCGTTCCCGCTGCTTGTAGCATGTAGTCTCCTACCGGTTCCGTGGTCGCGACGGGAGTACCGGGAAAGGCGGTCCTGAACTGCGCTATCGCGCGGTACCAGGGCCGGAGCGAGCGGTCGAATGCGCGCTGGCGTGCCCGGAAGTAGGCGGCGTGCGCGGGCTGCAGCGCGGACAGGTCGCCGGCCAGCGCCTTCGCGACGGCGGGCATGGTAGACGGCTTGTACCACAAGTGCGGGTTGGGCGTGCTGTCCGGCAGTCCGAGCAGGCTCTGGACGATGATCACCTTGCGCGCCGGGTTCGGCGTCGCGCCTTCGATCTTGTTCATGAAGGCGTCGTAGCCGACGCCGTTCTGGACGATGAGCTGAGCTCTGCCGATGGCACTGGCCACGCTCGGGCTCGCCTCGAAGGTATGCGGATCGGTGTTGGGATTGCTCTCCACCGCGGTGGCCTGCACGTACTTGCCGCCGATCTGGCTGATCACGTTGGCGTACTGGTTCTCGGCCCCGACGGCGACGATCACGTTCGCGCTGTCGGCCGTGGCGGCCGGCGACGGGCCCGCCGAGCATGCCGTCGCGAGCAAGACCGTCGCGAGCATGCCTATCGCGGCTGCTCCGCTGCCCGGCCGAGGTGACATGACGCACGTTCCATTCACTGTGGTTGCTGCTCACTCGTGTTTGCTGCGCCGTGCCTGCTGCACCGTGCCTGCCGTACCGGGTTTGCTGTAACGGGTCTGCTGTACCGGGCACCAGGGGTCTGCGCGGCCGTTACAAATGAAAACGATAATCAGTACAGCTAGCGGCGTCAAACTGGCCCGGCGCGCTGCCAGCTCCTATCAGCGCCCGCCTGGCGCTGGCCTGCTACGGCCTGAGCCGGGCCCGCGGCGCTGCGGTCAGCAGCCATCCGCGATCGCCGCCACGACGTCGTACGGCAGGTAGCGGGGATGCACGAGCAGCGCCCTGGCCACCTGCCGGATCTTCAGCCGCAGCGGAGTCAGCATCTCCTCGCTGTAGCGCCACGCGCCGAGTTCATCACCGCAGAACCGGCCGCCGAGCGCCCGGCGGAAGCGCCGTGCGTCCCCGCCGTCGCCCTTCCAGGCGGGCAGCCATGCGCGCAGGTCGTCATCGCGCTCGAGCATGGTCCAGTTCATCAGCCGTTCCGCGACCTGTCCTGCCGCGTCGATGACGAACGCCAGGTCGCCGGCCGCCCGGACGCCATGGACCCGGCCCTCGGTACGGCAGCCGTGATGGATGCTGGCCGAGCTGAACCGCGCCCCTACGGCCAGCGCCGCTACCGCGTGACCGGCTTCGTGCCAGGCCGTCCGCGCGGTGGCCGTCCGGGCCGCGGCAAGGCCGGGAAAGCAGCCGCAGTCGTAACGCTGCCGGATCCACGTAACGTGCACGATGGACTCGTCGTCGTAGCGGATGAGCCGGCTCAGCTCAGCCTCGATCCCGGCCAGGACGCGCTTGTCTGCGGGCTTCATGACGGAACAAAGAGTAAACGTTCGCACATCCCCGCGCAGGCAGGCGGCAGCGCGGCGCGCGAGCGACCCGGGAAGCACCTGGCTGCCCCTGGGGAGCCGCCGATGGCCCTGACATTCCAGCCGCGCTCCTGAGAACTGGACAACTGCTTCCCTGCCGCGCCGCGGGATCGCGGCGAGGGCTGCTGGCACGGCTACCGCATTCGTCAGGGGGCGGCCGGGTTGGCGACCCTGGCCAGGAACAGCGGCTCCCCGGTCGCGGTGTCGGTGACCAGCAGCAGGTAGGGGCGGTCGAACACGATCTGGGAGGGCTGCACCCGCACGGCGGTTGGTGCCATGCCAACGGCGGTCGCGGCACTGGCCACGGTGCCCTTCTCGCCGACCCGCAGGGTGGCTGCCTGCTCCACCAGGCCGATGCAGCATGCCTGCGGGGACAGCCCGGTGAAGTCGGCGGCCGGGCTGAACGCGACTCCCATGCCGCGCCCGCTGAGCAGTCCCTTCAGGCTGGCCCGGGAGCTGAGGCTCACCTTTGGCAGCGCGACACCGGCCCGCCCGGCATCAGCCGGGCCGGCCGCCGCCAGCCTGGCGGTGATCGTGCCCAGTGCCGCCGCACCCGGCAGCGGGCAGCGGCCGGCGCCGGCGCCAGGCAGCAGCGCCACCATCGCCAGCTTGCCGCCGCGATAAGGAAGCGAGACGGCGGTCCAGCCGGCCGCCCTGACGGTGCGGAAGTCCCCGCCGTGCATGAACTTCACGCTGACCCGCCGGCCGTTCGCCGCGGCGAACGGGCCCGGCCTGGTCAGGCTGGCCTGGAACGGCATGGCCCAGGCCGCATGCAGGTACAGCGCGTCGGTGAGCACCCAGCCGATGCCCGACAGCGACGCCGGGCTGAGCAGCCGCGGGATCTGGCCCCGGGTAGCGGCCGCGATTGACTGGTCGATCTGCTGGGCCGCCTGAGCTGGGTTACGCAGCAACGGCACCCGCCGCACTCCCGCGCCGTAGCCGGTCGCGACCGCGTTCAGGTAGCTGCGCAGGGTCCGCAGCGAGGGGTCTGCCCACAGCTGGTCGCTGCCCGCCACGGTGACGCCCGGGCTGTCCAGGCGGTGCAGCGCTGCCGACCGCGCCTGCAGCCCGGCCTCAAGCGCCCGGCCGCCAGCCGCCGGGAGGCGCAGCACGCCGGCCATGGCGCGGGCGGTGCCGCCGCGTGCACCGAGGTAGGCCATGCCGAGCCCGGTGGCCAGGCTGGCCGGCGAGAGCACGACGTTGGCCCGCGGTTCCGCCCGGCACCAGGCGCCCAGCACAGCCAGCCCGAACGCGGTGTCGGCGGCACCGTAGGGACGCGGGTCCGCGGCGCGCTCCCTGATCGCCATGCCGCGGCTGATGATCGGCGGCGACTGCGGCCCGCTGGCCGGTGCCGACCCGCAGCCGGCCCCGACGAGCGCGGCCAGCACGACCCCGGCGGTAATCCGCAGCTCGTTCCTCATGCCGGTCAGACGGTGCCCGGCCGCATATGGTTCCCTCGCCGATTGCCCTGGCCGCGCAGGACGGGACCCTCCCTGGGGCGACGTTGAGGCCGCAACCGCGAGCGCCGCGCACAGCCCTGACAGGCGTTACCCCGTGTCATGTTTTTCTCTTCGGTATTTTTGGCACCGGAGGGGGTACCTTTACTCCGTCGAGTCGAGGGGAATTACTCCGTCGAGTCGGGGAGAATGAATTGCCGTCGCGGAATAGTCGCAGTCATCATATTGCGAATTAATCCCGGTAATTGCGGCATTTGGCAGCGGGCAGCGGGCCGATCACCCGCGCTGACGGGGAGGATCACGATATGGGGATGAAAGGCATGCTGGCCCGCACGCCGTTTGCTGCGATGGCTGCCTTGCTGTTCCTGTTCTGGCCGACCGGCGGCCTGCCGGGCAGGGCTGCGGGCACCGCCCGGCCCGCACTGGCCGTGACCGGCCGCACCGTCAGTGGCCCCGCGGTGCCCAGCCCGGGCCTCTCGAGCACCCTGCAGGATGTCGCCTGCACCTCAGTCCGCAACTGCTGGGCTGTCGGCAGCTACCAGACCGGGGCTGCGCAGCTGAACGAGGCGCTGCACTGGGACGGAACCAGCTGGTCCGAGATCGCCACCCCCGATCACGGGACCGGCCCGGGCCACCACAGCAGCCTCACCGCCGTCGCGTGCACCTCGGCCAGGAACTGCTGGGCCGTCGGCAGCTACGCCCGCGGAACCGCGCAGCTGAACGAGGCGCTGCACTGGGACGGAACCAGCTGGTCCAGGATCGCCACCCCCGATCCAGGGATCCCGGGAAGCGGCGCGCACATGCTTGACGGCGTCAGCTGCGCCTCGCGCACGAGCTGCTGGGCTGTCGGGATCCACATTAGTGACCGCGGGATAGGCCGGAATGCGGTGCTGCGGTGGAACGGCGCCGGCTGGGCCGCCGTCAACGCGCCAGACCCCGGCGCGAACGTTGCCGGGGATGGAAGGGAACTCTCCGGTGTCGCCTGCCGCTCGGCCGGCGACTGCCTGGCCGTCGGAGGTTACGTCAGCAAGGCCAGGTCCGAGCGGAACGAGGCGCTCCGCTGGAACGGGACCCGATGGCTGCGGGTCGCCACGCACGGCAGCGGCGCACTCAGCAGCGTCACCTGCACAGCCGCTGCGCGCTGCTGGGCCGTCCGGGGGCAGGCCAGCGGCAAGGGGACCATTCGCTGGAACGGGACGAGCTGGTCCGCCGCCGCCACTCCTGGCAGCGCCGAACTCAACGGCGTGGCCTGCGCCGCTGCCGCCAGTTGCGTGGCCGTCGGCAACCACACCCTCGGCGGGGCACTCCTGAACGACGTCCTCGGCTGGAACGGGACCAGCTGGGCAGCCGTCGCGGTCCCCGATCCTGGCGGTATCGGCGCCGGCGCCCAGAACAGGCTCGCGGCGGTCGCCTGCACGTCCGCGGCGAATTGCTGGGCAGTCGGCAGCTACTGGGACAGCACCGCCGCGGCGCGCCGGAACGTCGCACTGCACTGGAACGGGAACGCGTGGTCCAGCCAGCGGGTTAGCGATGGCACCTGAGACAGCGCCGGCCGAATTGCGCGTTACCGCGATATATGCCCGGCCGCATATCTGTCTCGTCGATACTTTTTGCGAGTCGTCGAGACTTTTGCGAGGTGGGTAGCTTTCCTCCGCCGTGTCGAGGAGAATGCGTTGTCGTCGTTGAATCGTCGCGGCAATCATATTGCGAACGAGTATAAGCAATTGCGGCATTAGCCGCGAATAGCGGGCTGGCTGCCCGTTCGACGGGGGAAGGATCACGATATGGAGATGAAAGGCATGCTGGCGCCCGCGCCGGCTGCTGCTGCGGTAGTTGGCTTGCTGGTCCTGTCCGGGCTGGCCGGCGGGCTGCCGGGCGCGGCGGCAGCCACCGTCCGGCACGCACCGACCGCGGGACAGGCCGTACCCGGCCGCAGCGCACCCCCTCGCACCGCGAGCAGTCGCACCGCGAGCAGTCGCACCGCGAACGGCCGAGTCTTCGGCGGCTGGGTGCTGCCGAACCCGGGCATCTCCAGCATCCTGCGGGGAGTTGCCTGCACCTCATCCCGCAACTGCTGGGCGGTCGGCAGCTACGAGAATTCGACTGCCGAGCTGAACGAGGCGCTGCACTGGGACGGGTCTCGATGGCTGAGGGTCGCCATCCCCTATCCGGGCACCGGCCACCAGAGCAGCCTTGCCGCCGTCACGTGCATCTCGGCCAGGAACTGCTGGGCCGTCGGCAGCTTCGACCGCGGAACCACGCCGCTGAACGAGGCGCTGCACTGGGACGGAACCAGGTGGTCCAAGATCGCCACCCCCCAGCCGGGGATGCCAGGAAATGTCGCGAATTCCCTTAACGGCGTCAGCTGCGTCTCGTTCAGGGACTGCTGGGCCGTCGGGAGCCACACCACTCAGGGCGGGATCGGCGAGAATGCGGCGCTGTGGTGGAATGGCGCACGCTGGTCCGTCGTGCACGTCCCCGAACCCGGCCAGAAAGTCGTCGGGGATGGCAGGGAGCTCTCCGGCGTTAGCTGCACCACGTTCAACTCCTGCCTGGCCGTAGGAGGCTACGTCGGCGCGGACAGCGCCGAGCTGAACGATGCGCTCCGCTGGAACGGGTTCAGCTGGCTGCGGACCACCACCGCCAATCCAGGGACCGGCCACCACAGCAAGCTCACGGCCGTCACGTGCACCTCGTCCAGCAACTGCTGGGCCGTCGGCAGCTACGATCACGGGGCCGGGCAGTTCAACGAGGCGCTGTACTGGGACGGAACCAGCTGGTCCAGGGTCGCCACCCCCGATCCGGGGACCTCGGGCAGCAGCGTGCACATCCTTAACGGCGTCAGCTGCGGCTCGCGCTTCAGCTGCTGGGCCGTCGGGAGCCACATCACTGACGGGATCGGCCACAACGTGGTGCTGGGGTGGAACGGCGTCAGCTGGTCTGCCGTGCACGTCCCACAACCCGGCCAGAAAACCGCTGGGGATGACGGGGATACCAGGGAACTGAACGGCGTTTCCTGCACCGGGCACACCCACTGCGTGGCCGTGGGGGGCTACATCAGCTCGGCCAAGACCGAGCGGAACGAGGCGCTTCGCTGGAACGGGCTCCAATGGCTGAGGTCGTCCCTCGCGACGGCGCACTGAGAGCGGGCTCGCGGCGGGCGGTCGCTTGCACGTCCGCCGCGAGTCGCTCGGGCACGCCGCCGGGCTCAGCCGAAGTCCAGCAGGACCTTTCCTGACTTGCCGGGCTGCACCAGGTAGTCAAACGCCGCCGTGGCCTCGGCGGCCGGGAACACCCGGTCAATTTTCGGCAGTGCCCGGCCCGCGGCCAGCAGCGGTACGACAGACCGGGCAAACGCCTGCACCGCCGCTGCCTTCTCCTCCAGCGGCCTGGCCCGCAGCATGGTGCCGTACAGGCTGGCCCGCTTCCCCATCAGGGCGCGCAGCGAGATCGCGCCGTCGGATCCGGCCGGGGTACCGACAACCACGATCCGGCCCTTGACGGCCAGCACCCGGAAGTCAGCCTGGAGGTTCTGCGCGCCGATCAGCTCGACCACCACGTCGGCGCCGCCGAGGGCAGCTAGCTGCTCAGCGACCTTGTCAGGGCTGGCCACGACCGCGCCGGCCCTGGCGAGGGCGTCTCCGGCGCCCGCCGACCGGACGCTGGCGACTACCCGCGCCCCGGCCGCCAGGCCGAGCTGGACCGCGGCCGAGCCGACCGCGCCGTTGGCCCCGTTGACGAGCAGCACCTCACCGAGTTCCAGCCCGCAGCGGGTGAAGGCGGCGTCGTGCGCGGTGATGTACGCCTCCGGCACGGCGGCGGCGAGATCCTCGCCGAGGCCGGCCGGGACGGCCGCGAGGTGCCGCTCGTGCACCCGGACCCGGTCAGCCAGCCCGCCGCCGCCCACTACGCCGAAGACCCGGTCGCCCGCCCGCCAGGCCCGGACCTGCGGCCCGGCCGCCTGCACCACGCCGGCCACCTCAAGGCCGGGTATGTCGGCCGGTGACCCCGGCGGCGCCGGGTAATTGCCCAGCCGCTGCGCGACATCGGCCCAGTTGACCCCGGCGAAGCGGGCGGCCACGAGTACCTCGTGGTCACCGGGAACCGGATCGGGGCGTTCCTCGAAGCGCACGACCTCGTTGCCGCCGGCGCCGTTGAACGTCACTGCTCTCACGCGCTGTCACCTTCCGTTGATGGAGCGAGCCCAGCTGATGAGCGGACGGGAGTTCCCGCTACCGGCCGCCGTAGCCGGCCGCCGCCAAATGCCGGAAGCACGCCGGGCCAGGATACGAGACCTGCCCCTGGCGGGCCCGGCAGGGCGGAACTGAGCATTCCCGCCTTGCTGCGGAAACCAGCAGGCTGCGGAAACCAGCAGGAGGTGAGTCCGCCCGGGCCCCGTGGCCAAGTCCTGAACTGCGAGTCAGCATAGGATTTCCGGCGATGAGCGACTAGGGCGATAGGTGACCGGCCTGGACGGGAAGGAACCGGACCGGAACGAGGGAAGGGGACGTCATGCGGGCCGAAGCGCGTCAGGATCCGGCCGCCGGCACCGAGAGCGTAGTGGCGGCGTGGGCCAGGGACAACCCCCGCTCAGGGGCATTGCATGCCCGTGCCCGGCGGCTGCTGCCCGCTGGCGTGACCCATGACGCGCGCCTCGCCAAGCCGTTCCCGCTGGCCGTCGAGCGGGCCGACGGCGCACGCAAGTGGGATCTGGATGGCCACGAGCTGATCTGTTACGTCATGGGCCACGGCTCGCTGCTGCTCGGGCATGGTCATCCGGCCGTCGTTGCCGCCGTCCGCGAGCAGGCGACCAGATCGTTTCATCCGGGCGCCTGCCACGAGCTGGAAAGCGAGTGGGCCGAGGCGGTCATCCGGCTGGTCCCTTCCGCCGAGCGCGTCCGTTTCACCTCAAGCGGGACGGAAGCGACGCTGCTTGCGCTGCGGCTCGCCCGTGCCGCCACCGGCCGGGGGAAGGTCATCAGGCTGGCCGGGCATTTCCACGGCTGGCACGACCAGGTCGCGATCGGGGCTGACCCGCCGTTCGACGGGCCGGACACCGCGGGCCTGCCCCCTGGGATCGTGAGTTCCGTCGTCACCATCCCGGCCGACGCGGCCGCCCTGGCCGAGGCACTCGCGGCCGGCGACGTCGCGGCCGTCATCCTTGAGCCCTCCGGGGCGGCCTGGGGGACGGTGCCGCTGCCTGCCGGGTTCCTCCAGGCGGCTGGCCGGCTGGCTGACGAGTCCGGCGCGCTGCTCGTCTTCGATGAGGTCATCAGTGGCTTCCGCTGGGCGCCCGGCGGCGTGCAGCAACTCTCCGGGGTGCGCCCGGACCTCACCGCGCTCGGCAAGATCCTGTCCGGCGGCATGCCGGGCGGCGCCGTGTGCGGGCGAGCCGACGTGATGGATCACCTCGGCGCAGTCCGCCACGATCCGCGGCGGGTCGCGCACCCCGGTACGCATAACGCCCACCCGCTGTCCGCCGCCGCCGGGGTGACCGCGCTCGGCCTGGTGGCCTCGGGCGAGGCGCAGGACGGGGCCGCCCGCCTCGCGGCCTCGCTGCGCGGTGAGCTCACCTCGGTGTTTGAGCGGTGCGGTGTGGCCGGCCGTGCCTACGGGGAGAGTTCCACCTTTCATCTGCTGCTCGGGCCGGACGGGCCGGAGGAACTCGATCCGGCGACGCTGAAATCCGGGCCCGCCCGGCAGGTGTCTGCGGCGCTGCATTGCAGCATGCTGCGCTGGGGCGTTCACCTGTTCCGCGGGTCGGGTTTCCTGAGCACCGCGCACAGCGAGCGCGATGTCGAGCAGACGGCCGCGGCACTGGCCGCGACGCTCCGGCAGCTGCAGGCCGAGGGGCTGGTGTGACCTCCCCCGGCACGCCGCCTGCTGAGCATGCCCGGGTCAGTTCACCAGCACGGCGCTGAGCACAGGGGTGCCGATCAGCGGGACTGTAGACTGATTTCTGGCACCGAATGCACGGCTCATTCCTCAATGCCCCGCTACGCGACCTCGCAGTCATGGTAAGAGTCAGCTTGGAAAGAGTGGCCAGCGATGGAACGTACCTCGTTACTTGTCATCGGCGCCGGACCTTACGGCCTGTCTACCGCCAGCTACGCAAAGCACGCCGGCATTACTTCCATCATCCTTGGTGAGCCCATGGGATTCTGGCGGCAGAGCATGCCGCGCGGCATGCTGCTGAGGACCGGCACCGGATGGCAGATCGATCCGCTCCGAACATTTACTCTTCGTGCATATATCGAGGAGCGCGGATTGCGTGAAAAGGATGTGCTCCCGGTACCAGCCGAATTGTTCATCGAATACGCAGATTGGTTCCGGCACCAGTATAACCTGGAAGTACGCCGCAGTTTTGTTAAAGACCTGACCCGGCACGACGGCTTGTTCGAGGCAAGCCTGACAAACGGGAATATAATCATTGCCGATAATGTCGTGGCGGCTCCTGGCGTCAGAGACTTCGCGAACCTGCCGAAGGGAATATCGCAGCAACTTTCGCCAGGCTGTTATTCACATACCGCACAGTTCACCGACTTCGATCTGGTCGCCGGACGCCGATATCTCATTATAGGCGGCGGGCAAAGCGCCTTTGAATGGGCCGCTCTCATGTGCGAGGATGGCAAGGCCGAAAAGATCCATATTGTCTATCGTCACGACCCGCCCGCCTTGAGATCCGCAAACCATGATTTCTGGGCGTCCGTGGAAGAAATGATGGATCTTACCCTTAGTGTCCGCGGGTGGTTCCGCCGTCTCTCCAGTGCGGATAGGGAGGCGCTTATGCAGCAGTTCTCCGTGGAGGGCCGACGGAGGCTGGAGCCGTGGCTAGCGGCAAGAATCACCAGGGGATCAATAAAGCAGTGGGCGAAAACGCGCCTAGCCGCCTGCAAGGAGCGGCCCAACGGTGAGATCGAGGTAATCCTTTCGTGCGGGGATCGAATAGTAGTCGATCATATTATTTGCGCAACCGGCTACCGGGTTGATATACGAAAGCTCTCCTATATGAGGACATTGACGCGAGCTGGCCCTGCATCGCTAAGTCTCAGCGGAGGCTATCCGGTGCTCGACAATTACTTCCAGTCAGCTATACCCGGACTGTTTCTGTCCGGTATTACAGCGGTACGCGACTTCGGGCCATTCTTCAGATTCCTGCGTGGCAGTACAGTCGCTGCCCAGCTCATTGTCTCAAGGCTAGCCAAGGATTTCGATGGCCGGAATTGAGCGCACCAGGAGCGCGGAGAAGGGCTCGGCGCGCCGGCCAGAACTCGGGCATCAACCTTACCAGATGGGAAAAGCCGTGTCGGCACCTGCTCAGTACACGCCAATCCAGGTGCGTGAGCTGCTGAACTCCGTGCCGCGCATCTGCCTATCTCACCTGCCCACGCCACTTGATCTAGCGCCAAGGCTATCTGAGCGACTGGGAATTACGCTGAGAATAAAGCGCGAAGACTGCGCTGGCCTGACATTCGGCGGTAACTACGCACGGGCGGTGGAATTTACCCTTGCTGATGCGCTAGCAGCCAATGCAGACGCGGTGATCCACGGAGCGGCCGGGCAGTCTAATCACTGCCGCCAGGTGGCAGCCGGATGCGCCCGGCTAGGTCTGGAATGTCATCTGGTAGTAAGAAACTCATCCAGGACCGTCCATTCTCGCGGCAATCTCCTGCTCGATCACCTGCTAGGAGCTGTCGTCCATGTCGTCGATGCTGAACTAGGCAATGGCATTGAAGCCGAGAAGAGCCGCCTCTATGAGCGTCTTTCTACGGCCAATCCGCACAAGAACTACTATCTGTATGAACGTGACAGAATTAGCCCGCTGGCCACCCTAGCCTCGGCCGAATGCTTCGTTGAAATTTTCGAGCAATCCACAGAGCCAATAGATGTAGTATATTTGTCTTCGGCCGGGGCCAATCAAGCTGGCTTCCTTCTAGCCCGGGACTTGCTCGGACTTAAGACGACCGTGATCGGAGTAGCTCCTATTGACTGGGATGCGACTACGATTATCGGGCGATGCTACGATGCCGCCCGCGCGCTACTTGGGCTGCCGCCTGCCCCCCTCGACCCGGACTCGATAGAAAATGTATCGCGGTATATTGGCCCTGGCTATGCGGAGCCAACGCCTGAGTCGCTGGAAGCGATGACACTGGCTGCTTCACACGAAGCCATCGTGCTCGACCCCGTCTACACTGGCAAGGCTTTCGCCGCGCTGATCGCCGACGCCGAGCAAGGCGTCATGCGAGAGGGAACGCGAGTCATTTTCGTTCATACGGGCGGCACGCCAGTCTTCGATCTATACGGGGACGACATACTTAAGTACCTTGGGCTCCGAGCGTAGCCCGGCACCGGCGAGAACCCGTTCGAAAGGCGGCCTTGCCGTCGCGCCCTGCAGCGGCCCAGAGACCCTGGCAGTCCGTCATTCGAGACGAGCGGGCCCGNNGCCGCCGCCGCTCCGGCGAAGCTGCCATGCCAGCAGGCTGCCGAGCACGACCGAGACCGTGATCGCCGTCGTGTGGCCGACCGCCGCCACGTCCAGCTTGCTCAGGCCGCCGAAGATGTCGCCCACGACGACAAGGACGGCGAAATCGAGCACGGCGGCGGCACGGGCCGGCCACGAGCCATACACCGCGGCCACCGCGATGGCGGACACGACGACGTAGGACGGGCCCACGTCCAGCAGGCGGGTATCGGAGCCTGGCAGCAGTCCGTGCGCCACCCGGTAGTCGACGATGCCCTCGCTCACCAGCGTGCCGAGCACATGCCCGGCGGCGCAGACCACCGCAGTGCGCCAGTTCCCCAGCACCCGGTTAGCGCCGAACATGGCGAGGGCGATCAGGAGGGGCCAGGCGCTGGCGAACGACCCCGGGATGAACGCCGAGGCAGCCAGCGAGCCCACTGGGTCATGGCGCAGGTTGACCACGCTGGTGCTTGCCCACTGCAGCACCGCCGACTGATCGTGGGCGGACAAGGCGGCGTAGACCAGTTCGGCGATGACGAAGCCTGCCAGGTAAAGCCAGGCGACCGCGTATCGCGCGAGCAGGGTGCGGGCTGCCGTCCAGTCCCGGGGCTTGCGGGGTGCCGGAACGGTGGCACCTGCCTTGAGTCCGGGCTGCAGAGCGCCGGCGCGCCGGCGCGAGGGGAACACCTGCCGCCTCACCCCCGGAGTCCATCGTGATCTTGAGCCGGCCAAACCCGCCGGCCTCTTGCATCGGCTCACCTGGATCGGCTCAAAAGAGAATTACGGGCCGACTATAGTCAATATCCTGCCCGGAATCGGGCAGGATATTGAAGTTTTGCACTCTCAATACTAGGCTCACCGCTATGGTCAGCGAGCAGTGGGACGAGCTTGCGAGGCATCTCGCCCGCACAACGCTGCTGTCGGAGGCAGCGGCCTCCCGGGTCGTCGAGGAGGTTATCGCCTACTTCAGCGAGCCGGCGGACGCGTTCATCCGCCGCCGCCACCGCGAGCTGCAGGCAGCGAGGCTGGCCAACGCCGAGACTTTCCGGCGCATCGCCATCGAGCTGGCCGGCCGTCCCGTCGCCGCCCCGCAGTTTTCTGAACGCCAGATCCGGCGCGTGATCTACGGCTAGGAGAAATATCTTATGTGCGGAATTGTCGGCTATGTCGGCGGCAAGGACGCGGTGCCTGTCCTTTTCGAGGGACTCCAGCGCCTTGAGTACCGCGGCTACGACTCGGCCGGCGTCGCCGTCATAACTCGCGGCGACCTGAAGGTACATAAGCGCGCAGGCCGCGTCGATGGCCTGATCGCCACGGCTCCCAAGCGGCTGCGCGGCAGCGTGGGCATCGGCCATACCCGCTGGGCGACCCACGGGAAGCCGACCGACGCCAATGCCCACCCGCACGTCGACAGCGCGCATGCCATCGCCGTGGTCCACAACGGGATCATCGAGAACGCCCTCGAACTGCGGGCCACTGTCCTGGCCGACGCCGTGTTCACCTCGGAGACCGACACCGAGGTGCTAGCCCACCTCATCGCCGCGCAGCCGGAAAAAGAGCTCGAGGAGGCCGTGCGCGCCGCGCTGCTCCTCGTCGAGGGCGCGTACGGGATCGCCGTCATCGACCTGCGCCAGCCCGACCGCATCGTCGTCGCGCGTAACGGCAGCCCGGTGCTCCTTGGCATCGGCAAAGGCGAGCACTTCGTGGCCTCGGACGCGTCCGCGCTGGTACGTCACACCGACCAGGTCGTCTACCTCGACGACCGTGAGATGGCGGTGCTCGAGGCCGACGGGTTCCGCACCTTCACCCTCGACGCCGAGCCGACGGAAAAGCGGCCCACCACCGCGCCGGTGTCGAAGACGGCTTACGACAAAGCCGGGCACGCCGACTACATGCACAAGGAGATCCACGAGCAGCCGGTGGCCGTCGAGCGGGCGCTCAGCGGCCGGCTCAACCGCCGCTTCGCTACCGCTCACCTCGGCGGAATCGAGCTCACCCCGCGAGACGTGCTGGCGCTGCGCCGGATCAAGGTCCTGGGATGCGGCTCCGCCTTCTACGCGGGCCTGGCCGGCGCCTGCCTGATCGAGAGCCTCACCCGGATCCCTGCCGACGCCGAGACCGCCTCTGAATTCCGCTACCGGAACCCGGTGATCGAGCCCGCGACCCTCTACATAGCGATCAGCCAGTCCGGTGAGACGTTCGACACCCTCGCGGCGGTCCAGGAGATCAAGCGCAAGGGCGGCAGCGTGCTTGGCGTGGTCAACACGCCAGGCAGCACCGTGGCCCGCGAGTGCGGGTCGGGGATCTACCTGCACGCCGGGCCGGAGGTCTCGGTCACCTCGACGAAGACGTTCACGTCGACGGTGGTTGCCTTCGCTCTGCTGGCACTTCACCTCGGCCGTATCCGCGACGTCGGGCCGGCCGACGGCGGCCGGCTCGTACGGGCGCTGGAGGCGCTGCCCGGCCAGATCGCCGAGATCCTGGCCGGCGAGGATGCGATCGCCGAGACCGCCAAGAGCCTCGCTGCCGCCTCCAGTGCCTTCTATGTCGGGCGGGTTCGCGGCTATCACGTGGCCCTCGAGGGGGCACAGAAGCTCAAGGAGATCTCCTACATCCACGCGGAGGCATACCCGGCGGCTGAGCTGAAGCACGGCCCGCTCGCGCTGGTCAGCGAGAGCATCCCGACCGTCGTCATCGTCCCCGACGACCACATGCTGGACAAGAACATGGCCACGGTCGCGGAGATCCGCGCGCGCAGCGGCCCCGTCGTGGTGGTGACGAATTCGCCGCTGTCCGTCCCCGGTGTCGATGCGACGCTGAGCGTCCCGACCACCGAGCCGGAGCTGCAGCCGATCCTGCTCGGCATCCCGCTGCAGCTACTGGCGTACCACGCGGCGCTCGCCCTCGGCCGCGACATCGACAAGCCCCGTAACCTGGCAAAGAGCGTCACTGTCGAGTGAGCCAGCAGCCACCCGCACGCTCGTGGCCCTATCTTGCCCCGATCAGCAAGATGCGCTGCCCGGGAGGGGGGTTGAGCCACTCCCCCATTAGGTGTGGATCTCCGCGTTCACGGCGTGCGGGCCTGCGGCTTACGCTGCACATCGCGCTCTACCTGGCGAAGTTCTACTTACCGGGAGATGCGGCTCTGGGCGGCGTGGCCGTGCAGGCTCGCGCCGGGGCGCAGGAGGCCGCCCGGGCGGGCGCCGATGTTCGCTTCGTCCGGGCCATCTTCGTGCCGCGGGATGAGAGCTGCTTCGCGCTTTACCGGGCGGGCTCGGTGCAGGCGGTCACGATGGCCGGGGCAATGGCCGGGCTCGTGTTCGACCGGGTCGCCGAGGCGCTTACCGCCCCCTGACGGCCGGACTTGGGCGGCCGGCGCTCCCGCTGGCATCATCCGCTCCACCGAGGAGAACCGCCCGGCCCGGTCCGGTCCGCTATGATTAGCGATGATTCCTGTAGGGAATAACTATTTTGGAATCGGCGCCTGCGGAGGTGACCTCGTGACCTGGCTCGACTGGGCACTCAGCGCGGTCCTCGGCACCCTGGCCTACGTCGTGTTCGTGCGCCAGTGGCCGCACATGACAGGCCGGTGGTGCGGCGGCCAGAACACCGGGAACTGCTGGCGCTGCCGCGATGCGGCCGCGCGATTCACCGACGATGCCGGCTTGCCGTGGCAGCTCGACGATGACCTGCGCCTGGAGAAGCTCGACCACCGCGACTGGTGATCCGCTACCGCATGACCTAGCGCACTCGATCGCCTGCCCGTCCCGGAAGTTCCGCAGCCAGCCTGACGCGGATCGCGAATGCCTCGACGGCTTCGCCGGGATCGCCAGATCCGGCCACGGTCCGGCCGGGCAGTAGTGGACTGGCCTGTGCGCTATGCCTGCGGAGTGCGCCCGAGGAAGGCGGCTAGCCGGTCGCTGGGGCCGGCCGTTGCTGCCACGGTGACCGGCGCCGCGAACAGGGGGTGCCGGCCGGCCCGGGGGACCAGCGCCGGGGCTATCACCAGCAGGGCGGTGGCCAGGGCGCGCGGGATCGGCTGGCGCTGCCCGCACGCCCGGGATACGTCCCACCCGTGGACGGTGACCTCGAGGGCGGCCGCGGCGGCCATCAGGCTGGCCGCTAGCGGGCAGCCGGCCATCTCGATGGCCTGGCGCTGGTAGCCGGGGCTGGTCCAGGCGTCGAGCAGCTGGCAGGCACGGTCGCGGAAGGCGCGGGCGGGGTCAGCCGCCAGGTCAACGTCCTCGGCGGCGGGACCCAGGCCAACGCGTCCGGTTTCGATGCCCTCGCCGAGCGCGGCCAGGGATTCGCTGGCGTGCCTGAGCAGCATCCGCAGGTCCCATTCCCGGCACGGCGTCGGGCACGACAGGAGTTCCGGCGTGACGGCCAGGACCACGCCGAGAGCGTAGCTGATCGACGGCCCGAGTAGCCGGGCACCCTCGGCCGGCCATGCCGTCGGGCCTGCCCGGGTCATCAGCCGGGTACCGGGGCCGCGGCGGCCGGGACTGTCTCCGGCAGGCCGAAGGTGGCGAGGAGGCCCGGGTCGTTGAACGAGGTGACCCGTGTGACGCGCGATGCGGCGATGGTGAGCACACATACCGAGTGTGCGCGGTACACGCCGTCGTGGCCGCGCATGTAGGCCGCTAGCGCGGGCTGGCCGTTGGCGGCCGTCGGGATCATCCGGAAGCGGCCGGGTTCGGTGAGGACCCGGGACTGCAGGAACCGCCCGATCAGCTCACGGCCGGTGAACCAGGTCGGCTCCGGCGGCATCTCGAACACGGCGTCATCGCGCAGCAGCCGCATGACCGCCGTGATGTCGGCGTTCTGGAACGCGGCGGCGTACCGGTCGAGCAAGGCGCGGTCGGCCGGGTCGGCGGGCTCGTGAATCTGGTCCTCGTCGGGGGCAGCCTGCTCGAGCCGCGTCCGGGCGCGCTGCAGCATGCCGTTCACCGCGGCGGTTGTGGTGCCGAGCAGCTCAGCGACCTCCGCTGCCTGCCAGCGCAGCACGTCGCGCAGGATCAGCACGGCACGCTGCCGGGCGGGCAGGTACTGCAAGGCGGCGATCAGGGCCAGCCGCATGCTCTGCCGCGACGCGACGATCTCGGCTGGATCGGCGTACCCGGCGCTCACCAGCGTGTCGGGAATGGGCTGCAGCCATGGAACCTCCGGTCGCACCGCGGCCAGCGGAGCTTCTGGGTACTCGCTCGGGCCGCCAAGGCCGGACGGCAATGGCCGAGGGCCGCTGTTCTCCAGCGCGCGCAGGCAGGCGTTGGTTGCGATCCGGTAGAGCCAGGTCCGCAGCGACGCCCGTCCCTCGAATTCGCCGTAGGACCGCCAGGCGCGGATCATGGTCTCCTGCACCTGGTCTTCGGCATCGTGGACCGAGCCCAGCATGCGGTAGCAGTGCGCCAGCAATTCAGGCCGGAACGGGTCGGTGAGGCGCGCGAAATCCTCGCTGACTGCCATGGCTGCTCCCTCCGGGCGTCGCGGGCCGCGCCGTCACTGGTACAGATCCGGCCCGGCCACGAAAATCACCGGCCGGCGGGCACATTATCTGCCCCGCGGTTCCCCGGTCAGTTTTCCGTGCGCCCCGGATCTGTAGAGGTAAAGATCGGCTACCACTACCAGGGGTCAGGTAATGAATCAGGTTCATCGCTGGCGCGCGTTCGCGGTGCTGGCTGTTTCGTTCTTCATGACGGTCGCGGACCTCGCGATCGTCAACGTCGCGCTGCCGACAATCGGCCGCAAGCTGCACATGCCGGAATCGAGCCTGCAATGGGTCGTCACCGGCTACGGGCTCACCTTCGGCGGCTTCCTGCTGCTCGGCGGCCGCGCCGCGGATCTGCTGGGGCGCCGCCGCATCCTGATGGCCGGCCTGGCGGTATTCACCGCGTCGTCGCTGGGCTGCGGGCTGGCCACGGCGGAGGAGTTCCTGATCCCGATGCGCTGCCTGCAGGGGCTCGGCGCGGCGATCGTGCTCCCGGCGGCGCTGTCCATCGTGATGAACATGTTCCCGGAAGGCGCCGAGCGGAACAAGGCGCTGGGCGTGTGGGGCGCCATCGGGGCGAGCGGCGCGACCGTCGGGGTGATCGCCGGCGGCCTGCTCACCCGCTACGCCGGCTGGCAGTTCATCTTCTTCCTCAATGTCCCGATCGGAGCCGCGGCGCTGCTGCTCGCCCCGCGCGTCGTGCCGGAGAGCCGGCTCGCCACGGAACGCCGGCGCTACGACCCATTCGGCGCGGTCGCCGTGACCGGCGGCCTGTCGCTGCTCGTCTACGCGATCTCGACCGCCCCGCAGGTCGGCTGGGGTACCGCCAGGACGGTGACGCTGCTCGCGGTGTCCGCCGCCCTGCTCGTCGCCTTCGTGGTCATCGAGACGCGCGTGGAGGCGCCGCTGATGCCGCTGCGGATATTCGGCAGCAAGACGCTGGCGGGCGCGAACGCGGTCGGCGTGCTGCTCGGCGGCAGCTTCTTCGCGTTCATCTTCATCGGCACCCTCTACATGCAGCAGGTACTCGGTTACTCCGCGCTGAAGGCCGGCCTCGCCTGGCTGGCGGCGACGCTCACCTCGGTCGCCTTCGCCGGCCTGTCGCAGGCGCTGGTCACCCGCGGCCAGGCCAGGCTCGTGATGGCGGCCGGCATGGCCATGATCGGCGGCGGCATCCTGTGGGCAACCCAGGTGCCCGTGCACGGGCATTTCTGGGACAGCCTGGCCGGACCGTTCGCGGTCGTCGGAGTCGGCACCGCGTTCGCCTTCATCCCGGTCTCGATCGCCGCCCTGGCCGGGGTCGCCGAGCACGAGGCCGGCCTTGCCTCCGGGCTCATCAACACGTCCCAGCAGCTCGGCGGAGCGATCGGCGTCGCCATAGCGTCCACGATCGCCGCCACCCACGCCAGCACCCTGCTGCACCAGGGCGCCGCGCCAGCCGCGGCACTCACCAGCGGCTTCCAATGGGCGTTCTGGGCCTGCGGCGCAATCGGCCTGTGCGCGGTCCCGGTGACCTACCTCCTCGTCCGCCGCGACGAACTGGCCAAGGCGGTCGCCAGCACATCCCAGAAGCCCCAGCCTGCACCCGCCGGGGTTTAACCGGACCACCACCTCCTACACAGCACGGGAGTCCCGCATGCCAACGCAAGACCTTTCCGGAACGACGGCACTGGTCACCGGCGCCAGCCGGGGCTTCGGCCGCGCCATCGCCATCGCCCTGTCCGCGCACGGCGCGCACGTCGTCGGGGTCGCCCGCGACCACGCCCGGCTCGAGGAAGTACGCGCACAACTCGGCGGCACCTTCACCCCCGTCGCCGCGGACGCCACCGACCCGGTGGTCGCGGGCCAGCTCCTGGACAAGTACCGCCCCCGCACGCTGGTCCTCAACGCCGGGGCGGCTCCCCTGGCCCGGCCGATCCACCGGCAAACCTGGCAGACCTTCAGCCGCAACTGGGAAGTCGACGTGCAGCACGTGTTCAACTGGACCCGCGAGGCGCTGCTGCTTCCCCTGCGGCCAGGCAGCGTGGTCATCGCCATCTCCAGCGGAGCCGCGGTCAACGGCTCGCCACTGTCCGGCGGCTACGCCGGGGCCAAGGCCGCCATCCGGTTCATCGCCTCCTACGCCGCCGCCGAGTCGGGCCGCAACGCGCTCGGCATCAGGTTCACCGCCGTGCTGCCTCAGCTCACCCCGGAAACGGACCTGGGCGCGGCCGCAGTCGCCGCCTACGCCGCCAGGCAGGGCGTCGATATCCCCGCCTTCCTCGAAGGCCGCGACCCGGCGCTCACCCCGGAGCAGGTGGGCACCGCGATCGTCGATATTGCCGCCGGCTCCGGCGATGACCGGGACGCCTCCCTGCTCACCGCCGCCGGCCTCAGCCCGGTACGGTGATACGTTCCGCCACCGCCTCCGGCGGTGCAGCGTCCTGCTGCCTTCAGGTGGTGCTTGTCCGGGAAGGGCCAGTGGCCATGGCTGCCGCCAGTGGCGCGCGCTCGGCATGGGTGAGCGGGACCGGCTTGCGGCGGCCGGCATCCCAGCGGACCGTGACGACGCGCGCGTGCCGCTGCTTCTGGACGCCTACCCGGCCCGCAGCCGGCCGGCTGCCTGGAGGTCGTCGAAGAGCAACTGGTCGACAGGCGGTACCCGGTGACGGTCCGCGTAGGTGTACCAGGCGAGCTCCTCAATCTCGCTGCTGGGGGCCAGCGTCCCGCAGTAGCCGCCGGTGTAGCAGCTCATGCGCACTACCGCTGCGCCCGGGTGGCTGCCGGGCTGATCTGCCTCATAGGTGCCCAGGTGCCGCACCGTCTCCGGCAGCAGCGCGACCGCCAGTTCCTCGGTGATCTCGCGCAGCAGGGCCTGCAGGTCGCTTTCCGCGCCTTCGCGCTTCCCGCCGGGGACGTAGAAGATGTCCTTCCCGCGTGGCCGGGCGCACAGGATCCTGCCGTTCTCCAGGTGCACCCATGCCACCGTTTCGATAAGGACCGGCACAATCTTTCCCCACTCCCGCGGAACATGGCCCGGGCAGACCTTACCGGCACCGGGCATGGCAGCCGCCCGCGTTCCGGCCGGCGCCTCGCCCTGCGCGCTGGCGCGGGCGGGCAGGCCCGCGCGGTCACCGGCAACTCGGCGCGGAACGCCGGGCTCGCGCTCGTCTGTTGCGTGCTGATTCCTGTCCCGGACAATGTTGATGACCTACACTAGGGGCATACATCATCAACAATTTCGGGGCGGATGATGGCGCTGACGCAGATCGACATCGACGAGGACGCCCTCGCCGAGGCCATGCGGTTGTCCGGGGCTAAGACGAAGAAGGAGACTGTGAACGTTGCGCTGCGGGAGTTCGCAGCCCGGCACCGCCGGATCGCGGCCCTGGAGCACTATGCGACGCTGGCAGCGGGCTGGGATTTCGAAGGGTGGGACCATCGCCGGGCGGCTGAGAAAGACCCGGCGACGTGATCCGCTACCTGCTGGACTCCTCAGGCCTGTGGCGGATCCTGCGGGACCCAGCGCTGCGGGCGGCCTGGGCAGAGGTCGTCTCTGCGGGCGCGGTCGGGTCCTGTCACCCTCAGCGCGTCGAGTTCCGCCGCTCGGCCCGCACCATTGACGAGTACGAGCAGATGTCGGGAATGTTCGAAGCGCTGTACCCGGATGCGGCGCTCCCCAAGGGAGCGTGGCGGTGGATAGAGTCCGCGCAGTACCGCCTGCTACGGCAGGGAGCCCACCGGGCGCTGTCGGCCGTGGACCTGATGATCTGCGCTACCGCAGCCCAGCACGACCTGGCTGTGCTCCACGACGACAAGGACTTCGCGACCGCCGCGCGCTATCTCCCCGACGTGCGCGAGCGCACCATCCACGACGCCCCGCAACCCGGCTAGCACGCCGCTGAGCGAAATGGTCATGGCACCGACGCTAGGAGCCTAGGTCGCTTCCGCCGCTGTGTTCCGGGCTGGGGGCAGGCCGAAAGCGAGCAGTTTTGGAGAAGCGCGGGTCACGGAGCCACGCCTAGCATGACCGTCATGCACATCACGATTCACCAGACCTTCCTCCCGCATGACGACCCGGACGCATCCCTGGCCTGCTACCGCGACACACCCTCGGCTTCGAGGTCTGCAACGACGTCGGATACGGCGGGATGCGCTGGATCACGGTCGGCCCCGCCGGCCAGCCCGGCACGGCGATCGTCCCGGGGCCGCCGGCCGCCGGCCCCGTGGGGTGCAGACTTGTGATGCCGACTGCCGATTTCGCGCCTCGCCGTTCGTCTTAACACGACCGTACACACCGGGTCGATGTGACCCACGACTTCAGGAGTGACCATGACCGGCTCTTCCACCCAGGGAATCAAGACCGTGCTGCATCCCGTGTCCGACCTGGAGAAGGCCAAGGCGGTGTACACCGCCCTGCTCGGCCTGCCGCCGCAGCACGACGCTCCGTACTACGTCGGCTACGAGGCCGAGGGCCAGCACATCGGGCTGGTGCCGGGCGGCGGGCCGCAGGGCATGACCTCACCGGTGGCCTACTGGCATGTGCCGGACATTGAGGCGAAGCTGGCCGAGGTGACCGCCGCGGGCGCCACCGTGAAGGAGCCCGCGCACGACGTCGGCGGCGGCCGCCTGGTGGCCACCGTCACCGACCCCGATGGCAACGTCCTCGGGCTGCTTCAGGACCCATGAGGGCCGACCCCCGCTCCCGCGCTCAGCGTCGTGGGCTGGCCTGACGCGCCGGCCGGGCGCGCCGCGTGCCGGGGCACAGAGGCTCCACGGGCCGAAGCGAAGGAGAACCAGGCGTACTGCTGGAAGCTGGCCAGATCAAGCCAGGGGGCGCCGACGCAGACCGCGCAGCCCGCCTCACAGATGGAGACACGATGAGCATGGCCACGAGGGCGGACACCCAGTCGCCTGCGCTGCACGTTGGCGGCAGCCACGACCTGATCCGCGTGCACGGCGCGCGCGTGAACAACCTCAAGGACCTCAGCGTCGAGATCCCGAAGCGCCGGCTGACGGTGTTCACCGGCGTTTCCGGCTCGGGCAAGAGCTCCCTGGCGTTCGGCACGATCGCCGCGGAGTCGCAGCGGCTGATCAACGAGACTTACAGCGCCTTCGTGCAGGGCTTCATGCCGACGCTGGCGCGGCCCGAGGTCGACGTACTCGAAGGGCTGACGACCGCGATCATCGTCGACCAGCAGCGGATGGGTGCCGGCGCCCGCTCCACGGTCGGTACCGCCACCGACGCCAACGCGATGCTGCGCATCCTGTTCAGCCGGCTCGGGCAGCCGCACATCGGCTCGCCCAACGCGTTCTCCTTCAACGTCGCCTCGGTCCGGGCGAGCGGTTCGATCACGGTCGAACGCGGTGCCGGCAAGACCGTGCGGCAGACCTTCACCCGCACCGGCGGCATGTGCCCGCGCTGCGAAGGCCTGGGCACGGTCTCCGATATCGACCTCACCCAGCTCTTCGACGACTCCAAGTCGCTGGCCGAGGGCGCGATCATCATCCCCGGCTACACCGTGGACAACTTTTTTGCCGTGCGGCCCTACATCGAGTCGGGCATCCTCGACCCGGACAAGCCAATCCGCAATTACACCAAGAAAGAGCTGCACGACTTCCTGCACCGCGAGCCGGCCAAGGTAAAGGTCAACGGCGTCAACGTCAGCTACGAGGGGCTGATCCTCAAGATCCAGAGGTCTTTCCTGTCCAAGGACCCCGACGCGCTGCAGCCGCATATCCGGGCGTTCGTGGACCGGGCGGTCACCTTCACCACCTGCCCCGAGTGCGGCGGCACCCGGCTCAGCGAGGCGGCCCGGTCGTCGCGGATCGGCGAGATCAATATCGCCGACGCCTGCGCGATGCAGATCAGCGACCTGGCCGGATGGGTCCGCGGCCTCGACGAGCCGTCGGTGGCACCGCTGCTCACCACGCTGCAGCGGACCCTTGACTCGTTCGCGGAGATCGGGCTGGGCTACCTCTCGCTCGACCGGCCGTCGGGCACGCTGTCGGGCGGCGAGGCGCAGCGCGTCAAGATGCTCCGCCACCTCGGCTCCTCGCTCACCGACGTGACCTACGTCTTCGACGAGCCCACCACGGGCCTGCACCCCCATGACATCCAGCAGATGAACGACCTGCTGCTGCGGCTGCGGGACAAGGGCAACACGGTGCTCGTGGTGGAGCACAAGCCGGAGACGATCGCGATCGCCGACCACGTCGTCGACCTGGGCCCCGGCGCCGGTGCGGCGGGCGGCACCGTCTGCTTCGAGGGCACCGTCGAGGGGCTGCGGGCCAGCGGCACCCTCACCGGCCGCCATCTCGGCGACCGGGCCGCCCTCAAGGAGGCGGTGCGGACGCCCACCGGCACGCTGGAGATCCGCGGCGCGACGACGCACAACCTGCGCGACGTCGACGTCGACATCCCGCTCGGGGTGCTTGTCGTCATCACCGGCGTCGCCGGCTCCGGCAAGAGCTCGCTCGTGCACGGGTCGATCCCCGCCGGCGCGGGTGTGGTGACGATCGACCAGGGCCAGATCCGCGGCTCGCGACGGAGCAACCCGGCGACGTACACCGGATTGCTCGACCCGATCCGCAAGGCGTTCGCGAAGGCCAACGGCGTGAAGCCGGCGCTGTTCAGCGCCAACTCCGAGGGCGCCTGCCCCAACTGCAACGGCGCCGGCGTCATCTACATCGACCTGGCGATGATGGCCGGCATCGCCACCACTTGCGAGGAGTGCGAGGGGAAGCGGTTCGAGGCATCGGTGCTGGACCACCGCTTCGGCGGCCGCGACATCAGCGAGGTGCTCGCGATGTCGGTGACCGAGGCCGGGGAGTTCTTCGGCGCCGGCGAGGCGCGCACGCCGGCCGCGCACGCCATCCTTGGCCGGCTCACCGACATCGGGCTCGGCTACCTCAGCCTCGGCCAGCCGCTCACTACGCTGTCCGGCGGCGAGCGGCAGCGGCTCAAGCTGGCCACCCACCTGGCCGAGAAGGGCGGCGTGTACGTCCTCGACGAGCCGACCACCGGCCTCCACCTCGCCGACGTCGAGCAGCTCCTCGGCCTGCTCGACCGGCTCGTCGACTCCGGCAAGTCGGTCATCGTCATCGCGCACCACCAGGCGGTCATGGCGCACGCCGACTGGATCATCGACCTCGGCCCCGGCGCCGGCCACGACGGCGGCCGGATCGTCTTCGAGGGCACGCCCGCCGACGTCGTCGCCGCCCGCTCCACCCTTACCGGCGAGCACCTCGCGGCCTACGTCAGCACCTGACCGAGGCCTCGCGGACGCCGTGAGACGAGTTCTCTTACCTGTCTTGACCTAGCACGCTCCTACGCTGGCATCGTGACGCCTGAAGAACTCGCCAACCTCGCCCACCTGCGCCGCGCCCGCGACCTGATGGACCGCGAGTACGCGCGCCCGCTCGACGTCGCCGCGCTCGCCCGCGCTGCGCTGATGTCGACCGCACACTTCTCGCGGCAGTTCCGCGCGACGTACGGGGAGACGCCCTACGCCTACCTGATGACGCGGCGAATCGAGCGGGCGAAGGCGCTGCTGCGCCGCGGCGGCCTGTCGGTCACCGAGGCCTGCATGGCAGTCGGGTGCTCGTCGCTCGGCTCGTTCAGCGCACGCTTCACCCAGCTGGTGGGCGAGACGCCGACGGCCTACCGGGCACGTGACCACGGCGCGCTCGCGAACGTGCCGGGCTGCGTCGCCAAGGACCTCACCCGCCCGAGCCGCAAGCCGAGCAGGATCGGAGAAGCGCGCGGGGCGCTGGCTCCCTAGCCTTGGGGCATGAATCTCACTCTTTCCCGTTGCTTCGTCCAAGTCCATGACCCCGACCTCGCACTGGCCTTCTACCGCGACGCACTCGGCCTCGAACTGCGCGACGACGTCGCCAGCGAAGGCTTCCGCTGGACCACCGTCGGCGCCGCCTCCCAGCCCGGCGTCGCGATCGTCCTCACGAACTACCTTTGCGGCAGCCCGGCCGACGGCGACGCGCTCGCCGCCCTCGTCGCCAAGGGCGCCCTGAACGGCGTCCACTTCCACACCGACGATCTCGACGCCACCTTCGAGAAGGTACGCGCCTCGGGCGCCGAGATCGTGCAGGAGCCGACCGCACAGCCGTGGGGCACGCGAGACTGTGCCGTGCGTGACCCGTCCGGCAATCTGGTGCGCATCGACGAGCCACCCGCCGCGTAGTGACGCGGCCAACGAAGACACCCAAGCCACCGGCCCATGCCGCCGGGGCCGCCCTATTGGGTGCCAGCCCAGCGCTCGCACGGATCGCCCCGCTCCGCGCAGGCCACTGGTCAGGTGGCCGTTGCGCGGGGCGAGAGGACCGGGCGCCAGGAACGATGCTCGTGTTTGGCGGTTAGGCCGATCCCTTGCCTGGGCATCACCTGGTCATGCTGCTGACGGCGTGCTGTGGCGCACCTTCGTGCCTGCCACGGGCGGGGTGAGGGTGCCGCTGTCCTCCCGCCTGCACTGGGGCGCCCGGCGTTACCGGAGCGCCGGGTCGCAGTACGCCCGTCCGGGCACCTATCCCATTACGATCACCATTGACGCCGAGCATCCCGGGCCGGTGGTCCCGGACGATTTCGCCGGGCTGAGTTTCGAACGGGGGCCGCTCAATCCCGGTAACGCTGGCGTGGCAGGCTACCTGTTCAGCCCGGCGAACAACTCGCTGATCACCCTCTTCCGCAATCTGGGCCTGCGTAACCTGCGGATCGGCGGCGGCTCGGTGGATGATTTTATTCCTGCGGGCACAGGCAGCGATGGCTTCACCGGAATCGACGACTTGTTTGCCTTTGCCGCCGTGGCCGGGGTGAAGGTCATCTACACGCTCCGCCTGCTTAACCCCAGTGCAAGGCCAGTTGGTGATCTGAAATCGGTCAATGCCCAGGCCGCCGGGTATATCTGGCGTCACTACCGGGAGAATGTGGCCAGCTTCGCCATCGGGAATGAGCCGGACTGGCATGCATTTCATACTTTCGGGGGCCATCCGCTTGACCCGGCGATCTACGAGGAGATCTCAGGGGTGCCGGGCAGCGCGTACACGTCCTACCTGACCAGCTGGCGGAGCTTTGCCGACGCGGTCGGGGACGCGGCGCCCGGGGCGCCGCTGGCCGGGCCGGACACCGGGGCCTACAGCACGCTGACCTACACCCCCGACCCTGAAAGCGGCGTGTCGTGGACTGAACGGTTCGCCGGCGATGAAAGCGACTCCGGCCGGATAGCGGACATCACACAGCACTACTACGTGGGCGGAGGGCCGGGGAAGACAACCGCCCAGCAGGCGATCAGCAATATGCTGTCACCCGAATGGGTGCACGGCACCGCGATCGGGACTCAGCCGGCGCGCACTACTTACATCCCCTATCCCTGGTTTTACGCGAACCATCTCGCTCCGGTGGTCGCTGCTGGCCTGCGCTACCGGCTCACCGAGTCGAATGACTACCTCACCGGCGTCCCGGGAGCGAGCAATGTGTTCGCCTCGGCGCTGTGGGCACTGGATTACCTGCACTGGTGGGCAGCTCACGCGGCCGCGGGGGTTAATTTCCACAACAAGCAGTGGCTTTACACCGACACGGTCGTGCCAGATCCGGCCGTGAGCGCCGGGGGCTACGCGGTCACCCCGAAGGGGTACGGCATCAAAGCGTTCACCCTAGGCTCGTCGGGGCAGGTCAAGCCCGTTGCGATCGGGAATCCCGGCGGCATCAACGTGACCGCCTATTGCATCGGCGGAGCCGGCCAGGATTACGTCACGATCATCAACAAGACACACGGGGCGCAGGCTGCGGATGCGGCCGTGACGATCGTCCCGCCCGGCCCGGGGTTGCCGGATGCGCAGATCATGGCTTTGTCCAGCGGGGAGCCGGGGGACGCCACGGGGTCCAATGCCACTCTCGGCGGCGCCGCGATCACCGGCGACACCCCCTGGGACGGGAAATGGAGCGCCCTATCCGCCGATCCGCGTGCGGGAATCAGCCTGACCGTCCGGGCCACAACCGCCGCCATCCTCAAGATCCAAAGCGGGCGCTGATACAGCCGCTGACTGAAGCGCTCGCGGTGCTGAGCACCTTGATTGAGCACGGGCATGGCCCGATTGGCCGGTGGACGATGCGGGCTTCGGCCCATCCGAGAGCCGGCCAGCAAACCCCTGCCGGGGCCTGCGCGGTTTCGTGCCGGGCACCTGCTTCTAGCCGTGCCGGACCACCTTGCGCATCACGCAGTTGCTCTTGCCCTTAGGCCGGACGTAGCTGAAGCCGGCCTGCTCGAACAGGCTCCGGGTGCCGTTGTAGAGAAAGGACGCCGATATTTTCTGGCCGCCAGTGTCATGCGGGTACCCTTCCACCAGCCCGCCGCCGGCCTGCGCGATCAGGCGCAGCGCACCTTGCAGGGCGACGCCCGCCATTCCCTCGCGCCGGTAGTTCCTGTCCACGAAGAAGCAGGTGAGCCGGTAGTCAGGCAACCGGTCGAGACCGGCCTCGTACTGCTTGCGGTGGTAGATGTTCGGCAGTTCCCCCGGTGGTCCGTACTCGCACCAGGCCACCGCCTCATCACCGACAAACACCAGTGCGGCGTGCGCCCGGCCATCGTTGACCAGGCGCTCCTTGAGGGCGCGGTTGCCCGCCGGGCCCGGCGCCTTCCCAGCAAACACCGGGTCTGCCGAGAGGCGTGCCTGGCCAATGCAGTGGAACCAGGTGCACCAGCAACCGCCCCAGACACCGTTGTGCCGTTCGGCGAGCTGCGCGAAGGCTCCCCAGGTGTCGGGACCGAGTGGTTTGACCGTGCACTCGCTTACGGTCGGCTCGGCGTCAGTCATGGCTGCAGGCTAGAACGATTTGCGGACGGAACGCGTCCGGATTGTCGCACTAGCTAATCGCGGGTGCATGCCTGCTCGCAGGCGGCGGGCCAGGCGGCCGTGGCAGCCCGGTAATCAGGGACGGTCCGGTCCTGCCGTTTACCCGCCCCACGGCTTGATGGTCTTCGCCGTTGCGTTGGTGGCTAGGGCAAGCTCTTGCAGTTGAGGCGGCGGCTGGACTGTCATGGATACCTCATACACCTCCAGCGACTTGACCTGGAGGGGAGTACTTGATACTTGCAGCTCAATGGTGTTGCCGGTCTTGACGACGAGTGCGTCCAGCGGCGGCTGCTCCGGAGCGAAGCTGCCGAAGTAGACGAGCTCCACGTTGTCGTACTCATAGACGCTGAAATCGAGTACTACTGCGGTGCTGGTTATCTGCTGCTGCACGAGTTGCTGCAGGGCGCTCCGGTTGGGCGCGGAGACGCAGGCAGTCAGGAACAGCGGCGCCTGGGCGGTTTCCCCCCACTGGACCTGTGCGAGCACGCCGGCAGTGAGCCCGCTCGCGTTCGTTACCGGATCGGTGACCGTGAGGTCGGCAGTGAGGGCGGTACCGCAGACGGTGGCCATGACGAGGTAACCGACAGCCGCATGCGAACCGGAGGTAAAGGCAAGGGCTTGCTGGACGTCGAGGGAGATGGACAACGTCATCGGAGGCTCCCCGGGGCGTGTGCGCCAGCCTGCCGGTGTATCCGGCGGCATGACTGTTACTAGTTTGCTGGGCGCTGGACATCATTTTAACTGCCTGAGCAGAAGGCGGCCAGGGCGACGAAGGCGAACAGCGCAGGACAACCCAAATAGGCGCGGCGCGCCAGCCCGGCCGCTATTCCCGGGCATGCGCTCGCATATGCCCGGGCCGCCCCGCCGTCGCGCCAATGCGCTCACATGCGCGGACAGGGTCGATCTGTGCCTGCGCGCTGGGGGTTACCGGGTGAGTGTTTCCTTCGGGCGTATCACGCAGAACTCGTTTCCCTCAGGGTCGGCCATTACAGTCCAGGACTCGGCGCCAGTCTGCCCGATGCCGGCCCGGCTTGCCCCGAGCGCGTGAAGGCGGTCAATCTCCTGGTCGCGGTCCTGCGCGCTGCTGGTGAGGTCGAGGTGCACGCGGTTCTTGACCGTCTTCGGGCCGGTGACCGGCATGAAGCACATGCCGACGGAGGCGTTCTCGTCAGTCCCGATGACGATCTCGCGCTCACGCTCGGAGAGAATTTTCCAGCCGAGCGCCTGCGTCCAGAACCGGGCCAGCCCGGGCAGGTCGTGAGCGTCAACCACGATGTGATGAAGTCGGACAGGCATGCCGTCAGTATGCGCGGTGCACGCCGGACTGCCTCCCGCCACCGCGTTCGTGGACCTGCTGACGAGGAGCGGCCTGAAGACCGCCATCGAGAAGGGGCTCGACAGCGCCTCGAGGATCTACGGTCTCCCGAAGCTCACGACGACTCAAGTCAACTCGTCGGTGACCGCCGGGCTCGTGATGGCCGTCATCGTAAGCTTGGTCAGTGTCCTGCTGTGGTTTTCATCGCGACAGCGAGCACGGACGGCCAGTGGTCGGCTCGGATCACGGCATCATGTCTCTTCGGGCTCGACACCCTGATCTTGCAGGAAAACACTGTCGATCAGATTCGGGCGTTGCACTTACCTACTGCATAAGCTTGAGGTCGGGACGCTCCTTCCGAAGGAGTTGAGATGGAACACGTACTCATTCCGGTAGTCGTCATCGCCCTCGGGTTTCTTGTGCAGCTCGTTCTTCAGCAGGGCATAACGAGCAGATACGACTATCAGTGCGATAACTGCGGCCATACGTTTAGCCTCACGCCATTAATGGCGTCGATTACTCCACACCGCTTCGGGGGCAGCAAGTTCGCGAAGTGTCCCCATTGCGGTGTTCGCTCGTGGGTCTCGCCAGTTCCAAAACAGTAGGCTGCCTTCGCGTGTCCGAGCGCGCGATGGCGAGAACCTTCTCGTCGAGCCCGAAGGTTAGGCTGCCCCCCGTGGGCGTGATAACCGGCTGCGCCGCCGCGCCTACGCTGCCTGGCCTTCGCTCCGTCCATACCAGCTGATTGCTTAACCTCTCCGGGCCATGCCGGACGTTGCCGGTCACGGACGTTGCTGTACGGCTGTGCTGTACCGCGGAGCCGGGGCTACTCGTTGACAGCTGTCCTGGATGGATTTAAAGTCTTAACTCAATAGTACTTTGAGGAGGCGGGTGTGATCAGCTTCCGGCTCGATGGCCGTTCGGTCGTGCCCCCGTACCTGCAGATCGTCCAGCAGGTCCGCCAGGCGCTCCGGATGGGTGTGCTCGACGTGGGCGACAAGCTCCCCACGGTGCGGGAAGTCGTCGCGGCCACGGCGGTCAACCCCAACACGGTGCTCAAGGCCTACCGCGACCTGGAGCGCGACGGCCTGGTCGAGCCGCGGGCCGGGCACGGCACGTTCGTGGTGGGCCGCCCGTCCGGTCCGCCTCCCGGCACGCATTCACGGCTGGCCCGCAGCCTGGCGCAATGGGTGCGCGGCGCCCGCGAGGCCGGACTGGATGACGAGTCGATCGAATCGCTGCTGCGCATCACGCTGCAAGCGGCGGCCGACGAGGAGGAGACCGCATGATGGCCAGCAGTAACCCTGCCGTGATCCAGACCTGCGGGCTGTCGAAGCGCTACCGCAAGGTCACCGCCCTGAGCGAGGCCACCCTGACAGTTCCCCAGGGCCGGATATCGGCGCTGATCGGCCCAAACGGTGCCGGCAAGACAACGCTGCTGCGGCTGCTCGCCGGGCTGGCCAGGCCGACCGGCGGCGAAGTCGCGGTGCTCGGCGGCGCACCGCGCCAGGACCCGGCCTTCCTGGCCGAGATCGGCTTCGTCGCCCAGGAGATCCCGCTGTACCGGCGCCTGTCCGCCGAGGATCACATCGGCGTCGGCGCGCACCTCAACCCCCGCTGGGACGCCGCGTCCGTGCGGCAGCGGCTGAAAGGCCTGAACATCCCGCTTGACCAGACGGTGGGCACGCTGTCCGGGGGACAGCGCGCCCAGGTAGCGCTGTCACTGACGCTGGCCAAGCGGCCCCGGCTGCTGCTGCTCGATGAGCCCGTCGCGGCGCTGGATCCGCTCGCCCGGCGGCAGTTCCTGGCACACCTGGCCGAGGCGGTGGCCGGCGGCGGCCTGACCGTCGTGCTGTCCTCGCATTTGCTCGCCGACCTGGAACGGGTCTGCGACCACCTCATCCTGCTGGCGGCATCCCGGGTCCAGCTGTGCGGCGACATCGACACGGTGCTCGCCGAGCATCAGGTCCTGGTCGGCCCGCGCAAGGACACTACGGCGATCGAGAAGGCCCACACGCTCGTGCAGGCTACCCACACCGCCCGGCAGAGCACCCTGCTCATCCGCGTAGGCGGCCCGGTCGTCGATCCCGCCTGGGAGGCCGCCGACGTCGGCCTCGAAGAACTGGTACTCGGCTACATGGGCCAGCACGCCGGGCCGGCGTTCTCGCACTTGACCTCGGTTGGAGAAGACCAATGACCTGGCTTGTCTGGCGCCAGCACCGCAACCAGACGTACCTCGCCGCCGCCGCGCTCGCCGCGTTCGCGGTCCTGGTGCTGATCACCGGCCGGCAGATGGCATCGCAGTATCATTCCGCCCTCACCTCGTGCGCCGCCAGCCATACCTGCGGCAACCTCGCGAATACGCTGATCCTGGGTACCCCCGTGCTGTCCTTGCTGGTCACGCTGACCGTGGTGGTGCCGTGCCTGCTGGGAGTGTTCTGGGGCGGACCGCTAGTGGCCCGGGAATTCGAAACCGGCACCAGCCAGTTCGCCTGGATGCAGAGCATCACCCGCAGCCGCTGGCTCGCCGTCAAGGTCGGCTGGGCACTGCTCGCAGCGGCCGCCTGGGGCGGCGCCGTCTCAGCCCTCGTCACCTGGTGGTCCAGCCCGGTGAACGCCCTCAACCACCAGAACTTCCAGCCCGGCCAGTTCGACATCCAGGGCATCGTCCCCGTCGGCTATGCCCTGTTCGCCGTGGCCCTCGGCATCGCCGCAGGCACGCTGCTGCGCCGCACCCTGCCCGCGCTCGCCGTCACCATCGGCGTCTTCACCTTCCTGCGCCTGGTGATCGGCCAAGACCTCCGCTCGCACTATCTGACCGCAGTAACCACGCCCTTCAGCTTCCTGCACGCCCCGCCGTCGCCGAAAGGGTCCTACTGGCTGGTCTCGGGGGGCGTCGTTGGCCCAGCCGGCCAGGTAGCGAACAGCCACGCCCACGGCGGGCCCGGCGTTTCCTTCGGCGGCGTGCCTGTGCCCATCGACAACATGCCGTCCGCGTGCCGGGTGCTCGTCTTCCAGAGTCCGCTCAAGTTCGGTTCCTGCTTGGCCGCTCACGGATACCGCGGGTTCATCACCTACCAGCCCGCCAGCCGGTACTGGGCATTCCAGGGCATCGAGACCGGCATCTTCGTGCTCCTCGCTGCCGCCCTCATCGCCGTGACAGCGATCGCGGTCACCCGCCGCGACGCCTAGCACCCAGCACATCACCCCCAGAATCCAGCCGGCCCAACAACGCGCTAGTCCGCGCAGTGACGCGAGCGCCGCGAGTGCCCTTGACGGTGATCTTGACTGGCTCAATGCTGGGATGCCGGGAGGATGGCCTTCCCCACGCGGGCCCGGTCGGCGGGCGTGACGGCGGGCGAGCCGGCGACCGGCAGTACCGGGGTCACGCTCGCGCGGCGGCCGGTCCGGGTCACCTCCGTGGGGCCGGACGGTCACGGCTCAACCCCTATGCGCAACGCAGCCTAGGTCGCCAAGCGGGCCGGGGTGAGCGTGCCGGTGATCGCGAGTGCACGGAAAGACCGGCCGTCTCCTCGTGTCAGGCAGCGGGCCTGGCTTCCTAGCCGACCTTCGCGGCCAGGGGCTCGTAAGCGGGAAACAGCTCGCCCATCCGCGCACCTGCGTCGCAGCGCTCGCGTCCCGCCAGATAAGCGCCGAGGTCCTCGACGTGGACCTGGATGCCAGCCCCGTAACCGGCGAGATAGGCCACCGGCATGCCTCTTTCCTCCCACACGACAATGATCTGGTCACCGTCGGCGGTCAGGGTGATCTCGATGGCCTGCTCGTCGGGCTGGTCCGGTTCCCGATGCAGCAGCAGCAGCCGCCGCGGAGCCTCGCAGGCCTGCACTCGCCCCGTGCCTTCCCATCCGCTGGCAAACACCCGCTCGCGATACTCCCCGCCCAGCTGCAGGTTGCCCTCGACCTCGCCCCACCAGCTTGCCAGCCGCGCCGGATCGGTGATTGCTGACCACACGGCCTCGATGCTGGCGTCGACGCTGTCCTGCACGCGCACGACGCCCTTGCCGTCCGCGGTTCCCAGGGTGCCCAGGAGACGGGTGCCCATCTGGCAGCTCCTTAGCTTCTGATCCTTGATCAGTAAGACGTCCGCCCCGCTCGGGCGAGACGTCTACGTCACGCTACACAGTGGCTCATCTGATGCTTGGCACCGCCCGCCCGGGCATGCCCCGTCGTGACGTTGATAGCGGCAGCGACCTGGACCGCTTCGCTTTCCTGCTCGGTGGCCCCAACGGCGAGCCTCTCTTCGGCCGGAGCGGCCTTAAGGCGGGGGCTCACTGGCGCGCTATAGGTGTTCTGCCAGCCAGGCATGCACCTCGGGTACGCGATTCTGCAGCAGCGTCAGGTGCCCGTCGTCGTCGAGCAGCCGGGCCTCGACGCCGGGAATGTGCGCGGCCAGCCATTCGCCGTGGCCGAACGGCACGAACATGTCCTGCCTGCCGTGCAGCAACAGGACCGGGACAGTGATGCCGGCCAGGTCGAATCCCCACGGCCTGACCATGCAGTTGTCGTCCCACCATCCCTGGCTGCCGGGCGCTTGACCGGCCTGCGCGGAGGAGGTCAGGTATTCGGCCAGCTCGCCGCGCAGGGCTGCCGCATCTGCCGGCGCGAGGAGTGATTCCATCACCTTGGCGAGGTCCTCTGGCGACGTGGCCAGGACTTCCTCCCGGTCCTCGTCCGTCTGTGCCCTGGCCGCTGCCTCGTCGGTGAGGAACAGGCGGGTGTAATCCGCGTTGTCCTGGCCCATGCCGACGAAATAGTCAAGGCCTTCAGCGCCGTACGGGGCCGGCGAGGCGAGCGAGGCGGCGGCGGTCACCAGGTCCGGGAGCAGGGCAGCGCACGCGAGCACGTGCGGGCCGCCGCCGGAGATGCCCCACGTTGCCAGCCGGTCGATGCCGAGCTCAGCGCAGATCGCGCGGACATCGCCGGCGCAGTCGGCGACGGTGCGCCCCGGCTGCGGCGAGGACCCTCCGTAGCCCGGCCTGTCGTAGCTGATGAGCCGCAGCCCGCGGGCGGCGGCATCCCGCACGTTCGGGCCATAAAGGCGCCTGGAGTTTGGCGTGCCCAGATGGACCAGGACCGGTCGGCCAGCGGGATCGCCGGACTCCTCGACAGCCAGCGTCCGGCCGTCCGGGGTGCGAACTGTGCGCTCCACGCTGTCTCCTTTGCTCCGCGCCGTGCCCGTCTTGGCCATCAGCGCACGGGTGACGTTAGAGCAGGTAGCTGCTGGCGGCAACTGAATTCTGACCACTGCGCGGCAAGGCAAGCCGTGTCAGCTGATCAGTTTTCCCTTGCCGTTGACAGTAGTCAGCGCGAGTCCCAGGGCTGGTCAGTTTTCAGTTGCCGTTGAGTGCCGCCACCGCGACGCTAGTGACGGCCATGTCGCAACGCATCCGGGATCATTGGCGATTGAAGGCGACCGCCCGCGCACTGACGGGAGAGGTTTGATGGAGCACGTACGACTGGGCAAGACTGGGCTGAAGGTCAGCCGGATCGCGCTGGGCTGCATGAGCTACGGGGATCCCACAACCACCAACGCGCACACCTGGGCACTGGATGACGACGATGCTCAACCGTTCTTCCGCCAGGCCGTTGAGATGGGCGTGACCTTCTGGGATACGGCGAACACCTACCAGCTCGGGACATCTGAGGAAGTCGTTGGCCGTGCGATCAGGCGTTACTCCCGCCGCGAGGACATTGTCCTGGCTACCAAGGTATTCGGCAGGATGCATGACGGCCCGGGCGGACAAGGCCTATCCCGCAAAGCGATCCTTGAGCAGGTCGACGCCTCGCTGACCCGGCTCGGCACCGATTACATCGACCTGTACCAGATCCACCGCTTCGATCCCGAGGCTCCAGTCGAAGAGACCATGGAAGCCCTGCATGACATCGTCAAGGCCGGGAAGACCCGCTACATCGGCGCCTCCTCCATGTACGCATGGCAATTCGCCAAACTTCAGCACACCGCCGAAATGCACGGCTGGACCCAGTTCGTCGCGATGCAAAATCAGTACAACCTGCTTCGACGGCAGGATGAGCGCGAGTTGCTGCCCATGTGCGCTGACAGGGGCGTGGGCGCCGTGCCGTACTCCCCTCAGGGCAAAGGACGCCTGGCTCGTCCGTGGGGTGAGCAGTCACACCGGTCCAGCGTGGACAAGATCGTCCAGTCCTTCGACTCGCCTCTCGACGAGCCCGTCGTCAACGCGGTCCAACGCGTCTCCGAAATCAGGGGCGCGAGCATGGCTCAGGTTGCGCTGGCGTGGGTGCTGGACAACCCCGTCGTATCCGCACCCATCGTTGGAGCAACCAAGTCCCATCACCTGCCGGAAGCGATCGCAGCGCTGGACCTGCACCTTACCGACGACGAGATCCGGTCACTTGAAGAGCCGTACACGCCCCACGGGCCCGCCTGGTTCTGACGAACTGTCCGGCTTCGATCTGGAACTGGTAGGGCCGACGCATATTTCTGCAGGCGAGTGGTGCAGCTACGCTTGTCGTGAGTCGACGACAGCGAGTTTCCGACCCGGAGGCTGTTGGAGAGGCATGGTGACATGTCAGCCTGCGTCGGCAAGCGTTGCCGATTCCGCCGCGCGCCCGGTACCTCCACCACCTCGGGCCTGGAAGCGTCAGCGTTGCCATGACAGGGCCGCCACTTCCTGACGACGTCCGACAGGGCCTCATGCTGCCGTTCGGTCCGATCCCTGATGCCCTCGGCAGGGACGTCATTCTGTCGGGCGACCACGCGGACGCAGTTCTCGCCTACTGCCACGCCATGGGGTCAAAGTTTGGCTCTCCCGGTTACCTGCGCTATCTCTTCGGCTTGCCAGTCAACAAGGCGCTCCTGTCGGGGTACCTGATGACGCAACGTGCACTGCGGGAGACGACTCCGCACGCCTGTGCCGAGGAGATCGCCCGCACAGCTCTTGAGCTCCTATCGTGTCTTGATGGCGGCCGTGAAGACGGGAGCGTGCTCGACGTATTCGCCGGCGTTGGTCAGATGGCGTACTCCTACGCGAAAGCGGGCTGCCGCGTCCAAGCGGTCGACAACGATCGCACCACGGTCGACATCGCCGTGAACAACATGGCGCTCGCCGGTTTGGCCAGCGTCGTCGAATACCGTTTGGCCGATGGGCCCGCGACGCTGGCTTCCGCCGTCAATACGGATCGAAGACTCTCGATCGTTCATCTCGATCCGCCATGGCGAGGCAGCTATCAATACGATCTGACCCGGCCATTCATGCTCGAGGACCTCGCCGTAAATGTGCAAGAACTCGTCAGACTGGGTCTCGAGGGCGCCCGTCTCGTAGTACTGAACCTGCCGCACAATGCCTTGTCGTCGCAGATCGATGATCTCGCCGCCCTAGCTGGATGCAACGCTCTCGTTCAATACCAATATGTGGCGGACTTTCCAGCCTCCTTCGGCCAGGCACCTGCCTACTTCTTCGGCCGATCGGGTGGCGGTCACGGTGGGACAACCGGCTACCAGGAGCGACATCAAAGACTGACAGTCGATGGACAGCGAGTCAACTAGGTGGCTAGGTCCGACGAAGTGGGCCAACGCCAGCATCCCACGATCAATGCCAGCCCAGGAAGACCAGCACCATGCCCCGTGCAACGAAAATGTCAGAGCACGTGTCAGCGGCGATGCCGGCGCTGACCACAGGTCTCGGGATAGCCTGGAGTAGTGCTGATCACCCCAGGCGTGGAAGTCGATGAGGCGCGCCTGGCTGCCATCTGCGACCGAGGCGGGATCGCCGAGCTCAAGGCCTTCGGCTCACGGGTTCGCGGCACTGCCCGCCCGGACAGCGATATCGACATTCTCTACACGCTGCGGCCCGGGCGCCGCCTCGGCTGGGAGATCGAGCAGCTCGCGGATGAGCTCGCGGAACTGTTCGGCCGCCCGGTCGACCTGGTGTCCTTGCGGGCACTGCACCCGCTGCTTCGCCCGTCGGTGCTGGCCGAGGCACGGCCGGTATATGCAGCGTGACATCCTCCTGCTCACCGAGATGATCGAGGCGGCTGAACAGGCGGCCAGACGACCGCCGCAGCAGAACAACTGCAACCGGAGAAGGCTACTTGTGGCAGCTGGAGCTGGGAAGCGCAGGTCAGACGTAGTAGTGGGGCGGGTGGGGCTCGAACCCACGACCGGCGGATTATGAGTCCGCGCGACTGTCGTTCATGCAGGTCCGGGAGCGACCTGACCTGCGCACATGAACCCTCCCGGCACCCTGCGGACCCAGGTGAACTGCAACCAGAACTGCAACCATCGATACCGGGCCGCCAGGGCGCAATGCCAGCGACGAGTGCCCCGCCGCGTATTACAGGCCGCCGCAGCCGACCCGAGACGCCGCAATGCCTGAGCCGTCGCCGGCCCGGCCGGGCGGGCGTGCCGTTGCTGGAGGAGTACCTGGGGTTTGCCGCTGGGCGGGCTCGGGCCAGCGCTCGCCGGGGACCGCGCTGGTCGCGGCCTGCGCCCCGAGGATTCCCGGCATGGCTGAGGACATCCGGGATCCGATCCGGGGTCCTGCACTCTTGACGGTGCCAGCCGTTCGTGGTACTTAATCCGCAGGTCTGCATGAAGGTGCGGCACGGCGCCTGGCGGCCAGGAAGCGAGGGCCGCCGGGGCCTTATTCCGGCGCTCTGGCGCGCGGGGCGTGCGGGCCTTCGCAGGCGACGGCCGCCAGGCCGGCCGCTAAAGGGGAACAATGCGGGCCGCAGGCTTCATCACCGACAGGCCGGGCTGGTTACCACGGCGCTGTTCCGCCCGCGGCGTCTGCTACTGCCTGGCGGTGCTGGCGGTGCTGACGCTGGGGGGGTGCACCGGCGGCGGCGGAGGTGGCCCGCACGCTGTCGGCAGTGCTGCGTTGCGGGCGTCGCTGCGCAGCGACCTGGACCACTACCTGACGGCCCGCAGAAAAGCAGAGCACATCTCCGCGGTCGCGCTGCGGGTTACCTTCCGCGGAGGCCAGCCCGCCATCAACGTGACCGCCGGGACGACCCGGTACGACGGCGGGGTGCCCGTCTCCTCCAGCGCACTGTGGCAGATCGGCAGCAACACCAAGGCCTTCACCGCGGTGATGCTGCTGCAACTGGAGGCCGAGGCAAGCTATCGATCACCGACCCGCTCGGGCAATGGCTTCCCCAGTATCCGGCCTGGCGCGGCATCACCATCAAGCGGCTGCTCGACATGACCAGCGGCATCCCGGACTATACCGACCAGCCCGCCTTCCTGCGCGCGAGGGCGGACACGCCGGACAGGCACTTCTCCGCGGCCCGCCTGGTGTCGTACGTCGCCGGCGCCGTCACCGGCGATCTATGGAACTACTCCAATACGAACTACCTCCTCGCCCAGATGATCATCGAGCGGGTCACGCACGATACTTACGGTGACCAGCTCATGAAACGGATCATCATCCCGCTCCGGCTGCACAGCGTGTGCTACGCGCCCTATACCTGCTCGGCTGCCGCGGCCGCCCGGATGCCGGCCGGGTACTTCTTCGGATCTGAGGTGCAGCAGGCACCGCTGCTAGGCAAGCCGGTTCCCCCGCTCGCCCTCACGTGGGCGCAGGGCGCCGGGGGATAGTGAGCTCGCTGCAGGACATGACCACCTGGGACCGGGCCCTCTACCAGGGCCAGGAGCTGCCGCCACCGCAGCAGCGCCAGCTCGAGAGCCTTGTCTCCACCACCACCGGCAAGCCGATCCCGGGAACAACGCCCACCGGTCCGGTCGGCTACGGGCTAGGCGTCGAGCAGGGCACCAGCCGGCCCACCGGAACAGTGTGGGACTACGAAGGCGAGACCCACGGCTACCGGGTCCTTCACATCTACTTCCCCCGCTCCGGCCTGATCATCGCGCTCGCCGCTAACAGCGCCCTGGACAACGACAAAGACGAACTGGGCAAGCTAGCGGTATCGGTGTACCAGACACTGCAAAAGGCAGGCGCCGTTCACGTGAGCTGAAAACCCGGCTTGCACGTTTCCTCAACTCCGCCAGACACACGACACCCTAAAGATGATCAGAAAAGGTTCCCCGCCCGGCCGCCGCCGGGCGGCTCATCGCGTCGAGGGAGCGCTTGCTAGCCAAGATCACCGTGCCAGTGACCACGGGGCAGCACCGGTCCCTGCCAGTCACTCACGAGTGGGGCGGCGCGCTGAACCCGTCGATCCGGAAGCGCCATCCGGATCGACCGGTGCATCGGCATGGCGGGCTCGGACTGCCCGGCGTGCCTTCTGCTGACACGGCCGTGCTTGCCTGGTGTGTCTATATCGGTCGTCTTCCGTGACATTTCGGACCCTCGTCCCGGATGGATGTCTCCCATCTACGGGCGGCGCACCACGACGGCCTGATTCTGTCAAGGTGCCAGCTATGAGCAGACCCGGGTACCGACAGTCACAGGTTGACCGTGGCTTCTATGGTCAGGCGGGACCGCATGTGGGCTGATCTGGGATTTGCGGTGACCGTGAACATGTTTGGCGCCGGTTGCGGATAACAGATATAGCCTCCCGCTCCTGGCAGGCTCCCTTGCAGAAAGAGGTCACCATGTCCCAGTCCTACCCGTCCAGCCGCCAGCAGGCCCAGCCGCTGCGGCCTCCCGCGCCCGCGCGGGTGCTGACCGCGGTCAAGCTCATGTACGCCGGCGCCGCCGTCAGCACCGTCACCCTGATCATCGCGGTGGCCCTGATCCCCGCCATCAAGGCCGCGCTCCGCAAGGCGCACCCGAGCCTGACCGTGGCCCAGGTCGGCCATGTGAACACGCTCATTACGCTGGCGGTGGTCTTCGGCCTGGTCGTGATCGCCCTGTGGCTGTGGATGGCTCGGGCGAACGGCCAGGGCAGGAACTGGGCGCGCGTCCTGTGCACGGTGCTGCTCGGCCTGGCGACGCTGGAGCTGATCAGGGTCAGGCCGCATTATCCAAGCAACTATCTCGCTCATTTTGTCATCGGGGGCCACCTGTACTCGGTGATCCATTCCGCGTTCGGCGCGACGGTGCTCGGCCTGATCGTCCCCGTGCTGCTCTGGCTGACCGGCCTGGCCGCGGTGTGGCTGCTCTGGCGCCCGGCCTCCGGCGCGTTCTTCAAGCCGCATGGCGCGCCTGCTGCCTAGCAGCCCGGCTGGAAGCCGGGGCAGTTGCCAGGTGCCGCCGGAAGCAGATGCGTCAGGTCCGCAGGTCCCGGAAATACACCAACCAGCTGATATGGATGTCGCCTGGAATGTCGCAAGAGCCTTGACTGCTCAGCTGGCGGGCGCTGTGCTGAGCGGTGCCCGTAAACATGTTGGGCACCGACTGCGGATAGCAGGTGTAGCCTGCCGGGCACCCGGAAGGGCATCGGCATGAATCAAGGTCGCCCATGAGGCAGCGCCGGGGATCCGCCGCCGCAGATGATGCTGCGGTCATCGAGAGTTCCTGGCGGGAGCCGGAGCGGTTCGCGGTCCTGTTTGACCGGCACGCCCCGCACATTTACCGCTACCTTGCCCGGTGTGCTGGCCCCCAGGTTGCCGATGACCTGGTGGCCGAGACGTTCTTGGCCGCTTTCGCCAAGCGGGACCGGTATGACTTGGGCCACGCCGATGCCCGGCCCTGGCTGTACGGTATCGCCACCAACCTGGTCGGCCAGCATCGCAGGGACCAGGCCCGCCAGTACAAGATCACGCAGGCCGCCGCGGCCGAGCCTGAGGTTCCCGGTCACGCCGAACGGGTGGCCGCCGATGTCACGGCCCAGGCGATGCGCCCGCTGCTGGACGCGGCGCTGGCCGCGCTGCCGGCCGGTGACCGGGACGTGCTGCTGCTCATCGCCTGGGAGCAGCTGACCTATAAGGAGGTGTCGCGGGCGCTGGCCATCCCGGTGGGGACGGTGCAGTCCAGGCTGCACCGGGCGCGCACCAAGACGCGCCAGATCCTGGCCGGTACCGATGCGGGGGCAACGTATGAGGAGCTCACGACCAATGAATGAGATGGAGCTGCTCCGGGAGCTGGCGCAGCAGACGCCGCTGCCCGCGCCTGCCGAGCTGGCCGCGGCCCGCGCCAGGCTCCTCGCCGCGATCACCACCGATCCGGCCACGTACGCCACAGCCGTAGCACAGGCCACCACGGGCCAGCCTGCCGATCCGCTGCGGCCGCCCGCGCCCGCGCCGGTGCGGACCGCAGCCAGGTTCATGCGCGGGGGCGCCATCAGCTCCGCCGCGCTCGTGATCGTCGCGCTGCCCTTCGCGGGCGACCTCAACGGTCACGTGCTCGGGCACCGCATGGCCCCGACTCCGCTCACCATCACGCTGGTGATACTCGCCGGCCTGGCCCTGATCGGCCTGTGGCTGTGGATGGCGCGGGCGACCAGCCAGGGCAGGGGCTGGGCGCGCATCCTGTCCACGGTGCTGTTCTGCCTGGCGACGCTGGAGTTCTTGTCGGCGCTGGAGGTGATCGGCAAAAATGGCGTCGCGCAGGCGTTCGTCGCCGGGCTGACCTGGCTGTCCGGCCTCGGCGCGGTTTGGCTGCTCTGGCGCCCGGCCTCCAGCGCGTTCTTCAAGTCGGCCAAGGCGGCGCGGTCGCGGCCGCCGCCGCAAATTTCAGGCCCCTAACAGTCGTCCGTGGCCCCCGGGTGACGCCGCTACGGCGTGAAATTTTGGCAGCTGACCCGCCGTCCCGGTGGAGCCCGGCTGCGCCGGGCGCTGCATCGGCTAGGCGCTGTGCGAACTCCCGCCGTCGCAGAAATCACGGCCTCAGTTCCCATGCCAGGCACGCGATTCGGCGGAACACGGCAACCTGCCGGCCCAGGCCCGGCACGCAGGGCGCACGCCAGATCTGGGTAATCTGTGGCCCCACACGCCTGCGCTTTCCCGGTTGCACGCGTACCGATTCGATCTGGGCGATCCTGCAAAGTAGTAGCGCGGGGACATTGCTTACTTGCGTCGCGGAAATGGTCCGGACTTGGCATGCAGACCTGATCTTCGCTGCATGGTGTCGTGCCAGGCGCTGCAGGACTTGCGCGATGGCGATGTCAGCCTACGCGCAGGAGCTCATCGCCGAAGTCAGCCATGAGGCTGAGGCGGCCGCCGAGCGCCTCGACGTAGCGGTCCAGCACGTCCCGGGTGGAGACCCGGCCCTTCTCGATCTGGCTGACCCGGCTCTTCCCGACCCCCATCCGGGCCGCGACCTGGGCCTGGGTCATGCCCCGGCGGCGGCGGATCTCCGCCAGCCGCCAGCCGCGTGCCTCGGCGAGCATCTGCTCCTTGCCCGCCTCGAATTCCTCCCGCCCGACCCGCTCGATGTGCTCATCGCGGATATCGGACCACCTGGTGAATGTCATCGGCCCCGTTCCTCTTCCCCGGCGCGTTCCTTCAGGTATATCTCCAGCAGCTGCTCAGCCCGCGGGATCGCGTGCCGGTACCACTGCTGCCAGTTACCGGCCAAGGGATGGACCGCGGTCGGCGAGGATGTCGATCGCCTGCGCGACCAGCTTGTGCGACCGCTCATCAAGGGCAGCGACCCAGTCGCGGACCTCGTCGGTCAGGTAGATCTCCCAATCGTCCAACTGCCTGCCAGCCTTCCGTCCCGGCCACCTCAAGTTTAGCATCTTGTAAACACCTCGGGCTGCCCGCGCTATCAAACCGCTCCTCCTGGACGCCTCCGCGGCCGGCCGGGACTCGCGAGTCCCGGCCGGCCGCGGTGCCCCATGCGGGCTGACCGTGGATGAGGCTAGAGGAGGACGATCATGACCGCTCAGGGCAGCGTGTACAGCTGGTGCGAGTGCCGGGACCAGCGGACAGGGCGGCGGCTGGGCAGCAAATGCCAGCGCCGCGGGCAGCCGGGGCACGGCAGCTGGTACGTCAGCGTGGAACTGCCCGCCGGGCCGGGCGGGAACCGCCGCCGGATCCGACGCGGCGGGTTCCCTGACCGGACGGCCGCGGATGCCGCGCTGGCACGGCTGGTGATGCCCGCGACGGGCGGCCCCGCGGATCACCTGATGACTGTCGGGCAGTGGCTGAGGCACTGGCTCGATAGCCGGGCAGCGCCGAGGTTCTCGACGCTGCGGGGGTACGCCTCGCATATCCGGCTGTACCTGGATCCGTGCCTGGGCCAGATCCTGCTGGCTGACCTGAGGACCGCTCATGTCCAGGCGATGTTCACCGCGATCACGCGCCAGCGGGAGGCGGAGGGACGGCCGGTCACTGTGGCCACCCTGGCGCGGATCAAGGCGACACTGCGGGCCGCGCTGAACGCCGCGATCCGGGCCGGCTACCTCGCCGACAACCCCGCATGCCACGCCGAGCTGCCGCCTGGCCGGCGGCCCCGCCCGGTGGTATGGACTACGGCGCGGGTCCGGGAGTGGGAGCGGACCGGGATCCGGCCGCCGGTAGCAGTATGGATGCCCGCGCAGACCGCCTGGTTCCTGAACTCGATCCAGGGCGACCGCCTGTACGCGGCCTATCACCTGATCGCGCTGCGCGGGCTGCGCCGCGGCGAGGCTGCCGGGCTGCGCTGGTGTGACGTCGACCTGGAGGGCGCGACCGCGGTGATCAGCCAGCAGCTGCAGCAATACGGCGGGCACCTGGCCGCGTGCCCGCCCAAGACAGGAAGCAGCGAGCGCGCCGTCGCGCTCGACCGCACCACTGTCACCGTGCTGCGGCGGCATCGCGCCGCCCAGGAAGCCGAGTGCGCAGCCATGGGGGCCGGCTATCACGACAGCGGGTACGTGTTCACCGGCATCCAGGGTGACCCGATGGCACCCGGCCGGCTGTCCCGCCGCTTCCGGCAGCTGTCGGCCGAGGCCGGCCTGCCTCCCGTCAGGCTGCATGACCTCCGGCACGGCGCGGCCAGCCTCGCCCTGGCCGCGGGCGCGGAGCTGAAAACAGTGCAAGATCAGCTCGGGCACTCCAGCATCGTGCTGACCGCAGACACTTACATCTCGGTCCTGCCAGAAGTAGCCCGCAAGACAGCAGAGGATACGGCCACCCTGGTCATCCAGGCCGGCTACCGCGTCCCGGGAACCAGGCGACCCCGGCGCCGATCCGGACTCCGGCCACTGCGCCGGCGCGTCCGGGCCGCGGTTCTGGGCGACGCCAGCCTTGCTCATCCCGCCCGGCAGATCGGACGTCCAGCCCGACGCATCCGTCCAGCCCGGCCCGGCGGCTGGATCAGGAAACGGCGCGATCTGGGTACCTGACAGCCAGAACCGGCCATACCCTGGCCAGCGCCTGCCCATACCGGGGCAGCCAGGCGTCCGCCTTTATCGGCATGAGCCCAGGTCAGGATGGGTGGGGCGGGTGGGGCTCGAACCCACGACCGGCGGATTATGAGTCCGCTGCTCTGACCAGCTGAGCTACCGCCCCGCGGAGCCGCGTCAACAAATTACAGCAGAGGCCCGGCCGACGCGGATCTGGCTAGGGCCGGAACGCAGGCCGCGTCGGCTACCTGACGCTCAGCTGCATCGCCATCGCGTGCTCGACGAGCGAGATGAGCGCCGACTTGGTCGACTTCCTGTCCCTGGCGTCGCACTGGACGATCGGCACGTGCGGACTGACCGACAGCGCCTCCTGCACATCGGCAACGGCATGCGGGAAGTCGCCGTTGAACCCGTTGACGGCCACGATGAAGGGCAGGCCCGCCGACTCAAAGTAGTCCACGGCCGGAAAGGAGTCCGCCAGCCGACGCGTGTCCACCAGGACGACCGCGCCAATCGCGCCCTGGATCAGGTCATCCCACATGAACCAGAATCGGTGCTGGCCAGGCGTGCCGAACAGGTAAAGGATCAGCCCGGCATCGAGAGTTACCCGGCCGAAATCCATGGCGACCGTAGTGGTGGTCTTGTCAGGGGTATGCGACAGGTCATCGAGACCGTCGCTTGCCGCGGTCATGACCGCCTCGGTGGTGAGCGGAGTGATCTCCGATACCGATCCGACGAAAGTGGTCTTGCCGACGCCGAAGCCGCCAGCCACGACAATCTTCACGGACGTCATGGCCGTCTCGGCCGTGTCGCCCGGACTAGCCTTAGAGCTTGCGAAGTCCACTGAGAACCCTTTCGAGCAGGTTGAGGTCCGGGCGCCCGTGCGCGTGGTCCATCTGGTGGACTCGGACCAGACCCTGGACGGCCATGTCGGCGATAAGGACACGCGCCACGCCGAGTGGCATCCGGAGCACCGCGGAAATTTCCGCAACCGACCGCCAGTCCCGGCAGAACCCGAGGATGGCCTGACATTCCGGACTCAGCACGGACAGGTCACGTGCTTCGTAGTGGGAGGCCGCTACCATCGCCTCGATCTGCAGCTGATACCTGGGCTTTGTCCGGCCCCCGGTTACTGCATAAGGCCGGACCAGTGCGCTGCCGGCGCCTTCGGACCCCCGGTAGGGATGCGAGCCGTGCTGACTCCCATCGACGGGGTGGGGAATGCCGCCCGCTGACGGATCGCTCCCCGGTACTGGCTGGCTGTCGGCCTGTTGAGGGGGGTATCTGCCGTCAGCTGGCTCCCAGTCATTCCTGGTTGAGCCGGGCACTGGCATCTCCTGTCACTGTGCGCCATTCTCCGGCCAGTCCGGCGGCAGGGCGCTACGCACTTCTGGCGTGAGGGCGCTTCCCACTCGCTCGACGAGCAGCGCCATCTCGTAGGCCACGAGGCCCATGTCACAGTCGGCGGCGGCAAGGACAGCGAGGCTCGACCCGTCGCTGATGGCCATCACGACCAGCAGGCCGCGCCGCATTTCCACCACAGTCTGGGTCACGGCACCGCCCTCGAACACCCGCGCAGCACCCTGGGTCAGGCTGGTCAGGCCAGAGGTCACCGCCGCGAGCTGATCCACCCGATCCGCCGGGAATCCCTGCGAGAACGCCATCGGAAGTCCGTCGGACGAGACGACGATCGCGTGCGCGACGGAGGGAACCCGCTCGACGAAGTTCGTGATCAGCCAGTTCAGGTCCTGCGCCGGGCGCACTATTGGACTCACGCGCGCTCCTTCCTTTGGTGACCTGCCTCTGGTAGAGCCGCAGGGCCTTGCGCACCAGCATTCCGGCGCAGCTGCGGCGGAAGCCTCAGCATGACCGCCTCGATGCCGCCGGTCCGCACCTCACGCGCCACCGTCGTCCTCTCGATCCGGAGTCTCGTCATCACCGCGCCTGGCGGCGCGGCCTTCCCTGACACCTCGCTGGAAGCTCGCGAAGCGCTCCCTGGTGGCCGAGGCCGAGCGGGCGGGCACCGTCGCTGCCGCAGGCTCAAGTCCGGCGGCTCCGGGGACGAGGTTCGCCTTCGGCACGCGCTTCGGCAGGCCGGCCGGGGTGACGCCGGCCGAGGACGGTGCACTGGCCACCTCCGCCGCGCGCCAGCCGTCATCCGCAGGCGTGGTCCAGCTGTCTGCCTTCTCCTCTTCCTGCCCCGGGCCGGCGACAGCGTGCCGTCCTCGCCGGAACCAGTCGGACTCCACCGACTCGAAGATCGGCAGCCGGCTCTCCTCGCCGAGGGACTTGCTGGGCGGCACGACTACGCCGCCGTGCACGGACGAGCCAGGCGACCAGCCCATCGACGAGAGGCTGTCACCTTCAATGGCATCTCGTTCGGCCACCTTGCCCGCGGGAGGCGCGCCCAGCACGGGCTGCGGGGTGGTGCCAAACCCGTCGGCGCCGGCGGCGAAGGGGCCCGTGGCAGCAGGCTCCAGGTCAGCGGGCTCCGGGCCAGCAGGCTCCAGAGCGGCAGGCTCCGGGACAAACGGCTCCG
>PMSW01000098.1 GCA_003168215.1 Actinomycetota bacterium
ACCCGCGTGGCGGGCGGCACCCGCGTGGCGGGCGGCACCCGCGTGGCGGGCGGCACCCGCCTGGCGGGCGGCGCGGCGCCCGGCTCGCACGGCGGGCCAGGACTGGTTGTCGCCGGGATCGCGTTCGCGCTGGTAGCGGCAGCGGCCTGGGCCGCCTACATTAAGCTCAGCGCCTCTACCGGGCGGCGGCTGAGCGGCTCATCCGGGCTGGTCATAGCCATGATCATCGCTGCGCTCGTAGTGACCCCGCCTGCTGTAGCGGCCGGTCACGCCGCGCTGCTGCGGCCCGGCGTGCTCGTCGCTGGCGCGGTTATCGGCTTGCTGTCCTCAGTCATCCCGTACCGCTTCGAGCTCGAGGCGCTGCAGCGCATTCCGGCGCGGGTCTACGGCGTCTGGGTGAGCCTCGCGCCTGCCGTGGCCGCACTGATCGGGCTGGTCCTGCTCAGCGAGTCCCTGGCGGCCCGCGAGTGGGCGGCGGTGTGCTGCGTGGTGGTCGCGAGCGCCGGCACGTCGCGCGGCGCCGCAGCGTCCGCGCAGGCCCCGCAAGCGTGACGGGCGCCCGCGGGCCTGACGCCGGCCTCGCTGCCCGACCCCGCTGCCCGGACGCCAGCTGCCCGGACGCCCCTCCGGCCTGACCTACCGCAGGCCGGACCGCGGCAGCCGCCGGGGAATCGCCTGCTACTAGGCTCGGGAGCGTGCTCACCGACTCCGCCTCGGGAAGCGCCGCGGCAAGCCCCCCCTCCCGCGCCTCGATCACGCGGGCTGCGCGCAAGCTAGCGGCACCCGTGCTCGCGCCATCCGCCGCGTCGATGCGGCGCATCGCGCTGGCTGGCGTGGTTGCCTCGGCGGGCATCATGATGACCGGCGCGGCGGTGCGGCTGAGCCAGTCCGGCCTCGGCTGCCCGGACTGGCCGGCCTGCACGGCGCACAGCATCGTGGCGGGCGGTACGAGCGGCGCTACCCTCGTGCACCGCTGGATCGAGTTCGGTAACCGGCTGCTGACCGGCGCCATCCTGGTGGTCTCGGTGATCGTCGCGGTGGCCGCATGGCGGTTCAGTCCCGGCGGCGGCCGCCGCCGGGATCTGGTATTGCTCGGTTTCCTCCAGCCGGCCGGCATCGTCGCGCAGGCGGTCATCGGCGGCGTCGTGGTCCTCACCGGGCTCGATCCGGTCTGGGTCTCCGTGCACTTCATGCTGTCCGTCGCCCTGCTGGCCGCCTCCGTCGTGCTGTATGTGCGCGCCACGGAGGGCACCGCGCCCGCCCGCTCGCTTGTCCGCCGCGACCTGCGGCTGCTCGCCGCCGCGGTGGTCGCGGTGGTGGCCGTGATGCTGGCCGCGGGAACGGTGGTCACCGGAACCGGGCCGCTGGCAGGCGAGCCCGGCGTCGCCCGTTACCACCTGCCGCTTGAGGGGGTCACCCAGCTGCATGCCGACATCGGCTGGCTGATCACCGGCCTGGTGCTGGCGCTGGTGGCAGGCCTGCGATTCAGCGATCCCCCGCCGCGGGCGATGCGGCTCGGCTGGGCGCTGCTCGGCCTGATCCTGGTGCAGGGCTCCATCGGCTACATCCAGTACTTCACCGGACTGCCCGCCGGCCTCGTCTGGGTGCACGTCGTCGGTGCCGTGCTGATCTGGATCACGGCGCTGCGGCTGCTGTTCGCGCTGCGAGACCGGGGCCCGCTGATCGAGCGAATCCCCGCCCGCGCCAGTGCCCCCGCCAGTGCCCGCGCCGGCGCCCCCGCCCGGGCGCAAGGCCAGGATGCCTGACCCGGCCGGCGGCCGGGCCGGACGGTTAAGGCCGGCGCTGCGATTGAGGCCCGCGCTGCGGGATAAGGTCGTTGCGGTGATCGCGTTCCCCTCGGAAGGAGCCTGAAGTCACGGTGAGCACACAGCCTGATAACGCGTTCGAATGGTCTGGCACCGATGCGCGCACGGTCGACCTGATCCGCGTTCTCGCCATGGACGCCGTGCAGCAGGCAGGCTCCGGTCACCCGGGGACGGCCATGAGCCTGGCCCCGGCGGCCTACCTGCTATTCCAGCGTTTCCTCCGGCACGACCCGGCCGACGCCAGCTGGATCGGCCGGGACCGCTTCATCCTGTCCTGCGGCCATTCCAGCCTCACCCTGTACATCCAGCTTTACCTGTCCGGGTACGGGCTCACCCTGGATGACCTGAAGGCCTACCGGACCTGGGGCAGCCGTACGCCGGGTCATCCCGAGCACTGGCACACCCCGGGCGTCGAGGTGACCACCGGCCCGCTCGGCCAGGGCATCGCCAACGCCGTGGGCATGGCGATGGCCGCGCGCCGCGAGCGCGGGCTGCTCGATCCTGACGCCGCGCCCGGCACCAGCCCGTTCGATCATCACATTTACGCTTTTGCCTCCGATGGCGACATCGAGGAGGGCATCAGCCACGAGGCTTCCTCCCTCGCGGCTCATCAGCAGCTCGGCAATCTCGTGCTGCTCTATGACGACAACAACATCTCCATCGAGGACAACACGGAGATCGCGAAGTCCGAAGACGTGCTCGCCAGGTACGCGGCCTACGGCTGGCACGTGCAGCGGGTCAGCTGGCGCAGTCCCGGTGGCTACCACGAGGACGTGGCGGCGCTGGCCGGGGCGTTCACGGCGGCCAGGGATCACACCGGGGCACCGTCGATCATCGCGCTGCGGACCATCATCGGCTGGCCAGCCCCGGACAAGCAGAACACCGGTGCCGCGCACGGCTCGGCCCTCGGCGCCGGCGAGGTGGCGGCCACCAAGCGCGTCCTCGGCTTCGATCCGGACGTTTCCTTCCCGGCCGAGGACGAGCTCGTCGCGCACGCCCGCAAGGTCGCCGACCGCGGCAAGCAGCTGCGCGCCACCTGGGAGGACTCGTTCGCCGAGTGGTCGGCGGCCAACTCCGATCGCAGCAAGCTGCTCACCCGGCTGCGGGCCAGGGAGCTGCCGGCCGGATGGGCTGAGGCGCTGCCCGTCTTCCCGCCCAGCGAGAAGGGGGTAGCCACCAGGAAGGCATCCGGCCAGATTTTGAACGAGCTAGCCGGGGTGCTGCCGGAGCTCTGGGGCGGCTCCGCCGACCTTGCCGGGAGCAATGACACCACCATGAAGGGCGAGCCGTCCTTCATACCGCTGATCCACCAGACCGAGATGTTCCCGGGCAATCCTTACGGGCGGACGCTGCATTTCGGCATCCGCGAGCATGCCATGGGGGCGATCTGCAACGGCATCGCGCTGCACGGCCTTACCCGGCCCTACGGCGGCACCTTCCTGGTGTTCAGCGACTACATGCGGCCATCGGTGCGGCTGGCCGCGCTGATGGGCATTTCGGTCACGTTCGTCTGGACGCATGACTCGATCGGCCTCGGCGAGGACGGCCCCACCCACCAGCCGGTGGAGCACCTCTGGGCGCTGCGGGCCATCCCCGGCCTCGACGTCGTCCGCCCCGGCGACGCGAACGAGACCGCGGTCGCCTGGCGGACCATCCTCGAGCGCGACGATCACCCGGCCGGGCTCTGCCTGACCCGGCAGGACATCCCGGTGCCTGACCGCGCTGCCGACGGCGCAAGCGCCGTCCGCAGCGGCCAGGCGCTGGCCAGCGCCGAGGGAACGGCCAGCGGCGGGTACATCCTGGCCGAGGGCGCGGGCGGCGTGCCCGAAGTGATCCTGATAGCCACCGGCAGCGAGGTGCAGATCGCGCTGGCGGCCCGCGACCTGCTGCAGCGCGAGGGCACGGCCACCCGGGTGGTCTCCATGCCGTGCGTGGAGTGGTTCGAGGAGCAGGAGGCTGCCTACACCGAGCAGGTCCTGCCGCCGGGAATCCGTGCGCGGGTCAGCGTGGAGGCGGGCATCGCACTCGGCTGGCGCGGCTTCACCGGGGACTTCGGCGAAAACGTCAGCCTGGAGCATTTCGGCGCGTCAGCGGCCGGCGAGAAGCTGTACGAGGAGTACGGCTTCACCGCGCAGCGGGTGGCCGAGGCCGCCAGGTCGAGCCTGGCCAGGCTGAGTGCCGCGGCCGGCAGCGAATGAGCTCCGGGCGCATGAACCCGGGCGAATGAACCCAAGGCGAATGAACCCAAGGAGCGACCGTTCATGACTTCGCAGCCCGATGACATCCTGGGGCAGCTCGCCGCTGCCGGGGTGGCCGTATGGCTGGACGACATCAGCAGGGAGCGGCTGGCGACGGGCAATCTCGCGACGCTCGCGCGCGACATGCACGTGACGGGGGTGACGTCGAATCCGACGATCTTCGCGCATGCCCTGTCCAACGGCGCGGCGTATCAGGATCAGGTCGCTGACCTCGCCGTGCGCGAGGTGACCACCGACGAAGCAGCCCGCGAGATCACGACCTACGACATTCGCTGGGCCTGCGACGTCCTGCGGCCCGCGTTTGACTCGACCGGCGGCCTCGACGGGCGGGTGTCCATCGAGGTCGACCCGCGGCTCGCCAGGGACACCGCGAAGACCATCGCCGAGGCCCGCGCGCTGTGGTGGCAGGTGGGCCGCCCGAACCTATTCGTCAAGATCCCGGCCACCGCCGAGGGCCTGCCCGCGATAACGCAGTGCCTGCGCGACGGGATCAGCGTGAACGTGACGCTGATTTTCTCGCTGGAACGTTACGGGCAGGTCATCGACGCCTTCATGACGGGCCTGGAGGGGGCCGAAGGACGTGATCTCTCGGCGATCAGCTCAGTGGCGTCGTTCTTCGTCAGCCGGATGGACACCGAGGTGGACCGCAGGCTCGGCAAGCTCGCCGGGCCGGCCGCCGGCGCGCTGCGCGGCAAGGCCGCCATCGCTAACGCGCGGCTCGCCTATCAACTCTATGAGCAGCAGTTCGCAGGACCCCGGTGGCTGGCGCTGCAGGCCCGCGGTGCCCGCCCGCAGCGGCCGCTCTGGGCTTCGACCAGCACCAAGGACCCCGCCTACCGGGACACGATGTACGTCGAGGAGCTTGTCGCGCCCGGCACGGTGAACACCATGCCGGAGGAGACATTGCATGCCACCGCTGCCCATGGCGAGCTGCGCGGTGACACGATCCATGGCAGCTACGAGGAGTCCCAGCAGGTTTTCGACGCCCTGGCCGAGCTGGGGATCAGCTACGACGAGGTCGTCGGCGTCCTGGAGGAAGAGGGCGTGCAGAAGTTCGCCGCCTCCTGGCATGAGCTGCTCACGACAATCGAGACGGAGATGGCCGCGGCGAGCGGCCCGGCCACCGCCGGCCAATCTGCTGAGCCGGCCGCCGCCTCCGGGGAGACCAGATGACCAGTAACCCGCTCCGGGACTCCAGGGATCGCAGGATCCCGCGGGTCGCTGGTCCCTGCGTGCTCGTGATGTTCGGCGTCACCGGCGACCTGGCCAGCAAGAAACTGCTGCCCGCCGTCTACGACCTGGCCAACCGCGGCCTGCTGCCGCCGGGGTTCTCTCTCGTGGGCTTCGCCCGCCGTGACTGGGAGGACGAGGATTTCGCGCAGGTCGCCTACGAGGCGGTGAAGTTGCACTCGCGCACCCCGTTCCGTGAGGCCGTCTGGCAGCAGGTCCTGGAGGGCGTCAGGTTCGTGCCGGGCGAGTTCGCCGACGACGTGGCGTTCGACGAGCTGGCGAAGACGGTGGCCGATCTCGACGCCCAGCGGGGCACCGGCGGCAACTGCGCCTTCTATCTCTCCGTCCCGCCCAAGGCATTTCCCCTGGTAATCCAGCAGCTCAAGCGCTCGGGGCTGTCCGAGCCCGGCGGTACGTCGTCCGGGCCGCGGCCCTGGCGCCGGGTGGTGATCGAGAAGCCGTTCGGCCGTGACCTGAAGAGCGCCCGCGAGCTGAATGCGATGGTGGACGCGGTCTTCCCGCCCCAGTCGGTCTTCCGTATCGACCACTACCTCGGCAAGGAGACAGTCCAGAACATCCTCGCACTGCGCTTCGCGAACACCTTGTACGAGCCGATCTGGAACCGCGGTTACGTGGATCATGTCCAGATCACCATGGCCGAGGACATCGGCATCGGCGGCCGGGCCGGCTACTACGACGGCATCGGCGCGGCGCGTGACGTGATCCAGAACCACCTGCTGCAGCTGCTGGCGCTGACTGCGATGGAGGAGCCGGTCTCCTTTGACGCCGACTCGCTGCGCGCGGAGAAGGAGAAGGTGCTGTCCGCGGTCAAGCTGCCGCCGGATCTCGCTGTCGGCACCGGCCGCGGCCAGTACGCGGCCGGCTGGCAGGGCGGCGTCCAGGTGCCCGGCTACCTTGAGGAAGAGGGCATCCCCGCGGATTCGCACACGGACACGTACGCGGCCGTTGAGCTCGGCGTGGACACCAGGCGCTGGGCCGGGGTGCCGTTCTACCTCCGCACCGGCAAGCGGCTGCCAAGCCGGATGACGGAGATCGCGCTGATGTTCCAGCGGGCGCCGCACCTGCCGTTTACGGCCACTGACACCGAGGAACTCGGGCAGAACGCTCTGGTGATCCGGGTCCAGCCGGACGAGGGCGTGACGATCAGGTTCGGCTCCAAGGTGCCAGGATCGGCGATGGAGGTCCGCGACGTGAACATGGACTTCGCCTACGGCGGCGCATTCACCGAGTCCAGCCCGGAAGCGTACGAACGGCTGCTGCTCGACGTGCTGATCGGCGACGCGCCGCTGTTCCCCCGGCAGAAGGAGGTGGAGCTGTCCTGGCAGATCCTCGATCCGATCGAGGAGTTCTGGGCCTCGGGCGGCACGCCGGAGCAGTACCCGGCCGGCTCGGATGGCCCGGCCTCCGCGCAGGCCCTCGTTGCCCGCTCCGGGCGCGCCTGGCGCCGGCTCTGAGCGCGCGTCCGACCGCAGGAAGGCTGGAGCGATGACGATCGACCTGACCAGCACCACGACCGGCGCCATCCGCGATGCGCTGACCCGGGAGCGGCAACGGCTCGGCGGCCAGACCACCGGGATGGTGCTTAACCTGATCATCGTGACCGACGAGGGGGGGCAGTACGACGCGGTGCGCGCGGCGAGCGAGGCCGGCCGCGAGCATCCCTGCCGCATTCTCGGCGTCATCATCCGGCGGCCGAATGCAGATTCACGGCTCGACGCGGAGATCCACACCGGCGAGGCAGGCCCGAGCCAGACGGTGCTGCTGCGCATGTACGGCCCGCTTGGCCAGCACGCCGACTCGGTGGTCAGGCCGCTGCTCGCGGCCGACACGCCGGTGGTCACCTGGTGGCCGGGGGAAGGCCCGGCCTGCCCGTCCCAGGAGCCGCTCGGCGTGCTCGCCCAGCGCAGGGTGACCGACGCGGCAGAGTCGGCGGAGCCCCGCGAGGCTCTGGTCGCTGCCTCGCGTGGCTACCGGCAGGGCGATACCGACCTGAGCTGGACCCGTGCCACCTCCTGGCGGTCGCTGCTCGCCGCGACGATGGACCAGCCGCACGGCGCGATCAGCGGCGGGCTGGTGACCGCCGAGAAGGACAACCCGACCGCCGACCTCATCGCCGCCTGGCTTGACCACTGCTTCGGCGTGCCCTTCGGCCGCGACAATTCCGGTGGTCCCGGCATCACCGAGGTACGGTTCACCACCGGCGACGGCGACATCGTCCTGGCCAGGCCCGACGGGCGGACGGCCACGCTGACGAAGCCCGGCCAGCCGGACCGGCGGGTCGCCCTGCACCGCCGGGACTCCGCCGAGCTGCTGACCGAGGAGCTGCGCAGGCTGAATCCCGATGAGGTCTACGGCGAGACGCTTGCCCGCCTCGCCGCCACCATCGGCAGCGCGGTGCCTGGCGAGCACCAGGACGAGTCATGACCGCAGCAGGACGATTCATGACTACGCCCCAGGATGACTCATGACCGCGCCCCAGGTTCTGATCCACCGTGACGCCGAGTTGCTCGCCAAGGCCGTGGCCGCGCGGCTGGTGACCAGGCTGGTCGATATCTCCGCGGGCAGGGGGCACGCCTCCATCGTGCTGACTGGCGGCGGGATCGGCACCCAGGTGCTCGCCGAGCTTGCCGCCGCGCCCGCGAGAGACGCCGTGGACTGGCGGCACCTGGATATCTGGTGGGGCGACGAGCGGTTTCTGCCGGCCGGCCATCCGGACCGCAACGAGACTGGCGCCCGGGCGGCCTTGCTCGACCATGTGGACGTGGCTCCCGGCCGGGTGCGCCCGATGCCCGGTCCCGACGGCCCCGACGGTGACAACCCGGAGGCGGCGGCGGCCAGGTACGCCCGGTGGCTGCGGGAGGCCGCGGCGCCTGAGGACCACGGCCAGTCGCCGTCCTTCGACGTGCTGCTCCTCGGCATCGGGCCCGAGGGACATGTCGCATCCCTGTTTCCCGGCCAGCCTGCGCTCTATGAGGAAGAACGGACCGTCGTGGCCGTGCACGGCTCGCCGAAGCCGCCGCCGATCAGGCTGACTCTGACCCTCCCGGCGATCCGGACTGCCCGCGAGGTATGGATCATCGCCTCCGGCCAGGACAAGTCCGGCGCGATCAGGCTCGCGCTGTCCGGTGCCGGGCCGGTCCAGGTGCCGGCCGCGGGCGCGCGCGGCAGGCAGCAGACGCTGTTCCTGCTGGATCGCGCGGCCGCCGAGCGGGTACCGCCCGAGCTCGGCCGCATCGCCTCACCGTGAGACCCATCCCGGCAGGCGTGCGGATCTTGGCTGTTCTCTTGCTGCTGTCCTAGCTAAGATTCTGAGCCGGGTCCTGACCCGCAGCCGGCCCCCGGTAGGAGCCCGGCGAGTTTAGCCGCCCGGGGAAAACTGGGTCTCCCGCCGGAGCGCGCCCGGAGCTAGGCTCAGGGCAGATCTTCCGGCTGGTTCTGCTGAGCTAGCTGTGAAGACGAGGGAAGGTCCACGCATGGTCTTTTTCGCGAGGATTCGCCTGCATCGCACGGAGTTGCCTGCCCAGGCATGGCCGGTGGCGGGTGATTCCGTGTGGTCTGGGCCGTCGTGTCCTTCCAGTCAGTTAGAGCGAATGCCCGGCCGCAGCGGCGTTATGCCGACGTCCGGGCGTCGCAACTTTCCACCAGGAGGATCAGTTGAGCACTACCGATGAATTGTCGGCGGCACCCGCTGCCGCTGCGCCCGCGGCACTGGCGGTGGCCGATCCAGCGCCGCTCGGGCTGGCCGCGTTCGCGCTGACCACGTTCCTGCTGTCGGCCGCCAACGCCGGATGGACGAGGGGATCCGGCAGCGAGTGGCTTGGCTACGCGCTCGCCTACGGCGGTCTCGGGCAGCTGCTGGCCGGAATGTGGGAGTTCAAGAACAAGAACGTCTTTGGCGCCACCGCGTTCACCTCGTACGGCGCCTTCTGGATCGGGCTGGGGCTGTACGTGCTCCTCGTGGCCCCGGCGGCCGGTACGGGGGTGCCCAATGACCTGGCCTGGATCCTGCTGGCCTTCGCCATCTTCACCCTCTACATGCTGGTCGCCAGCGCGCTGCTGAACACCGCGGTGTTCACGGTCTTCCTGGTACTGGAAATCACCTTCATCGTCCTGTTCATCGGGCAATTCCATTCCGGCGACGTGAGCATCATCAAGGTCGGCGGCTACCTCGGCATCCTGACCGCTCTGCTCGCGTGGTACACCTCGTTCGCCGGCGTCTTCAACGGCATCAGGGGCGTGCCGACGCTGCCCGTGGGCAAGCCGCTCCTCCGCAGCAGGGTCTGACCGTTCCTGCCTGCTCCTGATCGCTCTCGTGATCCNNGATCCGGGGGTCGGTAGCGTAGGGCCGTGGATGTCCGGGAGAAGCATCAGCTCGACATGGCCGAGCACGTAGCCAAGGTGCGAGCGCGCGCCCGGCCATGGCGTTCCATCATGGCCCTCGTCCTCGCAGTGGTCGCGGCGGGCGCCTCGTGGTGGGCAACTGACCACGGCAAGCAAGCCCTCACCCTGGCCGGCCACCCGGCGGACAAGCTGCTGAACGTTGGATGCGCGATAGCGTTCTGCCTGTTTGCGCTGGCCGCGAGCCTCGGCCTGTCCGGTAAGGCACGTGAGGCCCTGGAGCCCGGGATCGGCTCAGCGCACGCGGCCGTGGTCAGGTACGCCATCGTCCTGGCCGGCGGCGTTGTCAGCCTGCTCATCACTCTCGACCTGGTCAGGGTCCAAGTCGGCAACCTCATCCTGGGCGGCGCCTTCACCGCCGTTCTGCTCGGCATTGCCGCGCAGCAGTCGCTCGGCAACCTGTTCGCCGGCATTGTGCTGCTGCTTGCCCGGCCATTTGCGGTCGGTGACAGCGTACGGATGCGGGCAGGTGTGCTCAGCGGCCAGATCGAGGGCATTGTGGCCGATATCGGGATTACCTACGTCCGGCTGGATACCGACGAGGGCAAGCTCAATGTGCCCAATTCCGTGGTACTCGCCGCGGCGGTGGGCCCGCTAAGGCGTTCGCAATCCGAGGGGACAGCGCCTCCTGGCGCGGTTCCTCCTGGCGCGGTTCCTCCTGGCCCGGTTGCCTCCAGCCCGGCTGTACCTGGCCCGGCNNCCCGGCCCTGCTGCGGCTGCGTCGTCGGCCGCGTCTGGGGCGCCCGCGTCGTCGGCCGCGGCTATGGTGGCTGCGCCGTCGGCCGCGCTGGACGCAGCCATGGCGCCGCCCTTGGACGGAGCGGCGCCACAGCATGGCGGACCCGTGACCGGCCGAGATGGCGCCGGCCACGCTGGCTCTGCTGAGGGCGGGCCTCAGCGGTGACTTGCGTCGTACCTTGTGATGATGTCCGCCGGTATGCGGCCGCGGTCGCTGACCGAAACGTCATTGTCCTTTGCCCAGGCGCGAATGTCTGCGCTGCGCCTACGATGCGCCGACGTCCGCTGCTTGGTGCGCCCCGCGCGCCCTGTTGCCTTGCGCGCCCGAACAGCGAACCTGCGGAAAACCTCGTCGAACTTCTGACTGTGTCTCTCGCATAGATCGATCTCATAGTCCCGGCCGTCGAGGCTGAACGCCCGCGTCATGTGCTGGCCGTCCGGAATCTCTTTCTCGTCGTAGTCGCAGGCGAATGTAACTGAGATTTTCTGTGCCACTTGTATCCCCCCTTCCCCCGTCGCACGTATATCCCCAGCTGACGACAGATGTAACAGCACTTTACTCATGTTTCTGCCGGCAGTGTCCGCTGCCGATCCCGCGGCCGGCTTGCAGCCGATCCGGAACCCGGTCGGCAGCGCATCGGGTAACGGCGTGGAGGCAGCCAGGCAAACGGTTGCTCTCGTCGGGCAAACGGCCTGGGACGGGGCNNAACGGCCGGACGGGGCCAGGCAAACGGCGGGGACGGGCCCCGGACTGCTACTCCTAGCGCCGATGACTGCGGCGCGGTTCACCGTAGGGGAACGATTCGGGAAGCGGCTCAAGTCCGTTGTCGGCGGAAACGTCGGCGGTGGAATCCCAGCCTGGTGCCGGCTGTTCATCAGCCCTTCCGGGCTGCCCATGACCATAAAGTGACCCGGGCGCCGACTGCGAGCGTTCAATGCCGGCCAGCACGGGCGGATGGCCCAGGGATTCGGCGCCGTTCGGGTACGAGGGGCGCGGGTACTGGCCGGCGGGCGGGCCTGCCGGGAAACCCCGGTGGCTGACCCGGGGAGAGTAGTCCGCCGGGCCCGGCTGGTCCGCGTACCACGACGGCATCGGCTCATCCTGGTAACCCGCAGTTGCGGAGCTGCCGGGATAGCCGGCGGCGTCGCCATCCGGGTAGCCGGCCGCGGTCTCGTCCCGGTAGGGCGCGGCGGCGGGGCCGTTCAGGTAGTGCAGGGAGCCGGAGACGGCCGGGTAGGGGTCGTGGCTCGCGGCCGCGGCAGCGGGCCCTGCTCCGGTGGCATCTGGCGCGTAGCCCGCTGCGGTGTCCGGCGCATAGCTCTCGGCAGCAGCGGCCCGGCCGTCCGGGCCGCGCTGCAGCGCCTCGATCATCCGGGGCAGTTCACCCATCGGCAGCCGAAAGCTGCCCGTGCATGTTCCGCCCTGCCAGATGCTGAGCACGGCGACGCCGGTGTCCGCATACCAGCTGATCCGCAAGGTCCGCGACGTGCTCCTGACATCGAAGAAGACCTCACCGAGACGAGGCAGCGGGGCTGCATCCGACATCGACATGCTGCCCATGGTGACCCTGAACCATCGTATTTGTCTAGTTGATGATCACTGAGCATGAGATGGGCTAGCTGCAGGCCTCGACGGATTCCGCAGCACGCCTGCGCGGGCACGGGCAATGGTGGCATGATTACGCATCGGCTCGCTGATCTGACTGGCCCCGCCCATTACCGCCTTGCACCTTCTCCGTACTGCCCGCACGTCTGGGAACACTGTGGAGATGTAGCGCGTTAGATAAGCCGACGGGGCCAATGCCGCATCGCGCGAGGTATCACGCGCGTCCAGCGAGCCGGACGCTCCGTTAACGAAGTTCCACACACACAGCGCGCCGGTTGAGGAGATCGATCCATGTCTGAGGTACGTCGTCAGGCCACCCTGATGCCCCGGCCGAACTGGGGCTGGCAAGATGACGCCGCGTGCCGCGGTAAAGAAGTCGTGCTCTTTTTCGGCCCGGATGGCGAGCGGCAGCCTGAGCGGGATATCCGTGAGCGCAAGGCCAAGGTCGTTTGTGCGTCCTGTCCGGTTCGCGCCGAGTGTCTCGGCTACGCCGTGTCCCGGCCGGAGAAGTACGGCACCTGGGGCGGGCTGAATGAGGACGAGCGCGCGTCAGAGCGGCGGCGCCGGATGCGCAGGGCCAACGCCGCGTGAGGTGGCCTCGTCCGGGCCTGACGTCACGTCGCCCGGGCGAGTCGCGGCAGCAAGCAGCATGACCACGTCAGCGTCCTCCAGCTGGCTGAACGACTGATACCACTCCCCCACGGCGCGGAATCCGGGGGGCGCGGCCAGGACGACGACGAGGTCGGCCTCGGTCATCATGGCCGCCGCTGATGACGGTGCCGCTACCGGGACCGCGAGGATCGTCCGGCCTGCCCCTGCTGCCCGCACCGCCCGCAGCGCGGCCCTGGCCGTGACGCCCGTCGCCAGACCGTCGTCCACCACGATCACATCCCTGCCCCGCACCGTGGCCGCAGGCTGGTCGCCCCTGTATGCCGCGATCCTCCGGCCGAGCTCGGCCTGTTCTCTGCCGACCACGGGCGCGAGCGCGGCTGCCGTCAGGCCGAGGCGCGCCAGGATTTCCTCGTCGAATACTGGCTGGCCGCCCTCGGCAAGCGCACCCACGCCGAGTTCAGGCTGCAGCGGGTAGCCGATCTTCCTGGTGACCAGCACGTCGAGCGGGGCACGCAGGGCGATCGCCACCTCCCGGCCAACCGGCACGCCGCCGCGCGGCAGGGCCAGCACCACGGTCCCTGCCAGGCACAGTCCGCTCGCGTCCGCGGACATCCGGAGCAGGCGTGCGCCCAGCAGCCGCCCGGCCGCGGACCGATCCGCGAAGGGCAGCGGGACCGTCTCCGGTGCGCTCGCAGGCACGCGAATCACTCGCAGGCACGCCAATCATCTGTCAGATCCTGTGCATTTGTCACAGCTCACTTTCGAATCTACCCCGGCCCCGGCGGCCCACTCGGGCAGCGATAATGAACCACGGTCTGGCTGTCCTGCCTCAAGTGGCAGTAGACAGGATTGCCCAGGAGGCACGCCGGATGAACCAGGCAGGCATGATCGGCTACCTGTATGGAATAGGCGCGTTCGCTGCGCGGTTGTCATCCTGCGTGCTAGCAGACGTCGTTCATGCGGTGGTAACTCCTGCCCGCACGCAGCTCGACAGGCCGGTGACTCGGTCAAGTGCCCGGGATCGGTGCCCAGCGGCCGTAACTGCCGCGGACCCGCTGCTGGTTGCCCGGCGTCACGTTGATTTCCTGCGGATCCGCAGTGCGATTCCCGGAACCGGCCGCTGACCGTTCACCCGTTCCTGCGTGACGGGCTGATGTGGCCGGCGTCCCGGCCGCTGCGCTGAGCCCGGACTGCCCTCGCCGATCGCCCGTGCGTCGGACGCTCACCCGCGCCCCCGGACCCGAAGGGCAGCACCGCATGACGATCACCACCAGTACGACCGAGCCGGAAGCCCGCACTCAGGGCCGCAGCGGCGCGGGGATAGTCAGCATCACCGAAGCGCCCAGCCTCGCCGACGCCAGCACCCGCGCGGGCGCTGGGCGCCCGGCACCGCCTGCGCGGCGGCGCGCCACGGCTGACGGCCCCGGCCGCAAACGCGGCGAAGGCCAGTGGGCGCTTGGCTACACCGAGCCCCTCAACGCCAACGAGGAGACCAAGAAGAACGACGACGGGCTCAATGTCCGCCAGCGGATCATCGACATCTACGCCAAGCGTGGCTTCGACTCGATCGATCCGGCGGACCTGCGCGGGCGGTTCCGCTGGTGGGGCCTGTACACCCAGCGCCGGCCTGGCATCGACGGCGGCAAGACAGCGCTGCTTGAGCCTGCCGAGCTTGACGACAGGTACTTCATGATGCGGATCCGGATCGACGGGGGCCAGCTGGATCATGCCCAGCTGTCCGCCATCGCCGATGTCTCGCGCAGGTACGCGCGCGGCACCGCGGACGTCACCGACCGGCAGAACATCCAGCTCCACTGGGTCCGGATCGAGGACGTTCCGGCGATCTGGGACACGCTGGAAGCAGTCGGCCTGTCGAGCATGGAGGCGTGTGGCGACACTCCGCGGGTGATCCTGGGCTGCCCGCTGGCCGGAATCGGCACGGCCGAGGTCATCGACGCCTCGCCGGAGGTCCGCCGGACGCACGCGCGCTATATCGGCGATCCCGCCTTCTCGAACCTTCCCCGCAAGTTCAAGACCGCGATGAGCGGCTGCCCCGTGCAGTGCACCATGCACGAGATCAGCGACATCGCCTTTGCCGGAGTGCTGGGCCCGGACGGCGATCCTGGCTACGACCTGTGGGTGGGCGGCGGACTGTCCACCAACCCGATGATCGGCAAGAGGCTGGGCGCTTTCGTCCGGCCGGACCAGGTCCCCGACGTGTGGGCAGGCGTGACGTCGGTGTTCCGCGACTACGGTTACCGGCGGCTCCGGCACCGCGCCCGGATCAAGTTCCTGATCGCCGACTGGGGACCGGAGCGCTTCCGCGAGGTGCTGGAACGCGACTACCTCGGCTTCCGGCTGCCCGACGGTCCCGCGCCGGAGCCGCCGGCCGGCCACCGCCGCGACCATGTCGGCATTCACGCCCAGCGCGACGGGCGCTGCTTCGTCGGATTCGCCCCTACGGTAGGCCGCCTGTCGGCGGACTCGCTGACAGTGATCGCCGGCCTGGCGGCCGAATTCGGCAGCGGGCGAGTGCGTACCACCACCGAGCAGAAGATGGTGATACTGGACGTGCCGCCCGCCAGGGCCGACGCGCTCGCCGAGAAGCTTGCCGCGGCCGGCCTGCCGGCCAGGCCGAGCGTCTTCCGCAGGCACACGATGGCGTGCACCGGGATCGAGTTCTGCAAGCTCGCGATCGTGGAGACCAAGCAGCGTGCCGCTGGCCTGATCGATGAGCTTGAACGGCGCCTTCCTGACTTCACCGAACCGGTGACGATCAACGTCAACGGGTGCCCGAACTCGTGCGCCAGGATCCAGACGGCGGATATCGGCCTGAGGGGAACTCTCGTCACCCTGCCCGGCGGAGAGCAGGCCGAGGGATTCCAGATCCACCTGGGGGGAAGCCTGAACGGAGGGGACGGGGCTAGCTCGGGTTTCGGCAGGAAGGTCAGGGGGCTGAAGACCACGGCCGAGCAGCTGCCCGATTACATCGAGCGTATACTGCGCCGCTTCGACTCGGCCAGGCAGCCGGGAGAGACATTTGCCGCATGGGCGGCACGGGCTAGCGAGGAGGATGTGTCATGACGATCCCGACCTTTGCGGCAGAGCGTGCGGTTCCCTTCTATTGCCCCTACTGTGGCGAAGAGGACCTTGAGCCGGAGGCGGCGGATGGCGGCTGGCGGTGCCGCAGCTGTATCCGCGCCTTCCGGCTACGCTTTAGTGGAACCGGAGTCATCCGGTGAGCCCGGCCCAGACCCGGCAGGCCGGGCCGGAGTTCATTGAACTGACGGCACGTAAGCGCCTGGAGGAAGTCATCGGAATGGAGAGGCTGGTCGCACAGGCGGTGGACGCCCTGAGCGACGCATCCGCCGAGGACGTGATCAAGTGGGCGACGGACACATTCGGTGACCGGATCTGCATCACATCCTCGATGACCGACGCCGTACTCATTCACCTGGCATCCCGGATCCGCCCGGGTATCGACGTCATCTTCCTGGACACCGGCTACCACTTCGCCGAGACGATCGGCACCAGGGACGCGGTGTCGGCCGTCTATCCGGTCAACGTGATCAATGTCACGCCGTCCCGGACCGTGCAGGAGCAGGACGCCGAGCTGGGGCCGCGGCTGTACGGGCGCAATCCCGACCTGTGCTGCTACCTCCGCAAGGTGGTGCCGCTTGAGCGCGCTCTCGATCCGTACGAGGCATGGCTCACCGGGGTCCGCAAGGAGGAGACGAGCGCCCGGAGCGACACGAGCGTCGTCGAATGGGATCCGCGGCGGCAGATGGTCAAGGTCAACCCGATCGTCGGCTGGACCCAGGAGCAGGTGGACAGCTATATCAGCGAGCACGGGGTGCTCATCAACCCGCTGGTCTACGACGGTTACCCGTCGATCGGCTGCTCGACCTGCACGGCGCGCGTCGAGCCCGGCGCCGATCCGCGGAGCGGGCGCTGGGAAGGCACCGGCAAGACCGAATGCGGCATCCACGGCTGAGCGCGGCGGCAGGCGGGGCGGTCCCGGCGCGGGCCGGGCAGGCCCGGCCGCGGGCGGTGCCGCCGCTCCTTGCTGTCGCGCACGGCAGCGCCGATCCGCGCGCGGCCGCGACCATCGCCGGGCTGATGGCGCTCGTCGGGGAGATGGCGGGCCGCTGCGGGCTGCCCGCTCTTGACGCGCGGACCGCTTTCCTCGGGCATTCTCCGCCATCGGTCGCCCAGGTACTCGGCGCGCTGGCGGGCACCGGGCCTGCGGGTACCGGGC
>PMSW01000105.1 GCA_003168215.1 Actinomycetota bacterium
CCGATCGGGCAGGACACGCCGGTCCCGTGGTCCGGGCAGTACCCGTTCGGGTTCTTACTGTCCGAAAGGTACTGCTGGTGGTAGCCCTCGGCGAAGTAGAACTCCGACGCAGGCGCCACCTCGGTGGTGATCTCGCCGTATCCGGCGTCGGTCAGCCGCTTCTGGTACGCCGCCAGCGACTCCCGCGCCTCCGCCTCTTGCTGCGGCGTGGCATAGAAGATCACTGAGCGGTACTGGGTGCCCCTGTCATTGCCCTGGCGCATGCCCTGGGTCGGATTGTGCGCCTCCCAGAAGGTCCGGAGCAGCTCACCGTAGCTGACCTTGGCCGGGTCGAAGACGACGCGCACCGCCTCGGCGTGGCCGGTCCGCCCGCTGCAGACTTCCTCGTAGGTCGGGTTCGGCGTGATGCCGCCCTCGTATCCGACAGCGGTCGAGATCACGCCCGGCGTCTGCCAGAAGGTCTTCTCGGCGCCCCAGAAACAGCCAAGCGCGAACTCGGCGATCTGTGCCCCGGCGGGATACGGCGGACGCAGCGGCGCGTCGAGCACCGCGTGCCGCGCGGGTACCGGCATCGGCGATGTCCGCCCGGGCAGCGCCTCGTCTGCGGTGATCATCGAAGTCTTGTGGAAACCGAATATGCCCACTGCTGCCTCCTCCGGGTTTCCCCGTCACTACCGGGGACTGGCGGAACGGCCCTGCCCGCCATTGCCAGCCGACCGGATCGCCGCGCGAAACGCGAACAGCCGCAAGGCTGATGTCCCGCGGTCTGTAACGGAAAATCCGGGGCCAGTCATTCCCCGGCATCGCCGGCCGCCAGCCGGGCTAGACCGGGAAATCGTCCGGGCCGGCATCCCCCGGCCCGCTGCGAGGATCGTCCGGGCCGGCCCGGCCCGGATCATCAAGAGCAAGAGCACCAGCAGCACCGGAACGGCCCGGCCCGCGCCCGCGCCCGCGCAGCAGCGCAAGCCCGCGCGGTCCTGCCGTGCTTCCGGCCGGCCAGAGCCAGTACCCGACCGGGAACAGCCGGATGCCGGTCCGTTCGGCTATCAGCCCCCAGAGCCCGCGCGGCGCCCAGATGGCGACCGCCATGGCGACGAGTCCGAGGATGATGAAGTACCAAGTCCCGTCCTGGGACAGCGTCTGCTGCAGGATGAAGAAAACGATCGTGCCCAGGATCGGCCCCTCGATCGTGCCGATGCCGCCGATGATCGTCACGAAGATCATCTCGGCCGACCACTGCACGCTGAACGCCGCCGTCGGCTCGACGAACGGCTGGCTGATGATGAGCAGCGCCCCGGCCGCGCCGCACCCGGCGGCCGCCACGATGAACACGAGTCGCTGCGCACGGGCGACTTTAGCCCCGACGCTGCGCGCGCCTGTCTCGTCGTCACGCAGCGCCGTGAGGACTAGCCCAAGGGGGCTCCGCAGCAGGAGGTAGACACCGGCGAGCACGATCACGGTGACGGCCAGCGAGGTCCAGTAGATGTAGGCATTCAGTAGCGTCTGGCTGATATCGGGGAATCCGGACAGCAGCATTCCCGTCCCGCCACCCAGCGAGGGATAGCGGATGATGATCAGCTCGCACACCGACGCGATGACCCAGGTTGTGATCGCGAAGTAGCCGCTGCGCAGCCGCGAGACCAGCCACCACACGGGTAGCCCGACAACCCCGCAGCCGATCGCGGCGACCGGCAGCGCGGTGAACGGATCCAGGCCGTGCAGTGCCCCGATCAACACGAAATACGAGCCGAGGCCGATGAATGCCTGCTGGCCCACCGAGACCAGCCCGGCATAGCCGGCCAGCAGGTTCCACATGCTGGCCATCGTCAGCAGCGTGAAGAACTGGACAAGCAGCGTCGTCGTGCCGGAGTGCACGACGTAGGGCAGGTACCCAAGGATGACGACGATCGCCACGACGGCGATGCCGGGCCACAGGGCGGACCGCCGGGACCGGGTGACGCGGACTGCCGCGCCCCCGGTCACGCTCACGGCACGCGGTACGTGCTGCCCGACGGCATTCATGCCGTTCGCCGCCGGCTGGTGATTCCCTGCGGCCGGATCACCAGCACGAGCAGGAAGAACAGCTGCCCGGCGAGGATCTGGTCCGTGGAGCTGACCTGCGCGCCGACCTGCTGCACCACCCCGAGCATGATCCCGCCGACCAGGGTGCCCCACAGGGATCCGAGCCCGCCGATGACGACCGCCTCGAAGGCGAAGAGCAGTAGCTGGTCGGTCCCGATGGTCGGGTCGAACGAGGAATACATGCCGAACGCCAGCCCGGCGAAGGCGACCGTGGCGAAGGCGATGGCAGCCGCGATGCCGAAGATGTGCCGGTAGTCGGCGCCTGCCAGCTGAGCGGCCTCGCGGTCATCGGCCACCGCCCGGATCAGCCGGCCGTGCTTGGTGGCAGACAGGAAGTGCTGCAGCCCGAGCAGCACGGCCACCGCGATGACGAAGATCGCCAGGTCCAGGTAGGCGATCGTGATCTGCGAGCCGATGCTGAACGAGTCGGACACCAGGGATCCGATATTCAACGAGTGGCTATTCGCTGACAGGAATTGCAGCAGGCTATTCTCGATCACCACCGAAAGCCCGAAGGTCACCAGGAGCGTGGTCAGCACGCTGCGGTTCAGTGCCGCCTGGATCAGCGTTCGCTGGACCACGTAGCCGAGGGCAGCGAAGATCGGCACCACCAGCACGAAGGACCAGACGGCGGGCAGGTGGGTGACCGCGACCACGCCGAGGGCTGTATAGGCGGCCACCACCGCCAGGTCGCCGTGGGCGAGGTTGATGACCTTCATGACACCGAACATCAGCGAAAGCCCGCAGGCGAACAACGCGTAGAGGCCGCCGAGCAGCACTCCCTGCAGGACCGCGTTGACCCAGATCACGCGTACCCCCCAGCGGATCCGCTCGGCCCGCCCGCCGGCTTGGCGAGCCCGAAGTAGGCATCCTCGATTCTGCCCGCCGTCAGCTCGCCCGGCGGCCCTTCCAGGGTTGTCCGCCCCTCAAGGAGGCAGTGGATGCGGGTGGCCACGCGCAGCGCCTGGCTGACGTCCTGCTCGACGAGCAGGATGGTCACGCCGGATGCGAGCAGGTCGGGGAGCAGGCTATAGATCCGGCGCACCACAACGGGCGCCAGCCCGAGTGAGAGCTCGTCAAGCAGCAGGACACGGGGGTTCGCCACCAGCGCGCGCCCGATCGCGACGGCCTGCTGCTCGCCACCCGACAGCTGCGCCGCGCGCTGCGTGCGCCGCTGCGCCATCCAGTCGAACAGCTCGTAGACGCGGCCGGGATTCCACGGTCCCGGCCGCGCGTAGGCGCTGCCCACCAGGAGGTTCTCCTCCAGGGTCAGCGACGGGAAGAGCCGCCTGCCCTCAGGGACCATGACGATCCCGGCGGCCACCCGGCGCTCGGGACGCATCCGGGTGACATCGGCGCCATCCAGCAGGATAGAACCGCTGGTCGGCTGGTCGAGGCCGGCGATCGCGCGCAGCAGCGTCGACTTGCCCGCGCCATTGGCCCCGATCATCGCGTAGACCTCGCCGGCCGACACGCCCAGGCTTACCTCATGCAGGGCACGCAGCTGACCGTGGTGCACGGTGAGGTCACGCACCTCCAGCAGGGCGCTGGTCTCGCTCACGCACCCTCCCGGCCGGACTCGGCCGCCGGCGGGCCGCTCAGCGATGTTGTCACCTCGGTGCCGAGGAATACCTCGCGGACGGCTGGATCGGCCAGCACGGCGGCAGGCGTACCGTCGCCGACGAAGCTCCCTCCGGCCAGGCACAGCAGGCGCTCCACCGCGGCTGTCAGCGCGCGCACGACATGCTCGATCCAGATGATGGCGATGCCCTCGGTGCGGATCGACCTGACGACCCCGATCAGCTGCTCGACTTCCAGGTCGGTCAGGCCGCCGGCGACCTCGTCCAGGAGCAGCAGGCGCGGCCCCGAGGCGAGCGCGCGGGCGAGCTCGAGGCGTTTGCGCTGCAGCAGCCCGAGTCGCTCGGCCGGGCTGTTGGCTTCGCCGGACAGGCCGGTGCGGTCCAGCACGCCGACTGCGGCCGCATAGCTGGCCCGCCGCCGCAAGCCCGCGCCCTGCTGGACGGCGACCAGCACGTTCTCGAATACGGTCATCCCCCCGAATGGCCGGGGCACCTGGTAGGTCCGCCCGATGCCGAGCCGGCATCGGGCCGCCGGATCAAGCCGCGTCACTTCGGCGCCGCCCAGCCGGATGACGCCGGACTCAGGGGCGAGATCGCCGGCGATGAGGCCGAACAGGCTGGTCTTGCCCGCGCCGTTCGGGCCGACAATGCCGACGATGTCCCCTGCTCCGAGGCGCAGCGACAGATTGTCCGCGACAACGACCCGGCCGAAGCTCTTGGTAACGCCGCTGAGCTCCAGCAGGGCCGTCCCCGCGGCGTCAGGCATTCGTTGGCACCAGGTCCGCCTGGACCTTCACCTTCTTGTTCAGCGAGTTGTCCACAACCGTCATCACATACGGGTACTTGCCGGTGGATGCCTTCCACTGCACTCCTACCGGGGGAATGATCCCCACGCCAGGAGCCGGGCCCGCCGCGAAATTGATCGGACCGCACATGCCGGTGTAGTTGACCTTATGCAGGGCCGAGGCGACCTCAGTCTTGTCGTGCGGATCGCTGACCGCGCCGAACGCCGCCTTGGCCACCTCGAACAGCGCGTACGAGGATCCGATGGACTGGGTCCACTGGCTGCCCGTCTTCGCCTCGTAGGCACTGGCGAGAGCGCTGGCCGACTGGCCGTCGAGCGAGGAGTTGTACGGCATGTAGGGACCCCACCACGAGTCGGTCGCGATGTTATCCACCAGCGAGCCGAGCGCGGCGACGTCCGCGGGGAACAGCAGCACCTTGGCGACCGTGGCCAGCTTCGGCTTGAATCCCTGCTCGGAAGCCTGCTTCCAGAAGGTGTTGAAGTCCGGGGGCAGCGGGCAGTTGCTGTAGATCTCGCAGTCCTTGGACTTGAACTGCGAGATCATCGAGGTGTAGTCAGTGGTCCCGTCTGCGTAGGCGCCGCCGTCGACGACCTTATAGCCGGACGCCTTGATCAGCGGCTCGAATCCCTCCCGGAACGCGGTGCCGTCAGAGTCGTTCGGGTACATGCAGGCCACTTCTTTGTTGTTCTTGACCCGGTTCCACATCGGCACGAAGCAGCCCTGGAACTGCGTCAGGCCGAAGAAGAACATGGTGCAGTACTTGAAGGTCGTGGTCGGCTTGAGCGGGTCGCCGCCCAGGCCGGCGTACCATGACTCCCACGGCACGACCGTCGACAGGCACGGCGTGCCTGCTTTCTCGCACACGACGGAAACCGGGTTGGTGGTCTCCGGCGTCGATGTCGTCAGGACCATGTCGGCGTGGTTCGTCTGGATCAGCTGCTGGGCGACCTGTCCGGCACGGGTCGGGCTGGACTGGCTGTCCTTAACGACGATGTTGACCTTGTAGGTCTTCCCGCCGACCTTGAAGCCCTTCGTATAGGCAGAGAGCGCCCGCACCGTGCTCAGCACGAACTTATCGCTGGCGCCGAAGTCGGCCAGGTCTCCGGTGAGCGGCGTGATGAAGCCGATGGTGATGGTCCCGGTGCTAGCCGCCGAGCCGGCGCCCTTGATACCGGATCCGCAGGCACTGAGGAACCCGCCGGCGCCAACGGCCAGCGCGCCGGCGCCCATGCCCTTGAGCAAAGAACGCCGCGCGATCGGCTGATCCCGCAGCATCCTGTCATCCGCTCCTTGACGGTCCATTCCGTCTCCCTCTGAAGTCAGCGCCCGCGATCCGTCTCGGCCAGCCGCGAAGGCTTCGCTTGGCGGCCGGCTTCCCCGGGACAGGCTCTGCAAGATGTTCGCTCAGCGTACGACTATACGCAATGTAGAACTCAACCACGCGCTCTCCGCGACTGTCAACAGTCCACGGGGACCGCCGGGGGGCCGGGCGGCCAATGCGCCGGCCATGCCATCCAGGAGATGCTAGCCACCCGTCCGGAAGCCAAACGGACACGCGGTTTGATCGTCAGATTCCGTTATCAAGCCGGGTATTTACCGGCATGGCAGGCGCGGCGAGACGCCCGGCGGCGGCACGCGGGACAGCGGGGCCGGCCTGACCGGCTCTGCCCGGCCGGCCTATGTCGTTCCCTGTGCTTGCAGGTCCGCCTCGATCTGCCGGGCGGTTTCCAGCAGCGCCGGCAGGATGTCGCCGCGCAGGGACGCGATGCTCACCCGGCTCGCGTGCGCGGAGACATTGATGGCGGCGGTCCCGACGTCCGGGGCGCCGCGGATCGGGGCGGCCACCGCGCGCAGGCCCTCCTCCAGTTCCTGGTCGACGATCGCGTATCCCTGCCTGGCCACGTCCCCGATGATCTCCCGGAGCCTGCCGGGGTCGGTGACGGTCCGGGCGGTCAGCGGCTCGAAGGCCGCCTCGTCCAGGTAGCGGTCGAGATCGTCGGCGCTCAGGGCCGCGAGCAGCACGCGGCCCATCGATGTCGCGTAGGCAGGGAACCTGGTGCCGACCGAGATCGCCACCGTCATGATCCGCTTGGTGGGCACCCGGACGACGTAGAACACGTCATGGCCGTCGAGGACGGAGATCGACGAGGACTCGCGCAGCTTCGCCACGAGTTCCTCCAGATGCGGAGCCGCCACGTCCGGCAGAGCCAGCCCGGAGAGGTAGGCGTAGCCAAGCTCGAGGACCCGGGGCCGGAGCGAGAATTCCCGCCCGTCGCTGCGCACGTAGCCCAGCTTCACCAGGGTGAGCAGGAACCGGCGGGCAGCGGCCCTGGTCAGCCCGGTAGCACGCGCTACCTCGCTCAGGCTCAGCCGCTCCCGGTCCGGGCCGAACGACCGGATGACCGCGAGCCCGCGATCGAGGGACTGCACGAAGTCGCTGTTCCTCGGCGGGGGCTGGCCGTCACCGGGCGCCGCTTCCCGGTCGCCAGCTTCCCNNCCCGGTCATCAGCTCCCCGGTCATCAGCGCTGGCGGCCGGCTCGGGCGCGGCCCCATCGTTCGCAGTGCGCCCGGTGGTTCTCATTGCACACATGGTATCGCGGCTCCGCTGTCATCCGCTGGCTCGCGCCGGGCCCGGCAGGGTCAGCCGGTACGCTCCACGACGAAGGCGCAGAGTGCCTCGAACGCGGCCCGCACGGGAACGTCGGGCAGTGCCAGTATCTCGTCGCGGGCCAGCATGGCCCAGTGCCGCAGGTCCGCCCGGGCCATGTCCATCGCCGGATGAGCCCGCAGCAGCGCGAGCGCCTCCGCGTGCAAGGCAGCGTCGGTGAGCTCGCCGCTGCCGAGCAGCTCGACCAGCCGGGCGTCGGCGGGACTGGCAGAGCGCAGTGCGTGCAGCATGGGCAGCGTCAGCACCCCCTCGCGCAGGTCGGTGCCCGGCGTCTTGCCTGACTCGGCGGACTCGCTGGCGATGTCCAGGATGTCGTCGGAGAGCTGCCAGGCAACGCCGAGGGCCTCGCAGGCCGGGGCGATCCGCGCAGCGACCCCGTCGGGTGCCCCGGAGAACATTGCGCCGAACCGGCCCGCGGTCGCGATTAGCGATGCCGTCTTGTCGGTCACCACCTGCAGGTAATGGACGAGCGGATCGGACCCCGGCGCTGGCCCGACGGTCTCGGCGATCTGGCCGCTCACCAGCTGGGCGAAGGTGGCTGCCTGGATCCTGATCGCATCCGCGCCGAGGCCGGCCAGGATCGCCGAGGCGCGCGCGAACAGGAAATCGCCGGTCAGGATCGCCACGGTGTTGTCCCAGCGCGAGTTCGCGCTCGGGTGACCGCGCCGGACCGCCGCCTCGTCCATCACGTCGTCGTGATACAGCGTGGCCAGGTGGGTGAGCTCGATCGCGACCGCGGCGGGCACGACCCGCTCATCCCGGGCGTTGCCGAACTGCGCGGCCAGCAGCACCAGCGTGGCGCGGAATCGCTTGCCGCCAGCGTCGATAAGGTAGCCGGCCGTCTCGGCCAGCAGGGACTGCTGTGCCCGCGCGGCGTCCCGCAGCCCGTCCTCGACCAGGGCCAGGCCATCAAGGACCTCAGCCGCCAGCGCAGCGTCAGTGAGCTCCACGGGAACAACGGTGATCACTCGGGCTCCTCATCGGTATGCCAGCGCCGCCAGCGGACCGGCCGTCAGCGCGGCAATTGCCAAGCCGCGCCCAAGATACTTCCACGGCCAGGTAACCCGAAACGTTCCCGCGTCCGGCGTTCAGCGGATGAACATTCCGGTGGCGGCATGGTTCGCCAGGCTGAGCAGTGGCTGGGGATCCAGCCCCAGTACCAGGGTAGCCAGCACGCCCACCACCACCGCGGCGCTGGTGAACGCGCTGGGCCTGATCACGGCGGGGCCGTCGGGCGCGGGGTCGCTGAAGAACATCAGCACGATGACGCGGACGTAGGGGAAGGCGAGGATAGCGCTGCTGAGCACGCCGACGATCACCAGCGGCAGCGCCCCGCCGGCGATGGCCGCCCGGAAGACAGCGAATTTCCCGGTAAACCCGCTGGTGAGCGGTATGCCGGCGAACGTGATGAGGAAGAAGGCGAAGGCCCCGGCGACGAGCGGCGAGCGGCGGCCGAGCCCGGCCCAGCGAGACAGGTGCGCAGCCTCGCCGGTCTGGTCGCGGACCAGCGTCACCACCGCGAAGGCCCCGATCACGGCGACACCGTAGGCCGCCAGGTAGAACAGGCTTGCCGACAGCCCGGCCGCGCTCGCGGCGATCACCCCGGTCAGGACGTACCCGGCCTGCGCGATCGAGGAGTAAGCGAGCAGCCGCTTCACGTCCGTCTGCGTCACCGCGACGATCGAGCCGACGACCATGGTGAGGATCGCGACCGCCCACATGGCCGGCCGCCAGTCCCAGGAGAGCTGGCCGAACGCCACATAAAAGACCCGGAACAACGCGCCGAACGCGGCAACCAGGGTGCAGGACGCCATCAGCGCGGTCACCGGCGTGGGAGCTCCCTGATAGACGTCCGGCTTCCAGCTCTGGAACGGCGCCGCGCCGATCTTGAACAGCAGGCCCAGGCCCAGCAGGGCGATGCCCGCGTACAGCAGCGTCGCGCTGCCCGTGTTGGACGAGGCGGCCGCCGCGATCGCGGACAGCCGGACCGAGCCGGAGAAGCCGTACAGCATCGCGATGCCGAACAGGAAGAACGCCGAGGAGAACGCGCCCAGCAGGAAGTACTTCATCGCCGCCTCCTGCGAGAGCAGGCGCCGGCGGCGGGCGAGACCGCACAGCAGGTAGAGCGGCAGGGACAGCACTTCCAGTGCCACGAACATGGTGAGCAGGTCGTTGGAGGCAGGGAACAGCAGCATGCCGCCGACCGCGAACAGCGTCAGCGGGTAGACCTCCGTGTGGGTAATGCCGGCTTCCAGTCCCTCCCGCTCTTCCGCGCTGCCGGGGACCGCGGCGGCCTGTGCGGCGAACGGGCTCACGTCATGCGAGGACTCGGCGATCAGCAGGACACTGACAAAGGCCAGGACGAGGATCGTGCCCCAGATGAACAGCGTCGGCCGGTCGATTCCGACGGCGCCCTCCGCCGCCACGTGTCCCGGGCTGCCATGCCCGAAGACGGAACTTGACGAAGCAACCACGATCGTCAGGACGAAGGCCGCGGCCAGGCCGCCGAGCGTCAGCACCAGGTGGAGGCCGCGCCGCAGCGGCCTGGGCGCGAACGCCTCCACCAGCACCCCGACCAGGGCCAGGCCGAATACCAGGAGCATCGGCGAGAGCTGGCCGTACTCGATGTGCGGCGTGGCTATCGGCGCGGCCGCGGCGAGAATCCCGGTCACCGGGCGCCTCCGTTCTGGTGCAGCGCGGTGGCCGGGTGCGGCGGAACCGGATCGGTGGCATGCACCTGGACGAGGGTCTGGTGAACCGCCGGGTTGATGATGTTGAGCACCGGCTGAGGGTAGACGCCGAGCACGATGATCAGCGCGATCAGCGGGCCGACCGCCCATAGCTCGCGGGCATTGAGATCCGGCATGCCGACGATCTTGTCGCGGACGGGCCCGGTCATCGTGCGCTGGTACATCCACAGGATGTAGATCGCCGCGAGGATGATCCCCACGGTGGCCAGGATGGCCGGCACCTCGTAGCGGGTGAAGGTCCCCACCAGGACGAGGAACTCGCTGACGAACGTGGAGAGCCCTGGCAGCGCGAGCCCGGCGAGGCCCGCGATCAGGAAGAGCCCGGCAAGCACCGGCGCGACCTTCTGCACGCCGCCGTAGTCGGCGATCAGCTGCGAGCGCCGCCGCGTGATCATGAAACCGGCGAGCAGGAAGAGCGCCCCGGTGGCGAACCCGTGGTTCACCATGTAAAGGGTTGCGCCGGTCTGGCCCTCGCTGGTCATCGCGAAGATGCCCAGCGTGATCAGCCCCATATGCGAGACCGAGGTATAGGCGATCAGCCGCTTGAGGTCCCGCTGGCCGATCGCCACGATGGCGCCGTAGAGGATCCCGATCACCGCGAGCGCGATGATCAGCGGCGTGAAGTAGTGCGAAGCGGAGGGGAACAGCTCCAGGCAGTACCTGATCAGGCCGAAGGTGCCGACCTTGTCGAGCACGCCGACGAGCAGCACGGCCGCCCCCGGCTGCGCGGCGGTGGCCGCGTCCGGCAGCCAGGTGTGGAACGGCCACAGCGGCGCCTTGATCGCGAAGGCGACGAAGAAGCCGAGGAACAGCCACCGCTGCGTCACCGGGCTGAGGCTAAGGTGCGTGAGCTGGCTGAACAGGAACGTGCCCTGGTGCCCGCCGCGGGCCGAGTAGACGTACAGCGCGATCACGGCGACGAGCATCAGCAGCCCGCCGAGCAGGCTGTACAGCAGGAACTTGACCGCCGCGTACTGGCGCTGGCCGACGCCGTAACTTCCGATCATGAAGTACATCGGGACGAGCATGGCCTCGAAGAAGACGTAGAACAGGAAGACGTCGGTCGCGGCGAAGACGCCGATCATCATCGTCTCCAGCACGAGCAGCAGCGCGAAGTAGGTCTTCACGCTGCGCCGCGGCGGCTTCTCGCCGGCCGGGCCCGAGCCGCCTTCGGCGTCGTTCCACGAGGCGAGCACCACGACCGGCATCAGCACGGTCGTCATCAGGATGAGGACCAGCGCGATGCCGTCCACGCCGACCGCGTAGTGCACGCCGAACTGCGGTATCCACTGGTCGGTCTGGGTGAACTGGAAATCGGGACCGCCCGGGGAGAAGCGGAGCGCCATCGCGATCGTGACCGCGAGCGTGATCAGCGAGACCACCAGCGCTACGCGCTTGACGAGCTTGTCCCTCCCGCGCTGCGCGGCGTCGCCGGCCGCTCCGGCGGACGGCACGGCAGCGATCACCACCGCGCCGGCCAGCGGAATCACGCCCGCGACGGTCAGCCAGGGAAATGTGCTCATGGGATACGCAGCCTCACCAGATCTATAGCTTCACCAGAAGGAGCGCGCCGACGAGCAGCACCGCGCCGACGAACATCGACAATGCATAAGAACGCACGAATCCGGTCTGCATCCTGCGCAGCCTGCCCGAGGTGCCGCCCATGGTGGCGGCCAGCGTGTTGACAATCCCGTCGACGCCGCGGTTGTCGGCGTACACCGACAGCCGGGTCAGCCACTGACCCGGCCGCATCAGGACGGACTCGTTGATCGCGTCCCCGTACAGGTCCTTGCGCGCGGCGACGGTCACGAACCCGCCGGCGGGCGCCGTGACCGGGATTTCCCGCCGTCCGTACATGGCCCACGCGATCCCCACGCCGATCACCACCAGGACAAGCGCGGCCAGTCCCGGGACGGTGAACAGGCCCTTCGAGGGCGGCGCCGTCCCCGTCACCGGCGCCAGGAAGTCGCCGAACCGGCTGCCCAGGATCAGGAACGCGCCGGCCCCGAGCGAGCCGACGGCGAGCAGCACCATCGGCACCGTCATCACGGCGGGCGCCTCGTGCGGGTGCGCGTCGTCTTCCCACCGCCGCTGCCCGGCGAAGGTCATGAACATGACCCTGGTCATGTAGAACGCGGTGATCCCGGCGCCCAGCAAGGCCGCGCAGCCCAGGATGAACCCGGAGGTGCCGCCCTTGTCGAAGGCCACCTCGATGATCCCGTCCTTGGTGAAGAAGCCGGAGAACGGCGGGACGCCGATGATCGCCAGGTAGCCGAACAGGAACGTCACGAAAGTGACCGGCATGATCTTGCGCAGGCCGCCGAAGCGGCGCATGTCCACCTCGTCGTTCATCTCGTGCTTGACCGAGCCCGCGCCGAGGAACAGCCCGGCCTTGAAGAAGCCGTGCGCCAGCAAGTGCGCGATCGCGAACACGTATCCCGCCGGGCCGAGGCCGGCCGCGAGCATCATGTAGCCGATCTGGCTCATGGTCGATCCGGCCAGCGCCTTCTTGATGTCGTCCTTGGCGCAGCCGATGATCGCGCCGAACAGCAGCGTGGCGGCGCCGACGATGGTGACCGCTAGCCGGGCGTCGGTGGACAGGTTGAAGATCGGGCTGGACCGGACGATCAGGTAAACGCCGGCGGTGACCATGGTCGCCGCGTGGATCAGGGCCGACACCGGGGTCGGGCCCTCCATCGCGTCGAGCAGCCAGGACTGCAGCGGAAGCTGCGCGGACTTACCGCAGGCCCCGAGCAGCAGCAGCAGCCCGAGCGCGGTCACCTCGGGCTGGCTGGCCGTGTGAGCCGCGTGGAAGACCCCGGTGAACGACACCGTGCCGAAGGTCGCGAACATCAGCATGATCGCCAGCGACAGCCCGGCGTCGCCGACCCGGTTCGCGATGAAGGCCTTCTTGGCGGCGGTGGCGGCCGCGGGCTTGTACTGCCAGAACCCGATGAGCAGGTAGGAGGCGAGGCCGACGCCCTCCCAGCCCGCGTAGAGGGCAAGGTAGTTGTCGGCGAGCACGAGCAGCAGCATCGCGGCAAGGAACAGGTTCATGTACCCGAAGAACCGGCGTCGCTCGGGGTCGTCGGCCATGTAGCCGACGGCGAAGATGTGGATCAGCGAGCCGACCCCGGTGACCAGCAGCACGAAGCTGATCGACAGCGGGTCGAGCTGCAGCCCGAGGTTCACGTGGAACTGGCCCACGTCGATCCAGCGGAACATGGTCAGGTCCCGGCCGCGCTGGCTGGCCGGGTAGCCAAGCATCGCGGCGAAGGCAACCACGCCGTAGCCGAACGCGGCGACCGGCATGGCCACGCCGAGCAGGTGCCCCCAGCCGTTCGTGCGCTTGCCGCCGAACAGCAAGATCACTGCCCCGGCCAGCGGGAACGCCAGCAGCAGCCAGGCAGCGCGCTGGACGCCGACCGCCTGAAGCGTCGTCATCACCGCGGCGGACGGCGCGCGGGAGGCCGCGACTGAGCCTGTCACTAGCTAGCCCCTCTGCAGTGCTGGCCCGGGAGGACGCGGTGCCCCCCGGGAGAAGTTCCCCGGACCCAGCTGGCCCGGAGCTTCCCGGGTCAATATTTCAGCAGGTTCGCGTCGTCGACGGACGCGGACTTACGGGTACGGAAGATCGACGTGAGGATCGCGAGGCCGACGACCACCTCCGAGGCGGCGACCACCATGACGAAGAACGCGATCACCTGGCCGTCGAGATTGCCGTGCAGCCGGGCAAAGGCAACGAAGGCGAGATTGACCGCGTTGAGCATCAGCTCGACGCACATGAAGATGACGATGGCGTTCCGCCGGACGAGCACGCCCACGGCACCGATCACGAAGAGGATCACGGCAAGGGCGACGTAGTGCGCTGGGCTGATCACCGTTCCTCCTGTCCGCCGGTGCCGGCGGCCGGCCCGCTGGTGTCCCCGGTGTCCCCGGTGTCCCCGGCCGCGGGCGTCTCGCCCAGGGCAGGTGCCTGCGGCACGGCAAGTTCATCGAGGCCGGCGATGGTGATGCCTGACACGGCGCGGACGCCCATCACCGCGCTGACCGACAGCCGGGCCGCGCTGCCGTCCGGCAGCATGGCCGGCATGTCCACCGCGTTGTGCCGCGCATAGGTGCCGGGGCCAGGCAGCGGTGCGGGCCGGCCGCCGGTCATCCGGCGGATGGACAGGTCCCGCTGGGTCGGCCTCGGGCTGGTGCGCTCCCGGTGCGCCAGCACCATCGCGCCGAGCGCCGCGGTGATCAGCAGGGCACTCGTCACCTCGAACGGGAAGACGTACGTGGTGAAGATGAGGGCGGCGATCGCGCCCACGTTCGCCGATCCGAAGTTCGGGCCGCCCGGCGCGGCAGGCCCGATGACGGCCTGTCCGACGACCAGGCTCAGCAGCACGAGCAGGCCGATTCCGGCGAGACCGGCGGCAAGCCGCTGGCCCTTGATCGTCTCGGTGACCGAGTCCGCCGAGGTGACCCCGACGATCATGAGCACGAAGAGGAACAGCATCAGCACGGCCCCGGTGTAGACGATCACCTGGACGAAGGCCAGGAACGGCGCTCCTTGCATCGCGTACATGATCGCGAGCGTCAGCATGACGAACGCGAGCAGCATGGCGCAGTGCACGGCCTTCCTGGCCAGCACCATGCCAAGCGCCGCCCCGACAGAGCCGATGGCCAGCACCCAGAAGGCGATCGACTGGGTGGTGGCGGCAGCGCCGGCGGCCAGCACGACGGGGTGAGTCACCGCGCCGCTCCGTCCTCGTCGCCACCATCGCCGCGGTCTGCTCCCGCCACGCCGGAGGCCCCCAGCTGGTAGTAGTCCACCTCGGTCTCGCCGAGCCGCATCGGGTGCGGTGGCGCCTCCATGCCCGGCAGCAACGGCCCGACCAGCTGCTCTTTCGTCCAGATCAGGCTTTCCCTGCTGTCGTCCGCGAGCTCGTACTCGTTGGTCATGGTCAGCGCGCGGGTCGGGCAGGCCTCGACGCACAGTCCGCAGAGGATGCAGCGGAGGTAGTTGATCTGGTAGACCCGGCCGTACCGCTCGCCGGGCGAGTAACGCTCATCCTCGGTGTTGTCGGCGCCTTCGACGAAGATGGCGTCGGCCGGGCAGGCCCAGGCGCAGAGCTCGCAGCCGATGCACTTCTCCAGGCCGTCCGGCCAGCGGTTGAGCTGATGCCGGCCGTGGAACCTGGGCGCGGTCGGCAGTTTCTCCTCGGGGTAGTAGACGGTGTCGACCTTCTGGAACATCTGCCGGAAGGTGACGCCGAACCCCTTGATCGGGTTCAGGAAGTCAAGCACCGGTGACCTCCTTGGCTGTGTCGGCTACGGTCGCGGGTCCCGCGCTCCCGGCACCGACGGCGCCGACTGAGGCGCCTACGGTCACGCCGATGCCGTGGTAGTGCGGCAGGTCCATCGGCGGCACGGGAAAGGCGCCGGTCCCGGTCTCGGGGTCCGGCCGGTAGGCCGCCAGCTCGCCGGCGGTGCCGTCATCGGCGTCTGCATCCATTTCGGCCGCGGCCCGCCGCTCAGCGCGCTGCGCCGAGATCTCGCCGGACAGCAAGAGCAGCAGCAGCACGATCACGATCCCGCCCGCCACCAGGTAAACGCCGGTGCTGCCGCCGTAGCGGCGCCACACCCGGATGGTCGCGACGATCAGCGTCCAGCCGAGCGCGCCGGGGATGAGGACCTTCCAGCCCAGCTTCATGAGCTGGTCGTAGCGGATCCTGGGCAGCGAGCCGCGGAGCCAGATGAAGAAGAACAGCAGCAGCAGCACCTTGCCGAGGAACCACAGCAGCGGCCACCAGCCGCTGTTGGCACCTGACCACACGGTGATCGGCCACGGTGCGCGCCAGCCGCCCAGGAACAGCGTCGCGGCAAGGCCCGACACCGTGATCATGTTGACGTACTCGGCCAGGTAGAACAGCGCGAACTTCAGCGAGCTGTACTCGGTGTGGAAGCCGCCGACGATTTCGCCCTCGCCCTCGGGCAGGTCGAACGGCAGCCGGTTGGTCTCGCCGACCATCGTTATCACGTAGATCACGAATGACGGCAGCAGCAGCACGGCGAACCACGAAGGGTAGTGCAGCGCGATGCCGGCCACGTGCAGCTCGCTGCCGTGCGCCTGGGCCGCCACGATCGCCGTGGTCGACAGTGAGCCCGCATAGAGGAACACCGGGACGAAGGACAGCCCCATCGCGATCTCGTAGCTGATCACCTGCGCTGAGGACCGGAGGCCGCCGAGCAGCGAGTAGGGCGACGCGGACGCCCAGCCGGCCAGCACGATCCCGTAGACGGCCATCGAGCTCATCGCCAGCACCAGCAGCACGGCGACCGGCAGGTCGGCGAGCTGCAGCGGGGTGTGGTGGTGGAAGATCGAGACTTCCGGGCCGAACGGGATGATCGCGAAGCTGATGAACGCGGGGATCAGCGCGATCGCCGGCGCGATGACGAACAGGACCTTGTCCACCCCGCGCGGGATGATGTCTTCCTTGAGCGGCAGCTTGAGGCCGTCCATCAGGGACTGCAGCAGGCCGAACTTCCCGGCCCTGTTCGGCCCGGGACGGGACTGCATCCGGCCGATCACCCGTCGCTCGGCCCAGATCGTCATCAGCGTGGTGATCATCAGGAACGCGAAGATGACCAGCACCTTGAGCGCGATCAGCCACCAGGGATCGTGGCCGAAGCTGGACAGCGAGGGGTCGGCCGCGGTGATCGCACGCGGCTGCGCCGCGGACGTCATGGCTGTCATTCCGCGCTCCTCACCGTCACTGGGGTGCCGTGGCCAGCGCCGAGTGAGCTCCTGACCGCGCAGCCGGCCGAGTTGGCGGGCAGCCAGACGACCCGCTCCGGCATGTCGGCGATCTGCACGGGAACGGTGATGCCGCCGCGCGCAGTGGCCACGGTGACCTTACCGCCATCGGTGGTACCCGCCTCCGCCGCGGTCGCCGCGGACATGATGGCGACGGCCGTGCGCGCCGTTCCGGCCAGGTTCGGCTCGCCGTCCTGCAGCCGTCCGGCATCGAGCAGATGATGCCAGGTGGCGAGCACGGCACTGCCGGGACCTGGATCGGTCCTGCCCAGCTGGCCGATCTGCCCGGTCAGCGCAGGCCACGGTGCGGCCGGCCGCGGCGCGGCGGGCTGGGCAGCTGACTGGCCAGCCGGGGCGGCGATGGCCGGGGCAAGCGCAGCGAGTTCGGCGCGGGCCGCGGCGGCCGACGGCAGGCCGAGGTGGACGTCCATCTCGTCGGCAAGATCGCCGAGAACCTGCAGGTCGGTCTGCACGGCGGGGACGGCGAGCGCCGCGGCGAACGACCCTGGCCTGCCCTCCCAGTTCAGGTAGGTCCCGGCCTTCTCGGCGACCGCCGCCACCGGCAGCACCACGTCGGCGCGGTCGGTCACCGCGCTGGCCCTCAGTTCCAGGCTGACGATGAACGGCGTGGCCTCCATGGCCGCGAGCGCCGCGGCCGGATCAGGCAGGTCAGCCGGGTCGACGCCGGCGATGAGCAGGGCCTCGATGTCCCCGTCCGCCGCGGCAGCGAGAATCTGCGAGGTGCCCCGGCCAGGCTCGGCGGGCAGCGAGGCGACCCCCCAGGCTCTCGCTACCTCGGCGCGCGCGGCCGGGTCGTCGACGAGGCGGCCGCCCGGCAGCAGGCCCGGCAGTGCCCCGGCCTCGATCGCGCCGCGCTCGCCCGCCCGGCGCGGAATCCAGGCCAGCCGCGCGCCGGTGACCTCCGCCAGCCGCGTCACGGCCGACAGCGCGCCCGGCACCTCAGCCAGCCGCTCCCCGGCCAGGATGATCGCGCCAGCACCCCGCAGGGCACTGCCCACCCGGCCGCTGGGGTCCGGCGAGCGGTCGCCGGCGGCAAGGCCGCGGAGCGCCTCGGCCTCGGTGCCGGGCACGGCCGGCAGCAGGACGCCGGAAAGCCTGCCGAGTCCCGGGCTGGCCAGCACGGCGAGCGAGTAGACGGCGAGCCCGTGCCCGCGCACGGCCTTGCGCAGCCGGAGGAAGACGATGGGCGACTCGTCTTCGGGCTCGAACCCGGCCAGCAGCACGGCCGGGGCCCGCTCCAGGTCCGCGTAACTAACGCTGATGCCGCGGCCTGCCACCTGGCCGGCCAGGAACTGCGCTTCCTCAGCGGAGTGCGGGCGGGCCCGCATGTCGATGTCGTTGCTGCCCAGTGCCAGCCGGGCGAATTTCGCGTAGCCGTAGGCGTCCTCCAGCGTGAGGCGCCCGCCGGTCAGCACTCCCGCACGGCCGCGGGCGGCCAGCAGGCCGGCCGCCGCCGCCGCGACTGCCTCCGGCCAGGAAGCCGGCACCAGCACGCCGGCCTCGTCCCGCACCAGCGGCGTGGCCAGCCGGTCGGGCTGGCTGGCATAGGTGAACGCCCAGCGGCCCTTGTCGCAGTTCCACTCCTCGTTCACCTGCGGGTCGCTGCCGGCCAGCCGCCTGGTGACCGCGCCGCGGCGGTGGTCGGTGCGCTGCCTGCATCCGGCCGCGCAGTGCTCGCAGACGCTGGGCACCGAGACCAGGTCGAAGGGGCGGGCGCGGAACCGGTACGACGCGCCGGTCAGCGCGCCGACCGGGCAGATCTGCACGGTGTTGCCGGAGAAGTACGAATCGAACGGCACGCCCTCGGCAATGCCGACCTGCTCCTTCGGGCCGCGGTCGAGCAGCTCGATCAGCGGGTCGCCGGCCACCTGCTCGGCGAACCTGGTGCACCGGGCGCACTGCACGCACCGCTCACGGTCGAGCAGTACCTGGGCGGACAGCGCGATGGGCTTGGCGAAGGTGCGCTTGGCGCCGTCGAACCTGGTCTCGCCCTGGCCGGTGGACATTGCCTGGTTCTGCAGCGGGCACTCGCCGCCCTTGTCGCACATCGGGCAGTCGAGGGGGTGGTTGACCAGCAGCAGCTCCATCATCCCGCGCTGTGCCTTCTCGGCGACGGGGGAGGTCAGCTGGGTGTGCACCACCATGCCATCGGTACAGGCGGTGGTGCAGGACGCGGGGGGCTTGGGCTGGCCGTCGATGTGCACCAGGCACTGCCGGCAGGCGCCGATCGGATCAAGCAGCGGATGGTCGCAGAACCTGGGCACCTGGATGCCGAGCAGCTCGGCGGCGCGGATCACCAGGGTGCCCTTGGGCACGGTGATCTCGAAGCCGTCGATGGTCACGGTGACGCCGTCGGCGGGCCGCGCGGGCGCCGCCGCGGAGTTGTCGCTGGCCTGGATGGTCATACCAGCTCCCCGGCGAACAGGGTGGACGCCACGGGATCGAACGGGCAGCCGCCCCGCCGCTGGTGCTCGAGGTACTCGTCCTTGAAATAGCGGATCGATGACTTGACCGGCGACTCGATCGAGTCGCCCAGCGCACAGAACGACCGGCCGGTGATGTTCTGGCAGATGTCGAGGAGCTTGTCCAGGTCGGCCTCGCTGCCCTCGCCGCGTTCCAGCTGGTCCAGCAGCTGGACGACCCAGTAGCTGCCCTCCCGGCACGGGGTGCACTTTCCGCAGGACTCGTGCTCGTAGAACTGGATCCACCGCAGCACAACGCGCACCACGCAGGTGGTCTCGTCGAAGATCTGCAGTGACCGCGTGCCGAGCATGGACCCGGCGGCGACCACCGACTCGTAGTCGAGCGCCACGTCGAGGTGCTCCTCGGTAAACAGCGGCGTGGATGAACCGCCGGGAGTCCAGAACTTCAGCCGGTGCCCGGCCCGGATGCCCCCGGACAGGTCGAGCAGCTCGCGCAGGGTGGTGCCGAGCGGGGCCTCGTACTGGCCAGGGGTGGTCACGTGACCCGACAGCGAGAAGATCCCGAAGCCCTTGGACTTCTCCGTGCCGAACGCCGCGAAGTCGGCGGCGCCGTTGCTGATGATGTACGGGATGCTGGCGATCGACTCGACATTGTTGACCACCGTGGGACAGGCGTACAGGCCCGCGATAGCCGGGAACGGCGGCTTCAGCCTGGGCTGGCCGCGGAACCCCTCCAGCGAGTCCAGCAGCGCGGTCTCCTCGCCGCAGATGTACGCGCCGGCCCCGGCGTGCACCACGACGTCGAGATCAAAGCCCGAGCCGAGGATGTTGCTGCCCAGATAGCCGGCCGCGTACGCCTCGGCGACCGCATGATGCAGCCGCCTGATCACGTGCAGGACCTCACCGCGCACATAGATGAATGCCTTGTCGGCCCTGATCGCGTAGCACGCGATGACGATTCCCTCGATCAGCGCATGCGGGTTGGCCAGCATGGTCGGGATGTCCTTGCAGGCGCCCGGCTCTGACTCATCGGCGTTGACGACCAGGTAGTGCGGCTTGCCGTCGCCCTGCGGGATGAATCCCCACTTCAGGCCGGTGGGAAAGCCCGCACCGCCGCGGCCGCGCAGGCCGGAGTCCTTGGTCAGCTGGACGAGGTCGTCCGGGTTCATTTCCAGCGCCTTGGCCAGCGCCCGGTAGCCGCCGCCGCGACGGTAGGCGGCGCGGGTGAAGGAGTCCGGCTCGTCCCAGCGGGCGGTGAGCTCGGGGGTGAGCACTGAGGTCACTGCTGGCCTCCCTCGACGGGGCCGGGACGCGGCGCCCTGGCCGGGCTCGCCTTGGCGGCGCTCGCCTTCGGAGTGCCCGCTTTGGCCGGGCCTGGGCTGGCCGTGCCCCGGCTGGCAGCGCCCGGCCTGGCGGCGGGCGCGGCGCTCGCTGCTGGCGGCTCCCAGCCATGCTCCTTCGCGATCCGCAGGCCGGCCAGGGTCGCGTGGCCGGCGGTATGGCCTTGCGCTGCCTGGTCGTCGGGAAAGCCGGCCAGGATGCGGGACGCCTGCCGCCAGGTGCACAGCCGCGGCGCTCCCCGGGTCGGCGCGACGTCGGCCCCTGCCCGCAGGCCATCCACGAGTTCACGCGCTGAGTGCGGGGTCATGTCGTCGAAGAACTCCCAGTTGACCATCATCACCGGCGCATAGTCGCAGGCCGCGTTGCACTCCAGGTGCTCCAGGGTGACCTTGCCGTCCGCGGTGGTCTCGTCGTTGCCGACGCCGAGATGCCGCTGCAGGTCAGCGAAGATGGCATCGCCGCCCATCACCGCGCACAGGGCGTTGGTGCAGACGCCGACGTGATAGTCGCCGACCGGCCGCCGCTTGTACATCGTGTAGAAGCTCACCACCGCGGTCACCTCGGCCTCGGTCAGGCCTAGCTGCCCGGCGCAGAACGCGATGCCGTCGGCGGAGACATAGCCCTCCTCGGCCTGCACCAGATGCAGTAGCGGCAGCAGCGCCGAGCGGGATCGCGGGTAGCGGCCGATGATCTGCCCGGCATCCGCTTCCAGGGCAGTGCGCCGTTCGTCGCTGAGCGCCATTACCGGTCCACCCCTCCCATCACCGGGTCGGTGCTGGCCACCGCGGCGATGACGTCGGCGACCATGCCGCCCTCGCACATCGCCGGGAGAGCCTGCAGGTTGGCAAACGACGGGTCGCGGAAGTGCACCCGGTACGGCCGCGTGCCGCCGTCGCTGACCGCGTGGCAGCCCAGCTCGCCGCGTGGTGACTCGATCGCGGCGTAGACCTGGCCGGCCGGCACCCGGAAGCCCTCGGTGACCAGCTTGAAGTGATGGATCAGCGCCTCCATGGACTGGCCCATGATGTGCTTGATGTGGTCGGGCGAGTTGCCCAGCCCGTCCGGGCCGAGCGCCAGCTGGGCAGGCCAGCCGATCTTAGCGTCGGCAATCATGATCCGGTCACCGGGCGGCCTGCTGCCAGCTAGGCGGTCAATCGCCTGCTCGATGATCGCCAGTGACTGTTCCATCTCGTCCATCCGGACGAGGTACCGCCCGTACGCGTCGCAGGTGTCCTGCACTGGCACGTCGAACTCGTAGGTCTCGTATCCGCAGTAGGGCTGGGACTTTCGCAGATCCCAGGGCAGCCCGGTGGAGCGGAGCACCGGCCCGGTGACGCCGAGCGTCATGCAGCCGGTCAGGTCGAGGAAGGAGATGCCCTTCGTCCTGGCCAGGTAGATCGGGTTAGCGTCGAGCAGCTTGCGCATGTCGCCGAGCAGCGCGGGCATGATGGCGAGGAACTCCCTGATTTTCTCGATCGCGCCCGATGGCAGGTCCTGGGACACGCCGCCCGGCCGGATGTAGGCGTGGTTCATCCGCAGGCCGGTGATCAGCTCGAACAGGTCGAGCACCTTCTCCCGCTCGCGGAGCCCGTTCAGCAGGACCGTGGTGGCGCCAAGCTCCAGGCCGAATGTCGCGATCGCCATCAGGTGCGAGGAGATGCGGTTGAGCTCCATCATCAGCACCCTGATGACGGTCGCGCGCTCCGGGATCCGGTCGGTGATGCCGAGCAGCCGCTCGGTCGCCAGGCAGAAGGCGGTCTCGTTGAACAGCGGCGCGAGGTAGTCCATCCGGGTGCAGAACGTGACGCCCTGGGTCCAGGTCCGGAACTCCATGTTCTTCTCGATGCCGGTATGCAGGTAGCCGATCACCGGCCGGAGTTCCGTCACCGTCTCGGCGTCCAGCGTCAGGACCAGCCGCAGCACGCCGTGCGTGGACGGGTGCTGCGGGCCCATGTTGACGATGAGGCGCTCGTCGCCTGGCCGGTCCCCTGCCTGGTCAGCGGCGGCAACCACGTCGTCCCAGTCCTGGCCGCCGACGTTGTAGACGCGGCCTTCCGTCTCCGCCTCGGTGCCCGAGGTCATTCGTAAGCCCTTCGCTCGTCCGGCGGCGGCACCGTCGCGCCGCGGTACTCCACCGGGATGCCGCCTAGGGGGTAATCCTTCCGCTGCGGGTGGCCCTTCCAGTCGTCGGGCATCTCGATCCTGGTCAGCGCCGGGTGCCCGTCGAAGATGAGGCCGAAGAAGTCCCAGGTCTCCCGCTCGTGCCAGTCGCAGGTGGGGTAGACGCGGACCATCGTCGGGATGTGCGGGTCGCTGTCGGGCACGGACACCTCGAGCCGCAGCCGCCGGTTGAACGTGAGCGAGACAAGATGGTAGACGGCATGCAGCTCTCGGCCGGGGTCCGCGGGGTAGTGCACGCCGGACACCCCGCTGCACAGCTCGAAGGTAAGCGCGGGGTCATCCCGCAGCCGCCCGGCGACGGTGGTCAGGTGCTCGCGGCGGACGTGGAAGGTCAGCTCGCCGCGGTCGGACACCACCCGCTCGATCGCATCGCCGAACGCCAGGCCGGCCTGGTCAAGGCTGCTTCCGAGCGCATCGGCCAGGTCGTCGAAGTAGGAGCCGTAAGGTCGCGGGCTGGACAGCGGCGGGGGACGGCGGACCATCAGCCCGCCGTAGCCGGAGGTGTCCCCGGTCGTCTCGGCGCCGAACATGCCGGTCCGCGCCACCTGCTCGGAAAGCCGTTCGCGGCCGGCCAGCGCGGCCTGCTCGCCCGGCTGCATCTCCGCGGGCTTGGCCTCCGCGGGCATGCCCCCTGCGGGCTTGGTCTCCGGGGGCGTGCTCTCCGCGGGCTTGCTCTCCGCGGGCTGCCCCTGCACGGGATTTCCCTCGGTCACCGTGCCGCTCCCTGCTGCGGATGGCCCGGCTGGCCGCCAAGGCCGGCCGCCAGCGGGAGCCGCCGCAGCCTGGCCTGCTCCAGCTCCTCCACCTGGTGCTCGCGGTTGACGCCGAGCTTCATGTTCTGGATCTTGTCGTGCAGCTTGAGTATCGAGTCGAGCAGCATCTCCGGGCGCGGCGGGCAGCCCGGCAGGTAGATGTCGACCGGGACGATGTGGTCGACGCCCTGGACGATCGCGTAATTGTTGAACATGCCGCCGCTTGACGCGCAGACGCCCATCGAGATCACCCATTTGGGCTCCGCCATCTGGTCGTAGATCTGGCGCAGCACCGGCCCCATCTTCTGGCTCACCCGGCCTGCCACGATCATCAGGTCGGCCTGCCTGGGGGTGGCAGACGCGCGCTCCATGCCGAATCTGGCCAGGTCGTGCCGCGGGCCGCCGGTGGATATCAGCTCCATGGCGCAGCAGGCAAGCCCGAACGTGGCCGGCCAGACCGAGCTCTTGCGCGCGTACCCGGCCACCTTCTCCACGGTGGTCAGCAGGATCCCGCTCGGCAGCTTCTCTTCCAGGCCCATGGCTAGTCCCACTCCAGGCCGCCGCGCCGCCAGACGTAGGCGTACGCGATCAGCACAGTGCCGATGAATGTCACCATCTCGACCAGCCCGAACACCCCGAGCCGGTCAAAGGCCACTGCCCACGGGTACAGGAAGATGATCTCGATGTCGAACACGATGAACAGCATCGCCGTCAGGTAGTACTTCACCGGGAACCGGATACCGCTGGGCTGCCTGGTCGGCTCGATACCGCACTCGTACGCCTCGAGCTTCGCCCGGTTCCACCTCTTCGGGCCCGCCAGCGAGCCCATCACCAGCGAGCCGGCGGCGAAGACGGCGGCCAGCGCCGCAAGCACCAGGATCGGCACGTACAGGCTCAGCACCGCCCGTCACCTCCTCTGCCAGCTCCCGGAGTATCGCGTCCGGCAGCATCGTCTCCTCGCGGCTAAGCCGCCGGCGTCATCTTAGACAGTGCGTTGATCAGACGGTCAACCGCGTCGCCGCCGCGGCTTTCGGTCAGGTTTCCCAGCAGCTTCATGGTGAGCCGCATCACGGCCGGGCGCTTCACGCCATGCCTGGTCGCGAACTGCATGAAACCGGGCCGGCCGATCAGCTGCACGAACGTGCGGGCAAGCGTGTAGTAACCGCCGTAGGCGTCTTTCAGCGCGGCCGGGTAGCCGCGCAGCGCATTTTCCGTGCTCGCCGCGGTCGGCCGGCCAAGCGCCTGGGTGATCACCCGCGCGGCGATCTCGCCGGACTCAAGCGCGTAGCCGATGCCCTCGCCGTTGAACGGGTTGACCATCCCGCCCGCGTCGCCGGCCAGCAGCAGGCCCCTGGTGTAGTGCGGGGTCCGGTTGAATCCCATCGGCAGCGCCGCGCCGCGGATCGGCTGGGTCCGGTTTTCCTCGCGGAAACCCCATTCGGCCGGCATCGCGGCGAGCCAGCGGCGCAGCAGCACGCGGTAGTCGATCTGCTGGAATGCGGCGGAAGTATTCAGCAGGCCGAGGCCGACGTTGCTGGTGCCGTCGCCCATGCCGAAGATCCAGCCGTAGCCGGGCAGCAGCGTCTCGCCGTCCCAGAGGTCCAGCCACGCCTCCAGGTAGTCGTCCTGGTGCCGGGGGTTCGAGTAGTAAGTGCGGACCGCCACGCCGATCGGCCGGTCGTCCCGGCGCTGCAGGCCGATGGAAACGGAGAGCCGCGAGGAATTACCGTCGGCTGCGATGACGAGCCGGCCACGAAAGCTGCGTTCCGGCTGGTCTTGCGCGGCAGCGGCCGCGCGCCCGCCGCCTTCCGCGGAAGCGGCGCCCCGGCGCGCTGTGACCCCGATGACGCGCCCGGTCCGGTCATCGAGCAGCGGCCCTGTCACGTTGACGCCTTCGAGCAGCCGGGCACCCGCCTTCTGCGCGTGCCGCGCCAGGATCTCGTCGAAGTCAAGCCTGGTCCGCACCAGCCCGAAGCCCGGGTAGCTGGACAGGTCCGGCCAGGGGACCTCGATCCGGCCGCCGCCGCCGATGATCCGCAGGCCCTTGTTGCGCAGCCAGCCGTGCTGCTCGCCGATCGGCACGCCCATGCCGGTCAGCGCCTTCACCGCGCGCGGTGTCAGCCCGTCGCCGCAGACCTTCTCCCTCGGAAAGCGGGTCTTCTCCAGCATCAGGACGTCCAGGCCGGCGCTAGCGAGGAAGAAGGCCGCCGCCGAGCCAGCAGGGCCGGCCCCGACGACGATAACGTCGGCGCTCCCCTCGCTTTGGCCGGAAATGCCACTGCTGCCGACGCGGCGCCGCGCGCGTGCGGACTGGCTGGCCGAACCGATGTCACGCAATGCCATGTCCGGGGCGTCAGCAATGGGTACTTGCTCGGTCACGAACCCGTCCTGACTATCTTGTGAACAGCTTCACAAGGTGCTCTTCCCGCAGTCTAAACCGTTGCCCCGGCCGGCACCGAGTCGGCCCTCCTGGCGGTGTGCACGGCGACGACTCCCATGGTGAGGTTCTGCCAGCCCACCGCCGACCAGCCGGCGCCGCGGATCCGGCGCGCGACTTCAGGCTGGGCCGGCCAGCCGGCGATCGACTCGGCCAGGTAGTCGTACGCAGCCGGATTGCCCGACAGCCGGCGCGCGACGGCGGGCACCGCGGCCGCGAGGTAGCGCTCGTACAGCACGTTCAGCCCGCGCCAGGGCAGGTGGCCGAACTCGCAGACCACCAGCCGCCCGCCGGGCCTGGTGACCCGGAGCAGCTCGGCGAGCCCGGCGTCCGGATCGGCGAGGTTCCGCAGCCCGAACGAGATCGTGACGGCGTCGAACGACGCGTCACCGAACGGCAGCGCCAGCGCGTCACCGGCCACGAACGCCACCGACGGGGCCGGCCTGCGCGCTCCCACCCCGAGCATGCCGAGCGAGAAGTCGCAGGCAACGCAGTGCGCGCCGCCTGGCGTGAAGGCCCGCGTCGACGTTCCGGTGCCGGCCGCAAGATCGAGGATCCGCTGTCCCGCGGTGGCCCCGACGGCCCGGGCCACCACCGTGCGCCAGTGCCGGTCCTGGCCCAGTGACAGCACGTCGTTGAGCAGGTCATAGCGCTCAGCGAGCAGGTCGAACATGGCGGCGACCTCGCCGGGACGCTTGTCGAGCTGGGCGCGGGTCATGCGCCCAGCCTGGCACACCTCAGAGCAGGTCCGGCCGCCGCCACGGCTCGCCGAGAACGTGCTGCGCGAGGAAGGCCAGCACGGTCTCGTACCAGACGATCACGTGCCCCGGCGTCAGGATCCAGTGGTTCTCGTCGGGGAAGTAGAGGAACCTGGCATCCTGCACCCGCCCTGCCAGGTCGGCCCACAGGCGCAGGGCCTCGCCGACCGGCACCCGGTAATCCTTGTCCCCGTGGATCACCAGCATCGGCGTCCTGATGCTGTTGACATGCAGGTTCGGTGAATTCTCCAGGTAGCGCCCCGGCTGCGTCAGCGGGTCGCCGAAATGCTTGCGCCAGAACGACGGCAGGTCGGTGGTCGCGAACATCTGGTCCAGTGCCCACAGGCCGGCGTGGCTGACGATCGCGCTGAACCGGTCGGTGTGGCCGGCGATCCAGTTCGCCATGTACCCGCCGAACGAGCCGCCCATCATGGCCGTCCTCGCCGCGTCGATGTCCGGCCGCGCGACCACCGCATCGGTGATCGCCATGACATCGGTGAAGGGCGCCTCGCCCCACCGGCCATGCCCGCGGGCGATGAAGTCGTGCCCGTATCCGGTCGACAGGGCCGGGTCGGGCAGCAGCACCGCGTAGCCGCGGGCGGCCATCAGCCACGGGTTCCACCGCCAGGACCAGGAATTCCAGCTCATCACCGGGCCGCCGTGCACCCAGAGCAGCAACGGTGCGGGCGAGCCGGGGGCCGCGCCGTCCGGCAGCACGAGCCAGCCCCTGATCGTGGCCCCGTCGCCGGCCACGGCCTGCACCTCCGTCAGCGTGCCAGGCAGGCTGGCGGTTACTGCCGGGCCGGCCGGGCCGGCCAGCCGCACCGGATCGCTGCCCGGCGCCGTCGCGTCCAGCCGCACCGGTGCGGGCGGATCGTCGACCGCGGCCCGCAGCGCGTAGATCCAGCGGCCGTCCGGCGCCGGGCACAGGCTGCCGTAGGCGGCGTCGTCCGTGGTGAGCCTGGTGATCTCCGCTGTCGCGACATCTACCCGGAAGACCGGGCGCCTGCCGTGATCGTCGGCAGTGAAGTAGACCGACGCCGAGTCCGGTGCCCAGGCGGCCTCCAGCGGGCGGCGGTCCATTCCGGCCAGCAGGTCGCGCGGTCCGCCGCTTGCCCCCCTGCGGCCCGCCGCGCCGTCCAGGGCAGCCG
>PMSW01000036.1:0-10014 GCA_003168215.1 Actinomycetota bacterium
ACCGCTAGTTGTCGCGGCCCGCCAGCAGATCCTGTGTGTGCCGGATACGGGCGTCGAGGTCGGAGAGGAAGCCTTCGAGTGCGGCACGCTTGGCCTCGACGGTGGCACGCAGGCTCTCCTGCAAGGTAAGGCACTCGCGGGTCAGCCGGCGACGTTCCTCGTCGCTGGTGCGCTCATCATGATAGGTCCGGCGTATCTGCGCCATGCGGTCCTCGTTGCGCAGGACCGTCGCGATCTCGTCGAGGTTGAGCCCGAGCAGAGTCTGCAGCTCGCGGATGCGTTCGACCCGGGCTATGTTGTCCGGCGAATAGCGGCGCAGCCCGCCGGACGTGGTGCAGGTGGGGACGAGCAGGCCGAGCTGCTGGTAATAGCGAAGAGCCCGTTCAGACACGCCGGCGCGGGCTGCGGCAGCCCCGATGCCCAGCAGCTGCCCGTTCTCCGCCGACGGCCCGTCGCTGACGGCTAGCCCGGCACTGCCCCTCCCGGGCGTCGCGTCCATCTGCTCAGCCGCTTCCCCGTGAGGTGCCGAGTTCCTGGTCGGCCTCGGTGCCCTCCGATGTCGAGAGCTCGCCGTTCGCGGAGCGCTTGCCGTTCGCGGAGCGCCTGCCGTTCGCTGAGGGCTCGCCGTTCGCGGAGGGCCCGGTGGTAGCGACAGCGTCGAGGCCGACCAGCCCGCCTTCCTCTGCCAGGCCGTCCGCCATCTCGTCGAGCAGCGGCTCTGTCGTGTGCAGGTAACGCCGGCCGCGGGCGGCGGAGGCCACGATCGCGATGACCGTCGCTCCGGCGGCGAAGCTGAATGCCAGGTGCAGTCCGCTGGCGAACGGCGCCTCGATCAGCTTCGGGAAGAACGACCGGCCGGTGATGTACGCGGCCTGCCGGGCGGGCAGGCGCTGGAGCGCTCCGGTAGGGCCGAGCAGCTCCCTGACCGGGTTGTAGCCGAGGAATGCCGAGAACAAGCTGCCGATCGGCGGTTCGCTGGCGACCGTGCGGGCGGCGGCGGGGGCGACCCCGGCGGCAACCAGCCCGCGGTACAGGTGGCCTGGCAGGCGTGCGGCCAGGCCTAGCGTGACGATGGTGAAGAACAGGCCCATGGAGAGCACGGTGGCCGAGTTCTGGAAGGTGTTGAGCATCCCGGCGCCCGCGCCGCGCTGCTCAGGCGGAAGGCTGTTCATGACCGCGGCCTGGTTGGGCGAGAAGAACAGCCCCATGCCGACCGCGAACAGGAAGATGAGCGCCGCGAACCAGACATAGCTGAAGTTGATCGGCAGCAGTTCCAGCAGCAGGAAACTAGCCCCGGAGACGATCAGGCCGCAAGTGGCAAACGCCCTGGCCCCGTAGCGGTCAGACAATATTCCCGCCAGCGGCGCGGTGAGCAGGAACCCGATAGTCAGCGGAATCATGGAGATGCCTGCCCACAGCGGAGTCTCGCTGAAGCTCTTGCCGTGCTGGGGCAGCCAGATTCCCTGCAGCCAGATGATGAGCATGAACTGCAGTCCGCCCCGGCCGAGGGCGCCGAGCAGCCCGGCGATGTTGCCGGCGGTGAACGCCCGGATCTTGAACAGGCCTAGCCGGAACATCGGCTGCGGCACCCGGGTTTCGACCCAGGCGAACAGGACGAGGACGACAATGCCGCCGAAGATGGCGGTCAGCACGTACGGATTGGTCCACCCGGTGGGGTGGCCTCCGTAGGGGAGCAGCGAGTACACGATCCCGGTGAGCACCGAGATCAGCCCGATCGCGAACAGCGCGTTGCCCAGCCAGTCGATCCTGGCCGGGATGCGGACCCCGTTATCTTTGAGCTTGAGGTAGGCCCAGACCGTGCCGAACAAGCCGAACGGAACCGACACCAGGAAGACCAGCCGCCACTCGATCGGGGCGAGCACGCCGCCCAGCAGCAGCCCGAGGAACGAGCCGCTCACCGCGGCGATGCCGTTGATCCCCATCGCCTTGCCCCGCTCGTTCTGGGGGAAGGCGTCGGTGAGGATGGCGGTCGAGTTGGCGAACAGGAACGCGCCGCCGACCCCCTGGAAGACTCGCATGATAATGATCCACAGGGCTCCGGCCGGCCCGGTGAGCCAGGTCACCGACAGCAGGATCGAGAACAAGGTGAAGACGGCGAAGCCCAGGTTGTACATCTTCACCCGGCCGTAAATGTCGCCGACGCGTCCCAGGCTGACCACCAGCACCGCGGTGACCAGCAAGAACCCCAGGAAGGTCCACAGGAAATAGGAGGTGTTGGATGGCACAAGCGGGTTGAGCTTGATGCCACGGAAAAGCGCCGGAAGCGAGATGAGCAAGATCGACTGGTTGATCGTGACCATCAAGATCCCGAGGGTGGTGTTAGAAAGGGCAATCCACTTGTACTGGATGCCCCTGCCACCCCGAGCCGAGGGCGCCGCCTGCTCCTGTCCCGCCACCGTCATGGAGTCTCCGCTGTCGTCGATGATCTCTGTCAGTTGCTCAGGTCGAGTTTATCGGACCCTTACGTCAACGTCAGATCTGGCCCGGCTGCGACGCCGGCGGCGGCTTTCAGCGCCGGGAACGGCTTTCAGTGCCGGCGGCGGCTTCAGCGGCGGGAGCGGCTTTCAGCGCCGGGAACGCGGCCCGGTCGCGCGGCCGGTACCGTCTTGGAATCGGTGCGGTCGCTCAGTCAGTGCGGCCGCTCAGTCAGTGCCGCTGCTCAGTCAGTGCCGCTGCTCAGTCAGTGCCGCCGCGCGGCCGGGAGGCTGGTTTATGCGAGTTCTCGTCATCCGCCACCACGTAGAGGACTCGGCCGGCCTTATCGGCGCCGCGTTCGAGGCGCGCGGCGCCGAGTTCAGCGTGCACATGTTCCCGGCTGGCGGCCCGTTGCCCGTGCTCGGCGGAATCGATCACGTCGTGGTGCTCGGCGCTACCTGCTCGGTGTACGACGACGGCCCGGCCAGCGCCTGGATCGCCGAGGAGGTGGCATGGCTGCGGCGGGCGGACGAGGCCGGCGTGCCCGTGCTCGGAATCTGCTTCGGCGCCCAGGCGCTCGCCGCCGCGTTCGGCGGCCGGGTCGAGGCGGCTGCCCGCAAGGAGATCGGCTGGACCTTGATCGACTCACTCGACCACGGGCTGATTCCGCCGGGCCCCTGGCTGGAGTTCCACGGTGACCGGTGTGTCCCGCCGCGGCAGGCGAGGCTGCTCGCGCGCAACGGCATCGGCGCGCAGGCGTTCTCGATCGGCAGGCACCTGGCAGTCCAGTTTCACCCCGAGGTCGACGGCGCGCAGCTCAAGCTGTGGCTGGATGCCGGCGGCCGCGAGGAAGCCGAGCAAGAGGGGCAGGACCCGGACCGGCTCCTTGCCGAGACCATCGCCGAGGAGCCGGCCTCGCGGGACAGGGCCAGCCGGCTGGTCACATCGGCGCTCCGCATCGCCCGGGCCGCGTAAGGCCCGGGGCCGCGTAAGGCCCGGGGCCAAGCCATGCCGATTCTTGCCCCTCAGCCCGCGGCCAGCCGCTCGAGGCGCGCGTGCAGTCCGGCCGCATGGCTCTCGGCTTCGGGCTTCATCAGGACGCTGCGCAGTATCCGTGCCCCGTCGCGGTCCGCGGCGATGCCAGCATGGCGGCGGGCGAATCCGCTCGCCGGGACCTGCAGGGTGCTGAGGAACACCGGGTCAGCCCGGTCGGCCATGCCGCCCGCCAGCATCCGCCCGGAGGCATCATCGATCGCGGACAGGCTGGGCGGGCTAGTGACCGGGAAGTAGCAGACGATGTCGAGTTCCGGGGGCTGGAACAGAACCAGGCGACCGGAGGCGTCGATGAGCTCGGCAGTGTCCAGCGCGGCACGCCGGCAGGCGGCAAGGACCTGACCAAGCCCGCCGGGCGTGGGCGGCAGCAGCTGGAACGTCAGCCACAGCGCGGCAGCCGCGGCTCCGGCCCTGGAGCACTCCAGGCTGATCTCGCCGAGGTGCAGCTCGTCGGACGTGAAATAGGTGTAGGGCGAGTCGTGCCGGTAAAAGCGCCCGGCACCGGGATCCCGGAACAGCACCGCCCCGCACCCGTACGGCTGCAGGCCGTGCTTATGCGGGTCGACTACCACGGAATCACACCCGGAGATGGCCCGCCATGGCGCCTCGTCCAGCGCGGCCCGGCCCTCGCCGCCGGCCAGCAGGGTGTAGAAACCGCCGTAGGCCGCGTCGACGTGCACGCGGACCCGGTGCCTGCGGGCGATGGCGAGCACCTCGTGCACGGGATCGATGACACCGAGGCCGGTAGTCCCCGCTGTCGCGACAACCGTCCCGATCCGGCCCGTGGCGAGCAGGTCATCAAGTGCCGCGAGATCCAGCCGGCCCGCGGCGTCGACCCCCACCGGAATTCCTTCGACGCCGAGCACTCCGCACATGCGGCCGTGGGTGTAATGCGCTTCCTCGCTGTAGGCAACGCCGCTGCCCGGATGCAGCTCGCGGGCGACGTAGAGGGCTTCCAGGTTCGCGATCGTGCCGCTGGTCGTCAGGTGACCCAGGTGCGTGGCGAGGCCGAACATCCCGGCCAGCTGCGCCACGACCTCCTTTTCCATCCGGGCGGTGGCCGGGCCGCCGTCGAGTGCGTGGTTATTGGGGTTGACGAGCATCGCCGTGAGGTAGCCGACGACGGCGGCTGGATGCGGAGGCTTGAGCATCTGCCCCGCGTAGGACGGATGGAAGAACGGATAGTTTTCTCGGAGCCGCTGGGTAAAATCCTCGAAGACACTGGCGATCTGCTCGTCGCTTACCCGCAGGGACGGGTCGCGCTCGAACGGCGCGAATGACTCCTGCCAGTCCTCGATCGCCGCCACGCCGCGGCTCAGCCAGCGCTGCAAGTCCACGTCAGACCTCACATCATGATCAGGCTGCCGCCGCGGCAGGCCAGCCCGGCGGCAGGCACGGCTGCGTCGGCTGCGGACCGCCTGCCGGGCCGCAGCCGGCGTTTATCGCCCCGGACACCATAGTGGCGCCGTGGCGGCACAGCCGATGACGGTGGCTGGGCTAATGTCATTGACGTTGACCGACGTCCTCCCGCACGCACGTGAACAGGACCGCATATGTCTGATTCCGCAACCGGCAACGTACACGGCAGCCCGGCTCATGCCGGGCCCGGAGACGATCCGGCGACCAGCAGGCCGGTGCCGGAAATGCTGGATGAGGCCGAGTGCATGCGGCTGGTCTCGTCCGGGGAACTCGGCCGGCTCGTGTACACCGGCAGGTTCGGACTGACGGTGCTGCCGGTTAACTACAAGGTGCATGACGGAGACGTGGTATTCCGCACCACCCACGATGGCGCCACTGATGAGGATCTCCGCACCGGGATAGCGGGCGCGGAGTACCAGGTGGCCTTTGAGGTCGACGAGATCGACCGGGCAGCGCGAGAGGGATGGAGTGTTCTCATCCACGGCGCCGCGCACCACGTGGAGTCCGAAAGCGAGCACGCCGCGCTGCTCGAAGTGGGCATCGAGTCCTGGGCCGGCGGAGAGCGGGAGCACTTCATCCGCATCATCACCGCCCGGGCCACCGGCCGGCGTATCCGCCGGGCCTGAGAGACCGGGCTCGCTCAAAGTCGGCGACTACGCGCTTGGCGCCCTTGGCGCCCGGTAGCAAGCGAGTACCACCACGAGCGGCCACAGGGACTCCGCGCCGGCCAGGACCCGCTCCGCCAGGCCGACCTGGCCGCCGCCCCTCAGCTCCGCGCCGAACCACACGAGCAATGCGAACAGGACCACGGTGGCGCCCGCGCCCGTTCTCAGGCGCAATGGCCATGGCACCGAAGGCTCCCGCTTCGCGCTGAGGACTGGCCAGAATGACAGCGTTATAAATCCCACGGCAGCCGCGATGGTGTGCCGCACCGAGCCTCCTCCCCCGGCCGGCAGCGGGCTGGCCGCGACCAGCAAGGTCGCGGCGCCGCCCGCCATCAGCAGCAGCCGCCCGGGTGCGGCCGCAGGCCGCAGCGCCAGCCCCGTGCTGACATGGCAGACTCCGACGCCCGCCAGCCCCAGCGTCATCACCCACCGGTCGGTGGCGCCGTACCCGGCGAGGGCGCTGATGGTGCCGGTTACCTGATCGAAGGAACCCGGCTGCAGCGCGGCCGCCACCGTCCACCCGCCGATCATCAGCACCGGGGCGGCAGCCGACGAGACCACGCCCCACCACGGCACCTTTCGCATTGGAAACCTCGTCTTCCGGTCGGCGGGATGGTCAGGTTCGGTGGCGGCGTCGGGCTCGCAGATTCCAGATCTTGATCAGGTTGCCACAGCGGGCCATGCTGAGCCCCGACTTACCAGGAAGGCCGGCTTCGCCAGTACGTGAATCCAGCCGCCTGCCAGGTCCGGACCGCCCCAGGCCCGCCGGAATCAGGCCGTCTGCGCGTCCGGGGATGCGAAGAGCACCGTGGCGATGAAGAACATGGGCAGGACGGCGAAGGCAACCAGGGCGGCGACCGGCTCCACGAAGGCGAGCGCGGCGGCAGCCGGGTAGAGCACGACGCTGACCACCGACCGCCGGGCCGCCTTGCGGGCGAACGCGGCACCGGCCGGATCACTGAGCAGATGCGGGGAGCGGGCCACGCAGAGATAGAGCACGTCCCAGGCCAGCGGCACCAGGAATCCCACGGCCGCGTAAAGCACCATGGCGGCGGCCTGATCGCTCCGGTCACCGTGCTGTACGGCCGCGGAGATGACCGAGGCCGGCCACGGGAACAGCGCGGTGACCAGCAGCAGGAGCAGGTTCGCGCAGATCAGCCGCGCGTCGACCCGGCGGACCCGGGTGAAGAGATCGTGGTGGTTGATCCAGATGGCGGCGATATTGAGGAACGCTGCCACGTAGGCGACGTAGGCGGGCCACTGGTGGAGCAGGGCGCTGGCGAACCGGCCGGGGCTGTCACCGGGCGCGTGCAGGTCCAGCACCAGCAGGGTCAGGGCAATGGCGAAGACGCCGTCGCTGAAGGCTTCGACGCGGGTGCTCTCGGGTAGCCGGCGAGCCTGCACATCCTGGTCGGTCATGCCTCATATATAACGGAGGCTCGCGTGGCCCATGTGCCGGTGAAGGTGATCTCCTCCGCGCTGCGGACCAGTTCGATCTCATCCCCCAGTGCCCATTCAGCCACGCGCGCGACGATCGCGGCGGGCACCGCGGCACCGAAACCTGGGGCCGCCGGAATGTCATAGGTCGCGTGCGCGTCGTGTGGCAGCACCACCCCGAAGCCCTTCTCCAGGGCGGACCGGGCAGTGGCCATGATGCACATCTCCGACATCACGCCTGCCACGGCGAGGCGTTTGACCTGGCGGGAGAGCAGCGCGCTCGCGAGGCCGGTGCCCTGGAATCCGTCGTCGTGCGCCTTCCGGATAACCGCCTCGGTGCCGGCCGGCGGCAGGTGGAGCTCCCAGCCGCGCTGGCCTGGTTCGTCGGCAGTTCCCGGCCGGCCATCGTTCTGCAGGTGGATGACCAGGCTGCCCGCCTGCCTGGCCCGTGCCAGCATGCTGCCGATCCGCGCAAGGAGCGTCTCCGCTTCCGGCACCGCGTGCTCCCCGGTCACGAAGGCGGCCTGGACATCCACGATGACCAGGGCCTGGACGGCAGCCGCTACCACGTCGCCATCGTGTCACTGATCGCGGAGCCTGGGTGAGACATGCGCTCGGATGCGGAAGACCGCGCAGAGGAAGACCGCGCAGAGGAGGAAGACCGCTCAGAGGTGGAAGCTGGTGCCTACTGTGTTCGGGGTGTAGGCGGCCGGGAACCGGGCGGACATGGCGTGCTGGGCGCGCCAGCCGGTGCAGTGCGCCGGGACGAGGACGCCAGGGTTCATGGCGGCCAGGTCGTCGAGGACGCGCGGGATCAGGGGCTCGAACAATGGGCCATTGAGGTGGAACCCGCCGAGCAGGGCATACAGCGGCTGGCTGCCGGTGAGGCGCCGGGCGTAGCTGGCGATGTTCACCACGCCGGCGTGACCGCAGCCGGTGATGACGACCAGCCCCTTGCCCTTGACGTTGATGATGAGTGCCTGATCGTCGAGTACGAGCGGATCGGCCTGCCAGCTGCCGCCGAGCCACGCCTGCTGCGGCGGAAAGCCGGGCTCGTAGCCGGTGGTCCGCGGAACCTCCCCGGTGACCAGCACGGACCGCTCGAAGAGGAAACTCGGCTGCTGCTCCTCGATGATGTCGAAGCCCGCGCCGGTCAGCGCCTGCCGGCTGGTGGTGGGTATCTCCAGCGGCTCCCGGCCGGGCAGGGTGATGCGCCGCCGCCGCCAGAAATGCGGGTGGATCAGCACCGGCATGCTGGTCCGGCCGAGCACGCGGATGAGGCCGTCGAGCCCGGTCGTATGGTCGAAATGACCGTGGCTGCACACGATGGCCTCGATCGAGCCCGGGTCGATGTCGAGCCGGCGCATGTTGTCCACTACGCCGTCCGGGCTCGTTCCCGCATCAAAGAGGAATCTGTGCTCACGTCCGGCCTTGGCCACGGTGACCAGCACGGAGAATCCGTGCTCGGCGATCAGCGCGTCGGGTGCCTGGCCGCCGGCCATCACCGCGGCCAGGCGGCTGCCGCCCGCGGGGCCTGCCCGGCGGGCCGGGCCCTGGTCGGGCATGAAGATGTCGGTGACGTTGTCCATGAGCGTGGTCACCACGACGGAGTCGACCGGCTCAAGCTCGATCTGGATGGTCGGCTCCGCGTCATGCAGCACGGCCGGCGGATAGCCGCCGGGGCTGTCGTCAGCGCACATTGCCCAAGCGTATGACGTCCGGCCGTGCTGTCCTGCTGATCTGGCTGCGTCGCAGCCAGGCATGGCATCACCTGACGATTGCCAGAACCGCATGCTCGCTCAGGATGCTCTGCACCGGGCCCGGGCCCGGGCTCGGGCTCGGGGCTCGGGCTCGTCAAGAGCCGGCTTCCCGTCATAATTTGCCTATGACCTCGGCATCGCCGGCGCAGGATGCCACCGACAGCGCCGTGGTGATTCCCGTGCCGGAGGCCGAGGCAGTGATCGGCCGGCACCGGGCCAGGCTCGACCCGTTCGCTGCCTGGGGCGTGCCAGCGCACGTGACGGTGCTTGCCCCGTTCGTCCCGCCGCACGCCATCACCGGCGCCGCGATCGAGGTGCTGGCCGCTGCCGTGGCGTCGGTCGCCGCGTTCGACTGCGAGTTCCCGCGGACCCGGTGGTTCGGCGACCGGGTGATGTGGCTGGCGCCACGGCCAGAGCACCCTTTCCGGGCGCTGACCGGCGCGGTATCGGCGGCGTTTCCCGGTTTCCTGCCCTACGACGGCGTCCATGACGAGGTGGTACCGCACCTCACCGTGGGCTTCGGCGAGGCCGGCGATGACGGGGCTTTGCAGGCCGCCGAGGCAAGTCTGATGAGCGAGCTGCCGGTCCGGACACGCGTCCGGTGCGCGTGGCTGATGACCGGGCGGAACGTGCCGGGCGGCTGGCGGATGCTGGCCGAGCTGCCGCTGGCCGCCGGCTGACGCGCGGGCTAGCCGGCCGCCACCGTGCACCCCTTGGCCGTTTACAGGGGGTGGGTGCCGATTACAGGGGGTGGGTGTCGGGGGCGGTGGTAAAGGTGCGGCCGGAGGGGGTGGTCCAGGTGAAGATGCCGGGGGCGGCCTGGAGCAGTTTCCAGTCCGGATGGTGCTTCAGAATATGGTGAAAACGGCACAGGCCGCCGAGGTTGCAGCGGCATGTTCTTCCGCCGTCGTCGAAGGGAATGGTGTGATCCAGGTCGCCGCGCCAGGCGGGCTGCCGGCAACGCGGGGACCGGCAGGTCAGGTCCCGGGCGGCGATGTATTCCTGCAGCCGCGGCGGGGGCCGGTAGGCGGGGCTGGCCGCGCCGTGGGCGCAGCCTCCGGCGGCCGCATCGGCCGCCAGTGCGGCGCGGGCACGGTCAGCAGCCCTGGTCGCGGCCTGCAGGGCCAGGGTGAGGATCTGGCCTGGCGGTTCCGGGCCTGCTCCTGATCCCGGCCATGGCGGCGGGCGGGTCAGGATGTCTTCGGGGATGGTCAGGGTGACCCGGCCGACCAGCCCGATCCCGG
>PMSW01000036.1:10064-10781 GCA_003168215.1 Actinomycetota bacterium
GGGTCACCGGCGGCGGCTGCCGCGAGGCGGCGGGCCTGGGAGGCGGTGATGGGCCCGATCCGGCCCAGGTAACCGGGTCCGGGACTGATCCCGGCCAGTACCTGCCAGGGCAGCGACACATCCAGCAGCCCGGCGGGTGGCCGGCCGTCCGCGGCCCCCGTACTGCCGGGGCCGGTGAACGCGGGCGGGAGCACCGCGGGCAGCGCCGGCCAGTCCCCCGCCGGGCCGCACCCGGGCCAGTCATCATCGTCATCGAGGTAGCCGCCAGCCGGCTCGTCGTCGGGGCAGGGGTACTGGTCGTCATCGCGAGGGCCGTCCTGGTCACCGGGCGGCGGCACGTCATCTGCCCGGTCCTCCCCCCGGTCCTCCCCCCGATCCTCACCAGGACCGTCACCGGGATCCGCACCCGGACCGGGGCCATCGCCCGGGCCATCGCCGGGGTCGCCACGGGGGTCGCCGGGGGGGTCGGAGGGATCGGGGGGGTCGGGGGGGTCGGGGGGTGCGCCTTCGGCCGGGGGGATCAGGGGCAGGGTGCCGAGGATCAGCCCCGCGAGGACCTGGGCGCGGAGCAGGTCGATGCCGCCGCCGGCGCCGGCGGTTTTCCTGGCCCGGGCCAGCGCGGTGATCCGGGCCATCGCCGCCGCGGCGGTGACCGCGGGCAGTCCCTGCCCGGCCAGCGTGGCGGTGCCGTCCTCGCCGGGGTACAGCACGACTTTC
>PMSW01000176.1 GCA_003168215.1 Actinomycetota bacterium
CGGGCCGGCCGGCCCGGCCCGGCCGGGCGCCAGCAGTGGGGCGGCGCCTACCTCGCCGTGCTCGGCGGGGTGGCCCTCAGTTTGTCCTACCTGTGGCGGGGCCCGCAGAATGTCAGGGGAGGCACGCTGGCGCTGGCTGGCATGCTCCTCGCGGCAGCGGTGGCCAGGCTGGTTCTGCCAGAGCGCCGGGCGGGAATGCTCGCCTCCCGGCGGCGGCTGGTGGATGTCGCGGCGTTCGCCGTCCTTGGCGCCGCGCTTTTGGTCGCTGGCCTGGTGTTTCCTGCGCAGAATTGATCAGGGCCTGGCGCGGCGGCGGTAGCCTCGCGTCCGGTGGGGCTTCGCCATTTGCAATGACGCGGGCGTGAGGAAGGGAAAGCGAAAGCATGTCCAAGATCAAGGTATCTAATCCCGTCGTCGAACTCGACGGCGATGAAATGACGCGGGTTATCTGGCATTTCATCAAGGATCAGCTGATCCTGCCCTACCTGGACATCGAGCTCAAGTACTACGACTTGTCGATCCAGCAACGGGATGCCACCGACGACCAGGTGACCATCGATGCGGCGAATGCCATCAAGGAGCACGGCGTGGGCGTCAAGTGCGCCACCATCACGCCCGACGAGGATCGCGTCACCGAGTTCGGGCTGAAGAAGATGTGGCGTTCACCGAACGGGACGATCCGCAACATCCTCGGCGGCGTGGTGTTCCGGGAGCCGATTGTCATCTCCAGCATCCCGCGCTTCGTTCCCGGCTGGACCAAGCCGATCATCATCGGCCGCCACGCGCACGGCGACCAGTACCGCGCTACCGACTTTGTCGTCCCTGGCCCCGGCTCCGTGACGCTTTCCTTCCGGCCCGAGGAAGGGCAGGGCGACCCGATCGAGCTGGAGGTCGCGCGGTTCACCGGCGGCGGCGTGGTGATGGGCATGTACAACTACGACGACTCGATCCGCGACTTCGCCCGGGCGACGATGCGCTACGCGCTGGCTCAGGGGTACCCGCTGTACCTTTCCACCAAGAACACGATCCTGAAGGCCTACGACGGCCGGTTCAAGGACATCTTCGCCGAGGTCTTCGAGTCCGAGTTCAAGGCCGAGTTCGAGGCAGCCGGGATCACTTACGAGCACCGGCTGATCGACGACATGGTGGCCCAGGTGATCAAGGGCGATGGCGGCATCGTGTGGGCGTGCAAGAACTACGACGGGGACGTCCAGTCCGACGTCGTGGCGCAGGGATTCGGCTCGCTCGGCCTGATGTCCAGCGTGCTGATGACGCCGGACGGGTCCACCGTCGAGGCGGAAGCCGCCCATGGCACCGTGACCAGGCATTACCGGCAGCATCAGCAGGGCAAGCCGACCTCGACGAACCCGATTGCCTCGATCTTCGCCTGGACCCGCGGGCTCGCGCACCGCGGCAAGCTGGACGGGACGCCCGAGGTGACCGCATTCGCCGACACGCTGGAGCGCGTGTGCATCGAGACCGTGCTCAGCGGCAAGATGACCAAGGACCTCGCGCTGCTCGTTGGTGCGGGTACCCCGTTCCTGACGACGCAGGAGTTCCTCGCCGCGCTCGACGAGAACCTGCGGGCCGTCATGGCCGGATCCTTGACGAGCGACAGCTGACGAGCGACAGAGAAGCAAAGGAGATCACGGCAGATGGCCCGCACAGGGAAGGTAACCGTCGTCGGGGCCGGCTTTTACGGCTCGACTACCGCGCAGCGGCTGGCGGAGTACGACATATTCGACGAGGTCGTGCTCACGGACATCGTGGATGGCAAGCCCGAGGGACTGGCTCTGGACATGAACCAGTCACGGCCTATCCAGGGCTTCGAGACCAGGGTGACCGGGCAGACAACCGGGCCGGCCGGGGAGGGATACGAGGCGATCGCGGGCTCCGGAGTCGTGGTGATCACGGCAGGCCTGCCGCGGAAGCCCGGCATGAGCCGGATGGACCTGATCGGGGTCAACGCGAAGATCGTCAGGAACGTGGCCGAGCAGGTCGTCAAGCACGCGCCGGACGCGGTGCTGATCGTGGTTTCCAATCCGCTGGATGAGATGACCGCGCTGGCCGCCAAGGTCTCCGGCTTCCCGCCGCACCGGGTGATCGGCCAGGCGGGCATGCTGGATACGGCGAGGTTCAGCTATTTCGTGGCCGAGCGGCTCGGCGTGCCCGTCGCCTCGGTCCGCACGCTGACCCTCGGCTCGCATGGCGACACCATGGTGCCCGTCCCGTCCGCGTGCACGGTCGGCGGCAAGCCGCTTGCCGACCTGCTCTCGGGCGCCGATGTGGAGGCTCTCGTCGAGCGCACGCGGGCGGGCGGCGCGGAAATCGTCGCGCTGCTCAAGACCGGATCCGCCTACTACGCACCGTCCGCTGCCGCGGCCTGGATGGCGCGGGCGGTGGCCCAGGACTCCGGGGCGGTGCTCCCGGTCTGCGCCTGGGTGGATGGCCAGTACGGCATTTCCGGCGTCTACCTGGGCGTCGAGGCCGAGATCGGCGCGGCCGGAGTGCGCGCGGTGGTGGAGCGGGACCTGACCGAGGCCGAACTGGGCGCGCTCAGGGAAGCCGCCGACGCCGTCAGGGCCAAGCAGGCCGACGTCGCCAGCCTCTGAGGCCGACGCCGCCAGCCTCTGAGCAGCGGGGAGGCCGGGCCGGTCGCCAGTGACCCGTTGCGCGGCGGAGAGGTCCATCTGGCGGCTGGCGTGCGCTGGGCCAGGTACCGTCTCAGCCGGCTGCCAGCCGCCGCAGGGCCAGTTCGGCATACAGCGCCGCGCCATCGCCGAGCACCGCGTCATCGAAGGCCGCTTCCGCGGAGTGATTGAACGGGGCGGTCGCGGGATCGGAGCCCTGCGGGCAGGCGCCCAGCATCACGAAGGCGCCCGGCACCTGCTCCAGGACGAACGAGAAGTCCTCCGACCCGGTCAGCGGGAACGGCTGGGTCAGGCAGCGGCCGCTGCCCAGCAGCTCCGTTACCGTGCGCTGCGCGAATGACACCTCGTCGCCGTTGTTGACGGTGACCGGGTATCCGGCGGCGAATCCTGCCGTGGCGGTAAGGCCGTGCGCGGCGGCAATCTGCGTGGCAGTCCGGATGGCATCGTCCATCGCCCGCGTCCGGGTCGCCGCGGAGAAGGTCCGCAGCGAGCCGAGGAGCTTCGCGTCATCGGGAATCACGTTGTCGGTGGTGCCGGCGTGGAAGCTGCCGATCGTCAGGACAACGGGGTCGAAGACATCGAACCGCCTGGTCACCATGGCCTGCAGGGCCGTGACGATCTCGCAGGCGACGGGGATCGGATCGGCGGCGCGATGCGGCTGGGACGCATGCCCGCCGTGGCCGTGCACGGTCACCTCGAAGACGTCGGCTGCGGCCATCATCGTGCCTGGCTTCGTGCTGCAGACGCCGCAGGGCAGGGTGGAGGAGGCGACATGCAGGGCGAAGGCGGCGACCGGCCGGTCGCCGGCCGCGTCGAGCACGCCTTCGGCGATCATCTGCCGCGCCCCGGCGTAGCCTTCCTCGCCGGGCTGGAACATGAAGATCACGTTTCCGGCAATCTCCTGCTGCCGTGCCGAGAGCAGCCGCGCCGCGCCAGCGAGCATCGCGGTATGCAGGTCGTGCCCGCACGCATGCATCACGCCGTCGATCTGCGATGAATAGGGCAGGCCAGTGCGCTCGGTCACCGGCAGCGCATCCATGTCGCCGCGCAGCAGCACCGTGGCGCCCGGCCGGCCACCGCGCAGCACCGCTGTCACCGAGCTGAGCTCCTGTCCCCTGCTGATCTCCAGCGGCAGCCCGCCGAGCGCGGAGAGCACTTTCGCCTGCGTCATGGGCAGATCGAGACCAATCTCAGGCTCGCGGTGGATCGCATGGCGCAGTTCGGCTAGTTCGCCGGAGATCGCCACGGCGTCCTGGTGTACCTCAGCGGGCATCCGTTGTCCCTTCTCGCGGGGCGAACCCCGGTGCATCGGCAGGTCACTCAAAGGATGGCACGGCCGTCGCAGGGCGCGACGCGGCCTGTCGCGCGACGCGGCATGGCCATGCCCGGTCTAGACTGTCCGGACACCGCGCGGCCGTGCCGATTGCCGAGGTCAGGGATCAAGAAGTGAATGACGTCGGCTGGGACATTCTCATCGTCCTGGTCATAGTTCTTATCGGCGGCTTCTTCGCCGCAGCCGAGATGGCGCTCGTCTCCCTGCGGGACGGCCAGGTGCGCTCCCTGGCGCGACGCGGCAAGCGGGGCCAGCGAACCGCAAAGCTTGCGCAGGACCCCAACAGGTTCCTGTCGACCGTCCAGATCGGCGTCACCCTCGCGACGCTGCTGTCCGGTGCCTTCGGCGCCGCCACCCTGGCCAGCCGGCTGATGTCAGTACTCAAGCATCACCTGTCGCCCGGCGCCGCGTCGGTCGTCTCGGTGGCGGTGGTGACGCTGGCAATCTCCTTCTTCACCCTGGTTCTCGGCGAACTGGCCCCCAAGCGCCTGGCCCTGCAGCGTTCCGAGCGCGTGTCGCTCGCCGCTGCCCCGCTGCTGGACCGGATGTCGACGCTGGCCCGTCCCCTGGTATGGCTGCTCTCGAAGTCGACCAACCTGGTCGTCAAGGCGTTCGGCGGTGACCCGGGAGCCGGCCGCGGGGTGATGACTGAGCAGGAACTCCGTGACCTGCTGGCCGGTAGCCAGTCCTTGAGCCCCGATGAGCGGCACATCGTGAGCGAGGTCTTCGATGCGGGGAAACGGCAGATCCGCGAGGTTCTCGTGCCGAGGACCGAGGTGGAGTTCCTGCCGGCCAGCATGTCCCTGCAGGACGCGGCGGAGATCGCCGTGGCCGCGCCTTACTCCCGCTTCCCCGTCTACCAGGAGTCCTACGACGACGTGATCGGCTTCGTGCACGCCCGCGACCTGCTTGGCCCTGCTGCGGCCGGCTCGCGCGTGGTCGGCGACGTCCGCCGCACGGTCAAGCTCCTGCCCACGACCAAAACGGTGCTCTCCGCCCTGTCGGAGATGCGGAAAGACCATGCGCACCTGGCGATCGTGATGGACGAGTACGGCGGCACGGCCGGCATCGTGACCCTGGAGGATCTCGTCGAGGAGCTGATCGGCGACATCCAGGACGAGTACGACACCGGTGACGGGCAGTCGAAGCAGCTGATCGGCGGCGACTTTGAGGTGGATGGGCTGCTGAACCTGGACGAATTCGCTGAGCAGACCGGCATCGAGCTGCCGGAGGGCCCCTATGAGACCGTCGCCGGCTACGTACTCGCCATGCTCGGCCATCTCCCTGGCGACGGCGAGGCCGTCGAGGCCGCTGGACGCAAGCTGGTGGTCACCGAGATGGACGGCCGGCGGATTGCCCGGGTACGGGTAGGCCAGCCGCCGCCCGCGGCCATCGATGCAGATCAGAAACCGGGCCCGGCCAACTAGACTGATCTCCCCCTGCCGGGCCGGCGAATCCGGCCGGCTGATCCGGCCGCCTGCGGTGCGGGCGGCGGCGGGTGGCCGATCTCCGGGAAGGCGGCACTGGTGGTCCCTGGTGACACGGATACCCGCGCAGGCGCCCGCAGCCGGGCCGGAACTGACGCCGGCACCGGCACCGGCACCGGCACCCAAACTGTCCTCGTCGTTGATTTCGGCGCTCAGTACGCGCAGCTCATCGCGCGCCGGATCCGCGAGTGCCAGGTGTACTCGGAGATCGTCCCGGCCACCATGCCCGCCGCCGAGATGCTGGCCAGGAACCCCGCGGCGATCATCTTGTCCGGCGGCCCGGCATCGGTGTACGCGCCCGGCGCGCCGCCCGCCCCCGGCGGCCTGCTCGAGGCCGGGGTGCCCATCCTGGGGATCTGCTACGGCTTCCAGCTGATGATGTCAGGGCTCGGCGGCGTGGTGGAGCGCACCGGCGGCGGCGAGTACGGCGCCACGGAGCTCGAGATCGGCGCCGGGCCTGCCGCCGGCGGAGTGCTGCTCGACGGCCTGCCGGCCCGCCAGCAGGTGTGGATGTCGCACGGCGACACCTGCGCCGCGCCGCCGCCTGGATTCACCGTCACGGCGCGGACCGGCGCGACGCCGGTGGCCGCTGCCGAGGATCAGGGTCGGCGCCTCTACGGCGTGCAGTTCCACCCTGAGGTCGTGCACAGCGAGCATGGCATGCAGGTCCTGCGCCATTTCCTCGCGGCCGCGGGCTGCCGCCCGGCCTGGACCATGCGCAGCATCGTCGACGAGCAGGTCGCCGCGGTCTCCGAGCAGGTCGGCGACGGCCGCGCGATCTGCGGCTTGTCCGGCGGAGTCGACTCGGCAGTCGCGGCCGCGCTGGTCCAGCGGGCGATCGGATCCCGGCTGACCTGCGTCTTCGTCGATCATGGGCTGCTGCGCAAGGGCGAGGCCGAGCAGGTGGAGAAGGATTTCGTCGCGGCCACCGGCGTCGATCTGGTGGTCGTCGACGCGGCCGGCGAGTTCGTCCGGGCGCTGGCCGGCGTGACCGACCCTGAGCAGAAGCGGAAGATCATCGGACGCGAGTTCATCCGCGCGTTCGAGCAGGCGGCCATCCAGGTCAAGGCCGAGGCGGGCAGCGCCGGCGCGACCGTCGGCTTCCTGGTCCAGGGAACGCTCTATCCGGACGTGGTCGAGTCCGGCGGCGGCACCGGCGCCGCCAGCATCAAATCGCACCACAACGTCGGCGGCCTGCCGGAAGATCTGGCATTCGAGCTGGTCGAGCCGTTGCGGGCGCTCTTCAAGGATGAGGTACGCCAGGTCGGCCTCGAGCTCGGGCTGCCGCCGGAGATCGTCTGGCGGCAGCCCTTCCCCGGGCCGGGGCTAGGCGTCCGGATCGTCGGCGAGGTGACGAACGAGCACCTGCGGATAATCAGGGAAGCCGACGACATCGCCCGCGCGGAGCTGTCCAGGGCCGGCCTGGACCGGGTCATCTGGCAGTGCCCGGTGGTGCTGCTCGCCGGCGTGCGGTCCGTCGGGGTCAAGGGCGACGGGCGCAGCTACGGCTATCCGGTCGTGCTCCGGCCGGTGACCAGCGAGGACGCTATGACCGCCGACTGGGCGAGGCTGCCGGCCGACGTCCTCGCGACGATCTCCACCCGGATCACCAACGAGGTTCCGGAGGTCAACCGCGTGGTGCTCGACATCACGAGTAAGCCGCCCGGCACCATCGAGTGGGAATGACTGTCAGATCACCCGGCCGCGCTCGGCTGCCAAGCCGGCGTACGAGCGGTCCCCGGCGATCCGCCGGAGCGCATCGAGCGCGTCCCACACATCAGTGAACCGGGTGCAGATCGGGGCCGGCCCCAGCCTGAGCCGGTCCGGCGTCCGGTAGTCGCCGACGATCCCGGCCTTGATCAGCGCCTGGCTGAGCTGCCATGCATCGCGATGATGGAGGGTGACGTGCGCACCGCGGCGCGCGCTGTCCCGCGGCGAGGCGACCGTGAACCCGTGCGGCGCGAGCCACTCGTCCGCCAGGCCGATCAGCAGCTCGGTCAGCGCGACTCCCTTGGCCCGCAAGCGCCCCATCCCGGCCTCGCCGAGCAGCCGGGCGCCCTCCTGCACCGCCGCGATGCCGATGATCTGCGGCGTCCCGGTCAGGAACCTCTCGATCCCGGGTGCCGGATCGTAGCCGGGTCCCATCGCGAACTGATCGCGCTGGCCGAACCAGCCCCACACCGGCTGGCGCATGCTGTCCTGGAGCTCACTGCGCACGTACAGGAACGCCGGCGCGCCCGGGCCTGCGTTGACGTACTTGTAGGTGCAGCCGACGGCCAGGTCGGCGCCTGCGGCGTCCAGTTCGACGGGCACCGCGCCGACTGAGTGGCAGAGGTCCCACAGCATCAGCGCGCCGGCATCATGGGCGATCCCGGTGATCTGGGCCATGTCCGCCAGCGCGCCGCTGCGGTAGGCCACATGGGAGAGGCTGACGACCGCGGTCCGCTCATCGACCGCCGCCCGCAGCGCGTCCTCGCTGACCCCGTCGTTCATGCCGGTGCGGATCATCCGCAGCTCGCAGCCGCGCTGCGCGGCGATCCCGGCGAGGACGTAGCGGTCAGTGGGGAAATTGTCGTCATCGGTCACGATGACGCTGCGGCCCGGCCGCGCGTCCAGCGCGGCGGAGGCCAGCTTGTACAAGTTGATGGTGGTCGAGTCGCAGACGGCGACCTGCCCCGGCGCGGCCCCGACCAGGTGCTGGCCGATCAGGTCCCCGGCCCGGCGGGGCAGCTCGATCCAGCCGGCCCAGGAACGGACGAGCCCGGCCCCCCATTCCTCGCGGACGACCTCGGCGATCCGGGACTGGGTGGCGATCGGCAGCGGGCCGAGCGAATTCCCGTCCAGGTAGATCAGCGACTCGTCGTCGCGCACGAAGCGGTCGCGGAATCCGGCGAGCTGATCCGCGGCGTCCAGTTCCCCGGCATAGCCCCGGTCAGTGCGGATCGTCGTCACGATTTCAGCGTAACCCGGAGGCACAGCCTCGCCCCGCCTCAGCGTGACCCGGAGGCACAGCACCGACCCGCCGGATTCTCAGCGGATATAACGAATAATTCATCGCATTTCGCCCCCAGCAACCTGGTACCAGCCTCGGGCAGATGAAAACACGAGCCAGGCAGGGTGACTCAGGTGGCCGGAGCAAGCACCCGCCTCGCCCAGCCAAGGTGGTGAATCCAGGGATCGAGCCCCATCGAAGGTGATCGCTCCCCGGATTCACCACCTGGCGTCTGAATGCGCAAGTGGCGCAAGCGGCGCAAGCGCAGCAGGTGGCGGCTGGTGCAGCTGGCAGACGGCTAGGCGGCTGGTGCAGCTGGCAGACGGCTAGGTGGCCGGTGGCAGGTGGCCGGTGGCAGGTGGCCGGGGTGGCGGGTCGCGCGGGTGGCAGCACCGGGGACGTTAGCGAGTGGCCGGTGGCCGGTGGCCGGTGGCGGGTCGCGCGGGTGGCAGGCCCGGGGACGTTAGCGAGCGGCCCGGCGGCGGCGGAAGCGGAAGCGGAGCACGACCGCGACCGCGACGACCACGGCCGCCAGGACCGGAACCGCGCGCTTGAGCACTGGCAAGCCTGCCACGCTCAGCAGGTCGATGGCGTCCTCGTCCGGTGGCCTGGCGTCAGCCGGGACCGGCCGCGGGCCGGGCGCAGGGGCCGGCTGCCCGGAGCCACCGTTAGCGGCTGCCCTGCTTGCGGCTGCGCTGCCGCTGGCGGTGGTGCCTGCGGCTGGCGTGCTCGCGCCCGCGGCTGGCGTGCTCGCGCCTGCGGCGGAGGTGCCTGCGGTGCCCGCGGGGCTGCCGGCGGCAGAGGTGCTCGTGGGGCCACCTGCGGTGACGGTGCCGCTCATGGCGCTGCGCCCGGCGGCCGTGCTTTCCGCGCCATCGCGCAGTGACAGGCCCCGCTCGGCGAGCTTTTGCCTGATCTCCTCGACGGAGGCGGGGCCGATGTGGTCGATGGCAAGCAGTTGCTGCCCGGTGCGGGAGACAAGTTCCCCGACCGTGTGAATCCCGTCGCGCCGCAGGCTGTTGTGCGAGCGGAGGGCGAGATGCAGTTCCTCGACCGGCAGCGCCAGGTCATCCTCCGCCGGTGCACTTGCGGAGGCCGGTTTCGCCGTCGCGCTGTCGGCCGTCAGCAGGCTGGCGAGATTGGCGGCGAAGATGCCGATCAGCTTGCCGCTGATCTCGGACATCACGCCCCGGCCGAACTGCGCGGGCCTGCCGGTCACGTTCAGCGAGGTATGCACGATGACGCGGGTCTCGTCGCCTTCGCCGTGCAATTCCGAGCGGACGGTGGCCGACGCCGTGCCGGCTCCGCGGGTTTCCTTCCCGGCTGCCTCCAGTTTCATCACCCTGGTGGCGGCGTCCCGTTCGGTGAAACGTGCCGTGCCCGCGTACGTCATCGAGATGGGACCGACCTTCACCTTGATCCGGCCCTTGATCTCGTCGCCATTCACCGAGTCGAGGGAGGCGCCCGGCATGCAGGGCGCCACCCTCTCCACGTCCAGCAGCACATCCCACGCCCTGTCCAGGGGGACAGGAACGGTGAAAGAGTGCTCTAGTTCCATCTGTCAGACTCCTGCCGCCGCCGCGAGCGCCCTTCCTGTCAGCACCCGCGCCAGGTGACGCCGGTAGTCGGGCGCGCCATGCAGATCGGCGGGCGGCTCCGTTCCGTCGTCCGCGTGAGCGGCGGCGGAGCGCAGCGCGTCGCGGGTGGCCGGCGCGCCGGCCGCGGCCGATTCTGCCGCCGCGGCCCTGACTGGGACAGAGCCCATATTGGTCAGCCCGATCCTAGCCTCGGCGACCGTGCCGTTCGAGCGCCGGGCCAGCGCCGCCACGCCGACAGTCGCCCACGACTGCGCCGTCCGGTGGAATTTCTCGTACCGGTAGCCCCAGCCTTCCCCCAGCTTGGGGACGGTGATCGCGGTGAGGATCTCGCCGGGCTGCAGCGCGGTGGTCAGGTAGTCGACGAAGAAATCGGCGGCGCTGATCTCCCGCTCACCGCCCGGCCCGCGGGCGGTGAGCGTCGCGTCCAGCGCGAGGATCACCGCGGGCAGGTCACCGGCCGGGTCGCCGTGCGCGAGCGAGCCGCCCAGCGTGCCGCGGTGCCGCACGGCGGGATCGGCGACGGTGCCGGCCGCCTGGGCGAGCAGCCCGCAGTGCGCGGCGATCAGCGGATCACCGACGATGTCGTAATGCGTGGTGCGGGCGCCGATCCGCAGCGCGGCGCCCTGATCACTGACCCCGCGCAGTTCCGCGATGTCGCCGACGTCCACGAGCAGGTCCGGGTAGGCGAGCCTGAGCCGCAGCAGCGGCAGCAGGCTCTGCCCGCCGGCGATGACCTTCGCGTCCTCGCCGCCATCGGCCAGTGCGCTGATGGCCTCGGCCAGCGTGGCTGGCCGGACATAGTCGAACTTCACCGGGATCATGCCGCGCCTCCGGTCTGCTGTACCTCGTCGTTGTCTGCGGCGATGCCCGAGGGGCTGTTGCCCTGGGTCCGGTCGCTCTGCCGGGCCTCGTGCTGCTGGGCCGCGCTGTCCTGCTGACCGCCGCGCGCGGTCTGGATCGCGCGCCAGACGCGCTCCGGCGTGCACGGCATCGTGATGTCCCTGATTCCCAGTGGCCGCAGGGCGTCCACGATCGAGTTCACTACCGCAGGAGTGGAGGCGATCGTGCCCGCCTCGCCCACGCCCTTGACCCCTAGCGCGTTGGTCGTCGATGGCGACTCGGTGCGGTCCGTGATATAGGACGGCAGATCGGCCGCGGACGGCACAAGGTAGTCCGCCAACGTTGTGGTGAGCAGGTTGCCGGCGTCGTCGTAGACGCCCTCCTCGTACAGCGCCTGAGCGATGCCCTGTGCGATGCCGCCATGGATCTGGCCCTCCACGATCAGCGGGTTCACCACCTTGCCGACGTCATCGACTGACACATACGTGCGGATCGTGACCTGGCCAGTCTCAGTGTCGACCTCTGTCGCGCACAGGTGGGTGCCGTGCGGGAACGAGAAGGTGGCCGGGTCGTAGGTGGCGTCGGAGTCAAGCGACGGCTCGACCCCATCGGGCAGGTCGTGCGCGTCGAACGCGGCGAACGCAATCTCCTGGATGGTCTTCGACGCGCCCGTCCCGCCCCTGGCCCGGAACGCGCCGCCGAAGAACTCAATTTCCTCCTGCGGGGCCTCGAGCAGCTTGGAGGCGATGACTCGTGCCTTGTCGATGACCTTCCCGCAAGCCGCGTGTACCGCATTTCCGCCCACGACCACCGACCGGGATCCGTAGGTGTCCATGCCCTTCGGCGCCACCAGGGTGTCTCCGTGTAGCACCCGGATGTCCTCGAACGGCACGCCGAGCGCGTCTGCGGCGATCTGGCTCCACGCCGTCTCGTGACCCTGCCCGTGCGCGCTTGTTCCGGTGACCACCTCCACCTTGCCGGTCGCCAGCACGCGGATCGACGCATGCTCCCAGCCACCCGCCACGTAGCTCAGCTGGCCGAGTATGCGAGAGGGTGCAAGCCCGCACATCTCGGTGAAGGTGGAGACGCCGATGCCTAGCTGCACCGGGTCGCCGCTGGCCCGCCGCCGCTCCTGCTCCTGGCGGAGCGCGTCGTAATCGAAGAGCTCGCGCGCCCTCGCCGTGGCGGCCTCGTAGTTCCCTGAGTCATAGGTCAGGCCGCAGACGGTCGTGTAGGGGAACTCCTCGTGCTTGATCCAGTTCCGCTCTCGCACCTCCAGCGGGTCCAACCCGAGTTCCGTGGCCAGCTCGTCCATGATCCGCTCGATCGCGTAGGTCGCCTCCGGGCGGCCGGCGCCGCGGTAGGCATCCGTGGGGGTGGTGGTGGTGAACACTCCGGTGCAGCGGAATGAATAGGCGTCCATCTTGTAGATGGCGTTGTACATGAAGGCGCCGAGCAGCGGGATGCCGGGTCCGACGATCTTGAGGTAGGCGCCCATGTTGGCCAGCAGGTCCACCGACAAGCCCCGGATCCTGCCATCAGCGTCCGCGGCGATCTTGATCCGCTGAAGCTGGTCCCGTCCATGGTGCCCGGCCATGTTTCCTTCGCTGCGTGACTCGGCCCACTTGACCGGTCGGCCGAGCCGGCGGGCGACGAGCAGGGTAATCACCTCTTCCGGGATGAACTCCAGCTTGGAGCCGAAGCCACCGCCGACGTCGGGCGCGATCACCCGGAGCTTGTGCTCGCCGATCCCGGTGACCAAGGCGAGCAGGAGGCGCACCACATGCGGGATCTGGGTAGACGACCAGATGGTGTACTCGTCGGCAACCGGGGAGCAGACGACCGCGCGCGTCTCCATCGGGCTGGGGATCAGGCGCTGCTGTATGTAGTCGCGCTCGATCACCACGGGAGCGTCGCGGAAAGCGGCGTCCAGGTCGCCGTTGGCGAAGACCCACTCGTAGCTCTTGTTGCCCTGCTCGTGCACCTTCGGCGATCCCTCGTCCAGCGCCGCCCGCATTTCGAGCACCGGCGGCATGGGCTCGTAGTCGATGTCGATCAAGGCCAGAGCGTCGGCCGCGGTGTACCGGTCGCGAGCGACAACACACGCGACCATCTCGCCGACGTGGCGGACCTCATCGACGGCCATCGGCGGGTACGCCGGGATCACGATGTCGGGAGTGACCGGCCAGACGCAGGGCATGCTGCCCTGCTCCTCGGCGAAGTCGGCGCCGGAGAAGGCAGCAACCACGCCAGGCAGCTGCTTGGCAGCGCTCATGTCGACCGAGGTGATCCGTGCGTGCGCGAACGGGCTGCGCAGGAACGCGATGTGCAGCATGCCGGGCAGGGTGATGTTGTCGGTCCAGTTGGTCTGGCCGGTGATCAGGCGCTCGTCTTCCTTGCGGAGCCGGGCCCTGCCGAGTTCCGCGCCCGGTGCCTGCTGGGTCTCAGTCGTGGTCATTCGCTGGCTCCCGCCTCGGCAGCGCGCCGCACGGCGCGGACGATGTTCTCGTAGCCCGTGCAGCGGCAGAGGTTGCCCTCCAGGCCGTCACGGATCTCCTGATCGCTCGGGTGCGGATTCTCCTTCAGCAGGTCCGCCGCCGCCATGATCATGCCCGGCGTGCAGTAACCGCACTGCAGCGCGTGCTCCTCATGGAAAGCGCGCTGCAGCGGATGCCATTCACCGTTCGCCATGCCCTCGATGGTCGTGATCTGCGCGCCGTCCGCCTGAACGGCGAGGACGGAGCAGCTTTTAACCGATGCCCCGTCCATCAGCACGGTGCATGCACCGCAGTTGGACGTATCACATCCGATGGGCGTGCCGGTCTTGCCTACGCTTTCTCTCAGGTAATGGACGAGCAGCATCCGCGGCTCGACGTGGTCTACGTAGCTGACTCCGTCGACTGTGACGGTGATCTGTGCCATGCGTGGTCTCCTCCTAGGAAACACCAGGTGCGCCTCATGCAAACCTAGGACCGCCGGACGCGCCGCACCAGTACCTGGACCTTGCCTTGATCGCAGTAACGGCCGAGGCGCCCGCCTGGCGAACTGCCGGGAGGTGATTTCAGCCCGTCCGGGAAAGCCTGCTCAGCCCGTCCGGGAAGGCTGCCGGGTCAGCCGGTGTCGAGGACCTGGAAGGCCTCCGCCAGGCGGCCGTCGGGCAGGCCGCCCTGCTGACCCGCGCGGCTCAGCCAGCCGCGCAGGAACTCCTCCAGTCCGTCCATCTGGCCGGTCTGGCTCACGTGCGCCCGCAGCGCGGCGACCTTGCGCGGGAACGTCTCCGTCACGTCCACGTACTGGGTCGGCGACGGGCTGCCCGCGATCCACACCTCGCGCACCGTCCAGGCGGCGAGGTCCTCCTCGGCGAGGAGGCTGGGGAAGGCGAACTGATTGCGCGCATCGGGGTAGACGGCATCAAGAGCCGCGGAGCCCACCGCCCGGTGGTCAGGGTGGCTGGCGCCTGCCCGCGCATAGTTGCGCTCGGGGGAGGGGCAGACCACCCGGTCCGGGCGGACCTGCCTGATCACCCGCGCCAGGTCCTTGCGCAACCCGATCGTGGCCTCTACCCGGCCGTCGGGGTACCCGAGGAACCTCAGGTCCTCCACCCCAACCTGCTTGGCGGCTGCCGTCTGCTCGCCGCGCCGCAGCGTCGCCATGTCGGCGCGGGAGATGCTCGGGTCGCTGCCGCCCGCGTCGCCGTCGGTGACGATGCAGTAGATGACGTCGATCCCGGCGTCGGTCCAGCGCGCGACCGTGCCAGCGGCGCTGAAATCCACGTCATCAGGATGGGCGGCGATGACCAGGACGCGGCCGATCTCAGAGTCCTCAAGCACGCTCATGATCCTACTGGCTGCCCGGCGGCCGATAGCGGTTACGATCTGGCCGGCGGAAACCGGCTAAAGCGTAACCGCTGATGTGATCTTGGGGCTGCTGAGATCAATGTTACGCATGGTGCCTTTGCGAGGCCCCAGAGTGGGCTGCCCAGGGATGAGCCGGCCCGGACTGGACCGGTCGGTTCCTTAGTCCAGCGCGGACATGACGTGCTTGATGCGGGTGTAGTCCTCGAACCCGTACATGGACAGGTCCTTGCCGTAGCCGGACTGCTTGAAGCCGCCGTGCGGCATCTCGGCGACCAGCGGGATGTGCGTGTTGATCCATACGCAGCCGAAGTCCAGCAGCCTGGACATCCGCATCGCCCGGCCGTGATCGGACGTCCACACCGACGAGGCGAGCCCGTAGTCGGTGCCGTTCGCCCAGCGCAGCGCCTCGTCCTCGCCGCTGAACTGCTGCACGGTGATGACCGGGCCGAACACCTCGTTCTGCACGATCTCGTCATCCTGGCGCAGCCCGTCCACCACGCTGGCCTCGAAGAAGAAGCCGCGCGAGCCGGTCTGCCTGCCGCCGGTGACCACCCGCGCATGATCCGGCAGCCGCCCGATGAAGGAGGCAACCCGGTCCAGCTGGCTGGCGTTGTTCAGCGGGCCGAAGTCGGCGTCCAGCACCTCCGGGCCGCCTACCGTCTGGCCCTTCGCCTGCTCGGCCAGCGCGGCGACGAAGTCGTCGTGCACGCCCGCCCCGGCGAGCACCCGGGTGGCGGCGGTGCAGTCCTGGCCAGCGTTGAAGTAGCCGGCGATCGCGATCGCCTCGGCTGCCTTCTCCGGGTCCGCGTCGTCGAACACGATGACCGGGGCCTTGCCGCCGAGTTCCAGGTGCACCCGCTTCAGCCCGGCCGCGGCGGCGACAGCGACCTCCTTGCCGGCCCGCACGCTGCCGGTGATGGACACCATCTGCGGCACCGGGTGCGAGACAAGCGCCCGGCCGGTGTCCCGGTCCCCGCAGATCACGTTGAACACGCCGGGCGGCAGGAACTCGGCCATCGTCTCGGCCATCAGCAGCGTCGAGGCGGGGGTGGTGTCCGACGGCTTGAGCACCATCGTGTTGCCCGCCGCCAGCGCGGGCGCCCACTTCCACACCGCCATCATCATCGGGTAGTTCCACGGGGTGACCGCGGCGCAGACGCCGACCGGCTCGCGCCGGACGAACGAGGTGAACCCGGACATGTACTCCCCGGCCGACCGGCCCTCCAGCATCCGCGCGGCGCCGGCGAAGAACCTGATCTGGTCCACCATCGGCGGGATTTCCTCGCTGCGGGTGAGCGCGATCGGCTTGCCGGTGTTCTGGGATTCGGCCTTGACGAACTCATCGGCCCTGGCCTCGATCGCGTCCGCGATCCGCAGCAGGGCGAGGCTGCGCTCGCCGGGGGTCGCGTCCCGCCAGCCGCCGAAGGCGTCCGCCGCCGCGGCGAAGGCAGCATCTACCTCGGCCTGGCCGGAAACCGGGGCCGTCGCGAAGACCTCGCCGGTGCTCGGGTCGATCAGCTCGGCCTTGGCATCAAAGGACATGTCCGTCCACTGCCCGCCGATGAAGTTGCGCAGGTCTTCCACCACGAGGTCTCCGTTCAGGATCTTTATGGGTTTCCTTTGCCGCTGGGCCGGCTTGCCCGCAGGGGCCGGCTGCCCGCGAGGGCTAGCTGGCCGCCGGCGTGCGTTCCTCGCACGCCCACGGCGAACCATAGTCGGTGAGCAGTTCAAGGAAGGGCTGCGGCGGCAGCGCCTCCGGGCCGAGCACGCCGGCGCCGGACCAGGCGCCCGAGTCGATCAGCTCCAGCGCGACGACCGGGTTGACCGCGGTCTGCCAGACCACCGCCTGCGAGCCGTACTCGGCCATCGACCAGGCGTTGTCCACCACGTGGTAGAGGTAGACCTCGCGCGGCGCGCCGTCCTTGCCGGTGCCGGTGACCCAGGTGCCCGCGCAGGTCAGGCCGCTCATCTTGGCCCCGAGCGTGGCCGGGTCGGGCAGGCACGCGGCGACCACGTCGCGCGGCGAGACGCTGACCCCGCCGGCCTGGACGGGCTGGGTGGAGTCCAGGCCGAGCTTGTGCAGCGTCCGCAGCACGTCGATGAACTCCGCGCCGAGACCGTACTTGAAGGTGACCCGCTGCGCCTGTACCCAGCGCGGGATCAGCAGCACCTCCTCGTGCTCGACGTTCACGCACTCCACCGGGCCGATGCCGGCCGGGAAGCTGAAGACCTCGGGTTCGCTGAACGGCTCGGTGGTGAACCAGCCGCGGTCGCGTTCCCAGATGACCGGCGGATTGAGGCATTCCTCGATCGTGGCCCAGATCGAGAAGGTGGGCGCGAAGTCGTATCCGGCCACGACCAGGCTCGAGCCGTCCCGTACGCCGGCCTCGTCGATCTCGCTGAACAGCGTGTCGGCCGCGTACCGGGCGAAGATGTCGGACAGCCCCGGCTCCACGCCGATGCCGACGAGCGCGAGCTTCCCGCGCTCCTCCCACTGGCGGGCCAGGCCGAATTGCTCGTCGCCGAGCTTGACGCCGGTCTTGCCGTAGGGCTCATCGGCGTCCGGGCGCGACAGCGACATCGCCATGTCCAGGTAGTGGGTGCCTGCCTGCAGCGCGGCGCGGTAGAGCGGCATCACGAAGCGGGGGTCGGTCGCGTTCATCAGGACGTCGCACGAGTGCTCCGTCAGCAGCGCGGCCACCTGCCGCTCGTCGCGCGCGTCGAGCTGCAGCGCGAGCGACGTGCCGCCGGCCGCGCGCTGCGCCCTGCCGAGGTCATAGTCGGCGATGATGAGCTCAGCGAACTTGCGGCGTTCGGCGATGCGGGCGAATGCCGTGCCAACTCCGCCGGCACCGACCAGAAGGATGCGCATACGGGCGATCTTAGCCCGGTGGCCTGCGACGTCCGGGGATCGGCTGGATCAACGGGACCAGTGGCGAAATATAGCTGTTACAACCGAAATCGTTCCCAGGGAGAATAATCCGTGCTAGAACCGTCGCACTGGGGTGCCGGCGAAGTCGTGCCTGGTGCCCGAATCGTCGCACTCGGTGCCGGCCGTTTCGCCGCACCCGCACGCCGGACCCGGCTCGCGCCGGGTCACTGCCAGGAGGGGTGAGTATGGCCACCACGGCGTCAGACCTGCAGCCGATGGAAGAATACGTAGATAAGGGCCTGAAGCCCGGTGCCCTCGGCCTGATCGCGAGCATCACGATGGGCGTCGCGTCGACCGCCCCGGCCTACAGCCTCGCCGCCACCCTCGCCGGGGTCGTCATGCTGGTGCATTTCCATGCCCCCGCCGCGGCCCTGCTCGCCTTCGTGCCGATCTTCCTGACCTCGATCGGCTACAGCGAGATGAACAAGGCCGACCCGGACTGCGGGACCACCTTCACCTGGGGGACCCGCGCGTTCGGCCCGAAGACCGGCTGGGCCGGAGGCTGGGGCATCGTGGCCGCGGACGTCCTGGTGATGGCCAGCCTGGCGCAGGTGGCCGGAGTGTACGTGTTCCTCCTGGTCGGCGCCAAGGGAATCGGCGAGAACTATACAAGCCCATGGGTGCTGCTCGTCGGGGTCATCTGGATCATCCTGATGACCTACATCTGCTACCGCGGCATCGAGGTCTCCGCGGCGCTGCAGAAGGTCCTGCTGACCGTCGAGCTTGCGATGCTGGTAATCCTGGCGGTGGTGGCCTTGGTCAAGGTCTATTCCGGGCACGGCTCGCCCTACTCCACGCACATCCATGCGGGCTGGTTCAACCCCGCCTCGGTGAGCTTCGCGTCCTTCGTCTCCGCGCTGGTCCTGATGCTCTTCATCTACTGGGGCTGGGACACCGCGGTCTCGGTCAACGAGGAGACNNGGGATCGGCACCAAGGGGCCCGGCCTGCAGAATCCGGCCAACTCCGGTGACGTCCTCTCCGTGCTGGGCGGCTCGATCTTCGGCGGCGGCTGGTTCGGCACGTTCCTGACCCGGCTGCTCATCCTGATGGTGCTCAGCTCGGNNTGTCGATGGCCGCCTACAAGGCGATCCCGGCGGCATTCGCCAAAATGCACCCGAAGAACCTGACCCCGACCGTCTCCACGATTGTCATGGGGGCCATCTCGATCGTGCTGTACATACCATTTAACTACCTGGCCAAAGGGAACCTCATCTACGACGCCGTAACCGGCATCGGCCTGTACATCGCCTTCTACTACGGGCTGACGGCATTCGAATGCGTCTGGTACTACCGCAAGACGCTGACCAAGAACTCCCGTGACCTGTGGATGCAGGGCATCCTGCCCGGGCTCGGCGGCCTGATCATGTACACGGCGGGCGGGTTCAGCCTCTGGCAGGACTACGACGTGAACACCGGGAACAGCTACACCATGTTCACGGTGCCCGGCCTGCACTGGGAAATTGGCGGCGCGTTCATGGTCGCCCTCGGGGCAGCCGTCGTCGGTTTCATCGGCTACGCCTACATGCGGATCACCGCGCCGGCCTTCTTCCGCAAGGAGACCCTGACCCGGGGCACGCCGACGCTGGTGCCCGACCCGGACCAGTAGGCCCGCGGCAGGGCCGCCGGTGCATGCCTTCCGTGCGCCGGCGGCGGCTCGCCGGCCGGAAGCCCGGCGGCGCCTCGCATCCCGTGCCGCAGCGTCAGTGGCAGCGCCTACGCTGGGGCAGTGACCGCGACTGCCGTTGACACCCTCCTGGACGGGCTGAACCCGCAGCAGCGCGCTGCCGTCACGCACGAGGGCAGCCCGCTGCTCATCGTGGCCGGGGCCGGCTCGGGCAAGACCCGGGTGCTGGCCCACCGGATCGCCTACCTGCTGGCGGAGCGGGAAGTCTCGCCTGCCCAGATTCTCGCGATCACCTTCACCAACAAGGCAGCGGGGGAGATGGCCGCGCGGGCCGCCGCGCTCACCGGCGCGCGGGCGCGGTCCATGTGGCTGCTGACGTTCCACTCGGCCTGCGTCCGGATCCTGCGCCGGGAGGCAAGGCGGTTCGGCTACCCGCCCGCGTTCTCGATCTACGACCAGGCCGATTCGCGGCGGCTGATGGCGCTGGTCTGCCGCGAGCTGGAGCTTGACGCCAAGTACCACCCGCCGAAGGCGATGATCAGCCAGGTCTCCAACCTCAAGAACGAACTTGTCGACTACGAGACCGCAGCGGCCCGCGCCAGCGGATACCGCCAGAAGGCCCTGGCCGAGGCATACGCCGAGTATCAGCGCAGGCTCGTCGCGGCCGGCGCGATGGACTTCGACGACCTGATCATGGTCACGGTCAACCTGCTGCAGGCGTTCCCCGAGGTCGCCAGCGAGTACCGGAGCAGGTTCAGGCACGTGCTCGTCGATGAGTACCAGGACACCAACCACGCGCAGTATGTCCTGGTCAGGGAACTCGCCGGACAGGGCGTCGTGCATTCAGGGCAGAACGGGGCCTCCGGCGCCAGCCTGCCCGCACTGGCCGGCCTGGCGACGGGGCCAGCCGGGAGCGCCCCTGGGTCCGTGCCCGCCGAGCTGTCCGTGCCCGCCGAGCTGTCCGGGCCGGCCGAGCTGTGCGTGGTCGGCGACGCGGACCAGTCCATCTATGCCTTCCGCGGCGCGACGATCAGGAACATCGAGCAGTTCGAGCGCGATTTCGCCGGCGCGCGGGTGATCCTGCTGGAGCAGAACTACCGGTCCACGCAGAACATCCTGGCCGCGGCCAACGCGGTGGTCTCCCGCAATGCCAGCCGGATACCCAAGAACCTGTGGTCCGACCAGGGCGACGGGCCGCCGATCATCGGGTACGTCGCGGACAGCGAGCACGACGAGGCGGCGTTCGTCGCCGAGGAGGTCGACCGGCTCTCCGACGCCGGCGATGCGACCCCGGGCCAGGTCGCGGTGTTCTACCGGACCAACGCGCAGTCCAGGGTCTTCGAGGAAGTGTTCATCCGGGCCGGGATGCCCTACAAGGTGGTCGGCGGGGTCCGGTTCTATGAGCGCCGTGAAGTCCGGGACCTGCTCGGCTACCTGCGGCTGATCGCCAACCCCGCTGACGAGGTGTCACTGCGGCGGGTGCTGAACGTGCCACGCCGGGGGATCGGCGAGCGGGCCGAGGAGTGCGTCGCCGCGCTGGCGCACCGGGAGCGGATCACGTTCGCCGCGGCGCTTGGCCGGCCGCAGGACGTGCCCGGCCTGGCCGCCCGCTCGACCCGGTCGATCGAGGCATTCAACGCTCTGATCGGCGGGCTGCGGGAAGCCGCGGCGGCCGGCAGCCCGGTCGGCGATCTCACCGAGGCGGTGCTGGACCGGTCCGGCTACCTGGCCGAGCTGCAGGCATCAAGCGACCTGCAGGACGCGAGCCGGATCGAGAACCTGACCGAGCTCGTCTCGGTGGCAAGGGAGTACGACAGCCAGCACCCGGACGGGACGCTGCCTGACTTCCTGGAGCAGGTGTCCCTGGTCGCCGACGCCGACCAGATCCCCGAGGGCGATGACCACGGCGGCCTGGTGACGCTGATGACCCTGCACACCGCCAAGGGGCTCGAGTTCCCCGTGGTCTTCCTCACCGGGCTGGAGGAAAATGTCTTCCCGCACGAGCGCTCCATGGGCGACGAGCGGGAACTAGAGGAGGAGCGGCGGCTCGCGTACGTCGGGATCACCCGGGCCGAGCAGCGGCTGTACCTCACCCGGGCGATGACGAGGGCCTGGTGGGGCCGCCCGGCCTATCACAAGCAGTCCAGGTTCCTGTCCGAGGTACCAGCTGAGCTGCTGGAATGGCGGCGGGACGAGAGCGCGGCCACGCCGCCGGCCTCGGAGCGGCTGGCGCGGCGGCCGGGGATGAACGCGGCGGGTACCCGGCCGGTTCCCTCGCTGGCGCCGGGCGACCACGTGAACCACGACTCGTACGGGCTCGGCCGGGTGCTGTCGGTCGAGGGACGCGGGGACGACCCCGAGGCCAAGATCGATTTCGGCGGGGATTACGGGATCAAGCACCTGGTGCTGCGTTACGCCCCAATCGAGAAGCTCTGAGCCGTGGCCGGGTGGCGGGGCTACGCTGCGGGTAGGAGGAATCCATGAGCAGCATCCGGGTGGTCATCGCCAAGCCCGGCCTCGACGGCCATGACCGCGGCGCGAAGGTAGTCGCCAGGGCACTGCGCGACGCCGGGGTGGAGGTCATCTACACCGGGCTGCACCAGACCCCGGAGCAGATCGTGTCCGCCGCGCTGCAAGAGGACGCCGACGCGATCGGGCTGTCGGTCCTGTCCGGCGCGCACATGACCCAGTTCGGCCGGGTGCTCGAGCTGCTCAGGGAGCGTGCCGCCACCGATATCACGGTATTCGGCGGCGGCATCATCCCGGACGCCGACATCGCCGAGCTCGAGCGGCTGGGCGTGGCCAGGATCTTCACGCCTGGCGCCTCGACCACCGAGATCGTCGACTGGGTCCGGTCCGAACTCGGCAGCATAGAGCCGGTCAGCTAGCCCAGTTCGGCTCTGCTGGCCAAATCCCACTAGGCTGCCTGCGCAGACCACAGCAGACGCACGCGCAGCGCGCCGGTCAGGCTGAGCGCGGGCCGGCAGCGGACAAGGACGGACCCGAGTGGACCTGTTCGAGCATCAGGCGAAGGAACTCTTCGCGGAGTACGGAGTACCCGTGCAGCGGGGCCGGGTCGCCGCCTCGCCCGAGGAGGCCCGCGAGATCGCGGCGGGCTTCGCGGCCGAGGGCGCCCCCCTCGTGGTGGTAAAAGCACAGGTAAAGGCGGGCGGCCGGGGCAAGGCGGGCGGCGTCAAGCTGGCCGATGGGCCGTCGGAGGCCGAGCAGAAGGCACGGCAGATCCTTGGCATGGACATCAAGGGCCACACAGTCCACAAGGTCCTGATCGCCAGCGCCTGCGACATCGCGCAAGAGTATTACCTCTCCTTCTTGCTCGACCGGTCCGCGCGGACCTTTGTGGCGATCTGCTCGGTGCAGGGCGGCGTGGAGATCGAGGAGGTCGCGCACACCAACCCCGAGGCGGTGGCCCGGATCCCGGTCGACCCGCTGGCCGGGGTGGATGCCGCGAAGGCAGCCGAGATCGTCCGCGCGGGCGGCCTGCCGCCCGAGGCCGCGGCGCAGGCCGCGGTGCTGGCCGAGCGGCTCTGGTCGGTGTTCGCCGACGAGGACGCCACCCTGGTCGAGGTCAACCCGATGGCGCTGACCGACCAGGGCGAGGTGCTTGCCGTCGACGGCAAGGTCAGCCTGGACGACAACGCCGCCTTCCGGCAGGAACACGCCAGGTTCGCCGACTCCGAGGGGACCGACCCGCTGGAGTCCCGCGCCAAGGCCAAGCACCTCAACTACGTCAAGCTCGAGGGTCAGGTCGGCATCATCGGCAACGGCGCCGGGCTGGTCATGTCCACCCTGGACGTCGTCGCCTATGCCGGCGAGGAGTTCGGCGGAGTCCGCCCGGCTAACTTCCTCGACATCGGCGGCGGTGCCTCCGCGGAAGTGATGGCGGACGGCCTGGAGATCGTGCTGTCCGACCCGTCGGTCCGCAGTGTCCTGGTCAACGTGTTCGGCGGGATTACCTCCTGTGACGCGGTCGCGAACGGGATCGTGTCCGCGATCGGCATGCTCGGCGCGCGCGGCGAGCAGGTCCGGCACCCGATCGTGGTGCGGCTGGACGGCAACAACGCCGCCGAGGGAAGGCGCATCCTGGACGAGGCGGCGATCGGCGTCGTCGAGCAGGTGGCCACCATGGACGACGCGGCGCGGCGTGCCGCCGAGATGGCCGCAGCGGCCGCGACGGGAGCATGAGATGGCAATCTTCCTGACCGGGCAGAGCCGGGTCATCGTGCAGGGCATCACCGGATCCGAGGGACGCAGGCACGGCGCCAGGATGCTCGCGGCCGGCACCAAGGTGGTCGGCGGGACCAACCCGCGCAAGGCGGGCCAGCTCATCGATCTCGACGGCAGCGAGGTACCGGTCTTCGGCACGGTAGCGGACGCCATGGCCGAGACCGGGGCCGATGTGTCGGTGGTATTCGTCCCGCCGGCCGGCACGAAAGACGCGGTGATCGAGGCGATCGACGCACGGATCCCGCTTGTCATCGTGATCACCGAGGGCATCCCCGTGCACGACACCGCGGTGTTCTGGGCCTATGCGTGCGCGAACGGGAACGCCACCAGGATCGTCGGCCCGAACTGCCCGGGCATCGCCTCGCCGGGAAAATCGAACGCGGGCATCATCCCGGCCGACATCACCACCGAGGGGCGGATCGGGCTGGTCTCGAAGTCCGGCACGCTGACCTACCAGATGATGTACGAGCTGCGTGACATCGGCTTCTCCACCGCCGTCGGGATCGGCGGCGACCCGGTGATCGGCACGACCCATATCGACTGCCTGCGCGCCTTCGCCGACGATCCGGAGACCGATGCGATCGTCATGATCGGCGAGATCGGCGGCGACGCCGAGGAGCGCGCCGCGTCCTTCATCGAGCGCAACGTGGCCAAGCCGGTCGTTGCGTACGTGGCCGGCTTCACCGCGCCGGAGGGCAAGACGATGGGTCATGCAGGCGCCATCATCTCGGGATCGGCGGGCACCGCCCAGGCGAAGAAGGAAGCGCTGGAGAAGGTGGGCGTCCGGGTCGGCAGGACGCCGAGTGGTGCCGCCCGCCTGGTCAGGGAGATCGTGCAAAGCCACTGACGGCCACCGTCGCCATCGTCAAGGTAGCGAATCCCCTGAGCCGGTCAAGGTTGTGAGCCCTGATCGGCCAGGGTGGTAAATCCCTGAACCGCTCAAGGTGGTGAATCCGGGGATCGGTCACCATCAAAGGTGACCGATCCGGGGATTCACCACCTTGGGCTGCGGCTGCTGCGTGCTCTGCAGCGGCGCCGACCGTGGTGTCGGCCGTCGTGTCGGCAGCGGTGCCGGCCGTGGTGCGCTGGCCGGGAGAGCTCGCCTCGTCATGATTTATCCCGTTATAACGGATATCTAGCTGCTTCCGGCGCGGCCGCCCCGGCGCGCCTCCGCCCCGGGGGGCACTGCCCTTGCCAGGCTGGGGCATTGTGACGACGTCAGCCCTGGGCGCGCAGCGGGACGGCGCCGGCCAGGACGGCGCAGCCGGGGACGCTCAGCTCGCGCGGCCCTCCGGCGCGGCCCGCCCGCTGGTAGTGACCGGCGCCATCGCGGCAGGCGCGGCCGCGGGCACCGGGCTGGTCGCGCTGACCCTACTCGTGCTGGCCGGCTGGATCGCGGCGCCGCATGCCGGGATCGGCCTGACTGGGGTGCTGCGCACTGCGGCCGCGCTCTGGCTGGTCGGTCATCATGTCGGATTCACCCTGCACGGGGCCGGCCGCATCGGCATGCTGCCGCTTGGCCTGGTGCTGCTGCCCGGCGCGCTGCTCTGGCGGGCCGGGCGGTGGGTGGTCCGCAACGGGGGCGTCGTCAGACTCCGGCACGTCGGCTACGCGGCGGCGGCGCTGGCCGTTCCCTACGCCCTGGTGTCCGGCGCGCTGGCCCTCGCCAGCGCGTCGCGGCTCGTCACGCCGTCCCCGCCGCAGGCAGTGATCGCCGGATTCCTGCTGGCGTTCACCGCCGGAGGGCTCGGCGGCGCCCGTGCACTCGCGCCATGGCGGCAGCTGGCCGGGCTGCTGTCGGTGCGCTTCCGTTCGGTGATCCTCGGCAGCACCGGGGCGCTCGCGGTGCTTGCCGTGGCCGGCTGCGTCCTGGCCGGCGCCTCACTGGCCGCTCACCTCGGCGAGTTCAGGTCCGTCAACGGGGCGCTCGCGCCCGGCCCGGTCGGCACGATCCTGCTGCTGCTCGCCCAGCTCGCGTACGTTCCGAATGCGATCATCTGGGCGATCGCGTTCATGCTAGGCCCGGGGTTCGCGTTCGGGACCGGAACGGTGGTGGCTCCGACCGGTTCGGCGCTGGGATCGCTGCCGGCCTTTCCGATGCTGTCCGCGCTGCCCGCAGGTGTGCATAGCGCGCTGCCGGCCTGGCTGTCCGTCGCAGTGCTCGCGCTGCCGTATCTGGCTGGGGCGTTCGGCGGGTTCCTGATGGCACGGGCCGCGCCATCGCTCGCGGTGGAGGCCGCCCCGCTGTGGGGGTTCGCCTCCGGCGCGCTGGCGGGCTGCGTCACCGGTGCGCTGGCCACATTCGCTGGCGGGCCGCTCGGCGACGGGCGGCTTTCGGTGGTGGGCCCGTCCGGCTGGCAGGTTGCCGCAGTCGCCACCCTTGAGGTCGGCGTTGCTGCCGCGGTGACCACCGGGGCATCAAACTGGCTATCGCTGCGGCGGGCGGCGGGGAACCGCGCCGCAGGCCAGCACTCGCCTGCCGGCCCGTATTCGCCTGCTGGCCCGTATTCGCCTGCCGGCCGGTATTCGCCGCCAGGCCCACATTCGCCGTCCGGGCAGCTGGTGGCTACCGGGGAGGATGGCGGGCACACTATCTACCTGGATCCGTGGGCTGGGGAAGGCCCCGGGCACGGTACCGCAGCGGCCGATCACGGGCCGTCCGCGCTGCCGTAGTCGCTCGGCTGCCGCAGTCGGTAGTGGAGTCGCTAGTGAGATGAGCGGAGCCTGCTGGTCTCCGTATTGACTGCCCGGCTGAGCTGGTCCTGGCATACATGCTGCGCAGCCAGCGTATTGGCACCCTGCATGCACTGGGAGTAGGCGGAAAGCTGCTGCCACAGCACCGTGAATGTGATCAGCAGCAGGACGCTGAACAGGACGCCGATGCCGCCGAGGATGATCGCCGAGACGGCACCGCGTGGCCGCCCGGCGGCAGCGCGCCGTGACCGCACGGCGGCTGACACCCCGAGCCAGAGCGCGAGCGCGCCGACCAGAAGCGTGAAGACCACCAGGAAGATGCCGCGACGCAAATTGCCGAGCCCGATCAGGTCAGAGATGCTGAGCAGGCCGAACATGGCAAGCAGGCCGAGGACCAGGGCCGCGAGCGCACGCTGCTGCGTCCCGGGAGCCGGAGGCCGGCCGGGCTGACGGGCCTGCTGCGGGCGACCGGTCCGGGGTCCGCCGGCCGGCCTGCTGCCCCTCGGCCCGCCGCCGGCCG
>PMSW01000042.1:0-187 GCA_003168215.1 Actinomycetota bacterium
GGAGTCGAAGCCACGACCATCGCGGATATCGCGGAGGCCTCCGACGTGCCGGTCGGCAACGTCTACTACTATTTCAAGTCCAAAGATGAACTCGTCGCCGCTGCAATCGACTCCTACGCCCAAGAAAGCCGTGAGCGGCTGTCGTGGCTCGAGCAGCAGCACCGTACCCCCAGGGCTCGCCTGAAGA
>PMSW01000042.1:251-24919 GCA_003168215.1 Actinomycetota bacterium
GCCTCGAGCGCTGGATTGACTCGCTCGCTCGCGACTCCAAGGTCGCGCCCACCGGCTAGAGCAGCCGGAAGGAGGCTCAGTCCGTGCCCGATCGTCGATCCTCATCAGGACAGCTGTAGCAGGCACAGCACGGACGGCTCCGGACGGGCCGCTTCCCCTGACGCCCTACGCACCCCTGTGAATGCCCCAAGAACTCCTCGCCCGCCTACCGTCTGAAGTGCGAAAGGACCTGCAGTGAGCGTTTCCAGTTCCGCGATTGAGACTCCGGAGGCCGGCATCTACCAAATCGATCCAGAAGGTTCCAGCATTGCCGTCACAACAAAGCACATGTTCGGAATGGCGACTGTCACCGGCAAGTTCGCACTCGTCTCCGGACAGATCGTCATCACCGAGCCGGTGAGTTCCTCACACGTAGAGGCTGCGGCTTCGGCGCACAGTTTCGACTCGGCGAGCTCCATGCGGGATGGGCAGGTCAAGTCCGCGAAGTTCCTCGACGCCGAGGCCCACCCCGAGATCAGGTTCACCTCGACTGAGCTCGTGCGTGACGGGGACCGCTGGCTGCTTCGCGGGAAAATCACCGCTCGCGGCACCGCGGCGCCTGTCGAGTTGACAGTCGTCGAGTTGGCCGCCGATACCACCGGGCTGACGCTTCGCGCCACCGGCAGGGTCGATCGCTACGCCCACGGGATCACCAAGATGAAGGGTATGGCCGGCCGCTACCTGACCCTCGAGATCAACGCCCGCGCTGCCGCTGCCTGACCGTGCTGAGTACTGAGCCCCAGCCGCGATAAGGACGGTGGACCAGCAAGTAACTGCTAGGCAGCACATCCTCCGCGACAGCCATGGTCGTGTCCCGCCGCTGGTGTAAATGACGACGGACGTAGGTTCCGCGGCCAGGTCGCCTACGTCACCGGCCACCTGCCCGGCGGACCGGGAACTCCCCCTGTGCCGGCTCCGTTACGGCGGATCAGCCAGCACCTGGGGATTCGCCATCTACCGCGCCAGCCACGACGACTACCAGGACAGCATCCTGCCAGCCGGCCAGTTCGCCAGCTCACCAGAAGATGCCCTCGACTGCGCCTGCGGCCTCTACCTCAACGACCCCAGCGCCTGGCTCACCGCATCAGCCACTGATACACCTACGGATTAACAGGCAGCGCCACTAGCCTGCCGCGAGCCGGGGCGAGGCCTGCCGCGGGTGCGCTGATGCCCGCTGGTAGAGGACTTCGGGCGCGAGGTCCGCGCCGCCGGGCCAGGTGATCGTCCCGGCCTCGGGGTCCACGCGTACCTGCGCGAAGGCGCCGGGGTCGCGGAGGGGAACGAACACGCCGCCCCAGTCCCGCAGATCGGACAGGTCGACATCGCCGACCAGGCCGTCGGAGAACGTCAGCCGGAGCCGGTAGTGGCCCAGGACCTCGACGCCGGTGACGTCGTAGAGCGGCGTGATCATGCGCTCATCTTACGCGAGCGGCGGGATCGGCGCCGGGACCTGATGTGCCGTGACGAGGTCCCAGTCGGCGAGCAGCTCGCCCTGGTGGAGCGCGGCCCACTCGAAGACCTGCCCGAGCACGCGCGGCGGGAGCGTTCCGGCTAGGACGGCGAGGGGCTCGATACCGACGGAGACCGACTGCCCGCCGTACCGGGCGTGGAAGTGCGGGGGAGGGTGATCGCCGGCGTACATGGTGATCACGATGCCGAGGAAGCGGCTGATGGCGGGCATGCCTGCAGACCATGCCCGCTAGCGCTTGGCGGCGTCGCCTCTGCCTGCCGGAAACGGGGCGCGTCGCTCAGATGTTCGAACTGTCAGACGTGTGCTGATCACGGGTCAGCCTGGGGACAATCCTGGTAGCCGCCGTGCGGGCACGCTGGCTGCCGTCCAGACTCTTGCAGGCTCGGGTTCCGCAGGTGAACGGCCATCCGGGCCTCGTCCAGGCTCGCCCAGGCCCGTGTCAGCGTCGCATGGCATGCAAGAGGTCCGGAGTTCGAGTCTCCGTAGCTCCACAGGTCAGAGGCATGTTGCGATCTTGAAGTGATCAACTTTGGTAGCCACCGCGTCAAGATGCAAGGCGCGCGCGGCCGCGTCCGGCGTGCGTGCTGCCCGGCATCTGACAGGTGCCCTGCCGCACCGCGAAGGCCTCAGCTCCGTCATCGCGATGGTTGCGGGTAATCGAGGATCCCGCGACGCGGCGGACGGGCGAAGATCCGGCGGGAAGGCGAGCGGCGCAGTGCGAAGGCAAGACCTCACGGCGAGGTGACCGGCGGGCAGTTGCTCTAGTTTCCGGGACGGCCGCTACGCCGGAGGCCCGGCGGGCCCGGCCGGGCAGGTCACGATCGCTGCTGGCAGGCCTGCGGCACCCCGCGGGCCGGCGACACCTCCGTCGCGGACCGCGGCAAACTCAGGAAGACGTGCACGATCAGGTACCCGGACAGCAGCTGCTCGCTGGTCCCCGGGCTGCCTGTGCCGGTCTGCCGTTTCGGCGCGGGCGAAATCTTCAGGGCTTGAGGACCCGGCGGATCGTGGAGGCACTGGCTCGGTGGCCGAGCTTGAGCAGCTCGTCCTGGATCCGCTGGTATCCCCAGCCGTGATTCTCGCTGGCGAGCTGCCCGATCAGCACTACGAGCTCCGGCTGACCGGCGGACGGCCCGTTCGGTTCGGGTAGGTCCATTTCCGGGTGACGAGGCGGCGGTGTCATCGAAGCATGGTCCCCGGGGTGATCAGCCGGTCGCGTGCCGCGTCTGCCTGTCGGGCTCTGGCGGTATCAGTTGTCGTTACCGCCTTGATCGGCATTGGGCCATCCGCTGGCGTCGAAGACGGCGATCGGGTCAAGGTAATCCCGCCAGTGGGTCACTTTGCGGTCCTTGACTGTGATGATGGAGACGAAGCGGTTGTTGTACGGCCGGCCTGTCAGCACCGATTCACCGTGCACCTCGTACTCCAGGACGACCACCGACGTTTGCGGGTCCCGGTATACGCGGAGATTGTCGGCGGTGTGCACGGTCATGTAGTCGTCGTAACCGCTGTATAGGTCAATGACGTCTTGCCGCCCTTCAACGCGCCTGGGGTAGCCGGGCACGGAGATGACGTACTCGAAGACCACATCGTCGGCCAGGAGGTCGAAGTAGTCCTCTCCGTCGACGAGACCCTCGAGTCCTTCGCGGATGATGCGGAAGAAGGGGCCGTCGGCGCCGAAATTCGAGCCGTCACTGGTGTACTTGGTCACTTGTCCTCCGGGGTGGTCCAGGCGGCGGCGTTGCGCCGGGCGAATGCTTCGAAGCTGGCCGGCGGCCGGCCGGCAACGGTCTCGATGTTGCCCGTGGGCTCGGACCGCCGCCGGCGATGACGGCGCCGGTGAGCCGGCGGAGCATTATGGCGTAGCCGACGGGGACGCCGGCCGCGATGGCCCGTTGATCCAGGCCTCCTGGTCGATGTCCTTATATACGACGGGCTGGCGCTCACGGCGGCGATGGTCGCGGCGACATCGCCGAAGGTAATGGCCTGCGGCCCAGAAAGAGCATAGCGAGCGCCCGTGTGCGCGTCGGGGTTGAGAAGGGTCTTAACCGCGACCGCCGCGATGTCAGCCGCGTCGACGAATGCCTCGCTACCCCCGACGCTCGGGACGGTGAGCGTTCCGTTAGTGACGGGGTAGGTGATCGTCGGTGAAGTTCTGCATCACCCAAGCGGGGCGCAGGATGGATTGCGTGAACGCTTCCCGGCTGGCGAGGTCAGCCGCGACCGCCGCGATGTCGATTTCGCGTGGCGCCCGATCGCCGTTGTAAGTGCTGAGGAAGCTGACGTGCCGCACGCCGGCGGCCTCGGCCTGGTCCAGGACAGCGGCGACCTGACCGGCGTACCGCACGCGCAAGGCCGGGCCGGTGGCGGGAGGCCGCTGGGCCTGTTGCCGCGAGGTCAGTGGCTGGCCACGGTTTCGGTGAAGGTGACAGTGCCGAAGTCGGGGCTACTGGCGGTGACGGTGACTGGGCCGGAAGCAGGCGAGCCAGATCGGTCTCGTGGCCGGAAGACCCGCGGGCGGCCGGGGCGATGACCGTCCTCTGGGCTAGCCCCCGCGGCGGGTCAGCACCGCGCTGATCACCATGATGCGGCGGCCAGCACGCAGGCTGTGACGTGCCACAGCCGCAGACTCGCCGGCAAGCCCACTCGTCGCCAGCGAAATACCGGGACGCCGTCAGTCCCGCGCCGAGACGGACGGCGCCGACCCGGTGACCTGGTATCAGCACGCCCGCTCCTACACCGAGGCCAAGTGGTCGGCCCTGGCCCCGGTCTCCCGCCGCTCGGTCGCCGAAGCCCTGGTCACCATCACCACCGCGCTCACCATCACACAACGCGGCACACCCGAAGGCAAGGTGCTGCGGCGGGCGCTGCTGGGCTGGGCGTTCAACCCCGGCACCCGCGACCATCTGCCGCCCGCCGAGATCGCCGCCGCCCTCGACTGGGCCGACCGCATCTCGCTGCCGGTCAGCGCTGGAGAACTCCGCGACGGTGCGGCTGGCGCTGGCGGCCTGCGCCACCACCTGACCGGCACGCCAGCGGCCGGGGCGACGCAGCGGCGCAAACGGTCGGTGTTCTACAACGCATCGGCTACGCCGTCGAGCAAGGCCACCTGGCCTCCAACCCGGTCGACCGCATCCAGCGGACCACCCCCGCCGTCAACCGCCTAGTCGTGATCAGCCCCGCCCAGGCCACCACCCTGCTGGCCGCCGTCTGCGGGCTCAGCGACCGGCGCTCCTGCGGCGTCGCGCATCCCTCACGCCGCGGCGACCGCCGACTGTGTCCTGGTGTGCGCGCTCCTGGCCGCCTATCTCGTGGCCTACGCCACCTGAGCAGGCCGTAGCCCGGTCCTTCACAGCACGAAAAGCGCGATGACCAGCGTGATGACGGCGGCTAACGTTAGCGTGATCGCGAGCAAACAGCGCCTGGGCCACCGGTAGGCCCGCTCCTCAACCGGATCGGTCATCGTCCCCTCCGGGCAGGGTCAGCGTCCCCTCCGGCAGGGTCAGCCCGCTGTCGGCCAGCACCCACCTCAGCGGTTTGGCGATCGACTCGTGCACGACCGTGCCCGGCGCTTTGGCAGCGGTGTCCGGCACGGCGATGGCCGCGGTGGAGAAGAACCCGGCCTGATTGAAGTTCTGCCTGGCGGAGATGATCAGGTTGCCGAGCCCGAGTTCGCGGCGGGCCCACCCCGCCACGTCGTAGTCGGGCGTCGCGACCATGTCGGCGCGGCTAAAGGCCACGGCGAGCCGCGCGTCGCTGAGCGGGACCCCCATCGCCTCGATCTGCTGGTAGGTGTGGTGATAGGCCTGATCGGGTGACGGCCCGGCCCGCTCGGCTGGCCCGCGACCCGACTGACGGGCATATGATGCCGCGATCGGCACCGGGTCGATCACGAGGATGATCTATGGTCGGCGACCATGCCCTACCAGGGTCTGCGGCGCGCTCGCGATGACGGCGGCTGGCGGTCGTGGGCGAGCCTGCGGGCCGCTCCTAGGCGACCCTCGCGCCGGCGATCCATACGGCGCGGACGTTGCGGATCGCTCCGATGTCGACGGTCGGCTCGCCGTCGACCAGGAGCAGGTCGGCGCGCCGCCCGGCGGCGATGACGCCGCGATCGTTCAGGCCGAAGGTCCTGGCCGGCAGCGCGGTGGCCGACCTGATTGCCTCGGTCGGGGTCAGGCCCGCGTCGACCAGCAGTCCCAGTTCGTCCGCCAACGACGTGCCGTGCCGGGGACTGAACGGGGCGCCGGGCTCGTTATTGGCGTCGGTACCGGCGACGATGGTGAGCCCGGCTGCGCGGGCGGCGGTGACGGAGCCGCGGGCGTGTGCGTACTCCACCGGTGGGGCCACCCTCAGCCGGCGCAACAGGCGGAACATCAGCTTGCGGCCGACGGCCGCGCTGACTCCTCGCATCATCGTGAGAGTGGGGACCAGCACGCTGCCCCTGGCGGCCAGGGCAGCCGCCTCGTCGGCGTTGAGGTCGCGATTGAGCGGCGCGTGGGTGATCACGTCCACGCCGGCGTCGTCAGCGAGCCTCAGTGCAGCCGAGGTGACCGCGTGCGCGACGACCAGCAGCCCGCGGGTGTGGGCGGCGGTGACGATCGCGGCGAGGATCGGGGCCGGCAGTGCCGCGGTGCCGGGCATCCGCGGGTCCTCCACGATGACCTTGATGTAGTCGACGCCCTCTTGCGCGCGGTCGGCGACGAATCGCGCGGCGTCCGGCTCGCTGGTCACCGCACTCGAACCGGCGAAGCCCATCTTCTTGGTGTGGGTTCCGCCGGGGGCGCTGGCCGGCATACCGGCCCGCAGCACCGTGGGCAGGCCGGCCAGGGCGCGTAGTGAATCCAGCGCCGCCAGGTCCCGGGTAGCCATGTCGAGCACGGTCGTCACGCCGGCCCGGATGCACTGTTCGAGGTCGGACCGGGTGTCGATGTGCACGTGGCTGTCGATGAGACCCGGCAGGAGTACCCGGGCGTTCCCGGCGACCGTCTCGGCGTTCGCTGCGCCGACCACGTCGCCGGTGATTAGTCCATCGTGGACGGCAACCGTGCGTGGGTCAGTCACTCCCGTACCGTCGAAGACGCGGACGTTGGTGAACACAGTGGTGGCAGTCATGGAGCCGCCTTGTTTCTCGGGAGTTCGTTCAGGAAGAGGCGTGCGAGTTGGTCATTAGTGCGGCCAGGTCCTCGGGGTGCAGGAACGACGGCGGCGGTGGGGGACCCCAGGCGAAGAGGCCGCGTGCGCCTTCCAGATCCTCCGGTGTCCACAGCTGGTCATCGACAATGCAGTCCATGTCCGAGTAGTACTCGGAGAAGTTGCCGGCCGGATCCTTGAGATACCAGAAGAAGTTCGACCCGGCGAAGTGGCGGCCGAGACCCCAGACGTGCCGTTCCGGGTGCTCCTCGAGCATGGCGTACGCGCCGCGGCCGACGTCGTCGATGTCGTCGACCTGCCACGATGTGTGGTGCAGGAAGTTCACTGGGGCGAACAGGACCAGGACGTTGTGGTGGTCGGTCGAACAGCGCATGAACGCGCCCACGTCCTTGATGCGGTCGCTGATCTTGAACCCGAGGCCGTCCACGAAGAAGGCCATCGTGGCGCGGTAGTCCACACTGCCGAGCACGGTGTGGCCCAGCTTGCGCGGGCGGACGCGATTGGGCCGCATGAATCCGGGGGCCCGGTTGCTCGTACGGTCGAATCGACCGGGTCCGTTGTAGGCGGTTGCCGTCGGGGGATCCTGGTGCAACCGGGGGGCGATGTCGAGGTACACCCGGGTGCCAGTCACCGGCTCGATCGTGGCCAGGCCCACACTGGACAGCTGCCCGGCTAGACCCAGTCGAGCCAGGCTGGCGGCCGCCCGGCGGAGGTCGTCCGCGTCGTCGGCCGCCACGTGCAGCTCGACCAGTCGGCGGGTCGGGGAGCGTACGATCTGCAGTTGCGGTCCGCCGTCGGCCGTGCTGAACCAGCCGCCGGCCGCCGGGGCCAGTCCGAAGTCTGCGTAGTACGCCGCCGTCTCCTCGACGTTGGGGACGCCGATCGTGACCGACAACAGTCCGTGCAGGCTCATCGTTCCTCCTCGGGGTCACTGTTCGCGCCCCGACCGCCCAGCCCGCTGGCCACAAATCGGTGGCGCATCTCGCCGATGCCTTCGATGTAGCTGGTCAGCACGTCACCGGGGGCGAGCCACCGCGGCGGGTTACGGCCTATCCCGACGCCCTGTGGAGTGCCGGTGAAGATGAGGTCGCCGGGCAGCAACGGCGTGACCCGGGAGAGCTGTTCGATCAGATCAGGCACGCCGAAGATCAGCTCTCGGGTATGGCCCACCTGCAGCTGTTCGCCATTGATCGAGCAGCCCAGTTCGAGGTCGTTCGGGTCGTCGAACTCATCCGGCGTAACTAGCCACGGACCCACCGGCCCGAAGCCGGGATAGGACTTGCCGAGGCTGAACTGCGGCGGGGTGGCGGCCATCTGCAGCCTCCGCTCGGAGACGTCCTGCCCAGCCGACAGGCCGGCCACGTACCGCCATGCGTCCGCCGCGGCCACGTGCCGCGCCGCCGGGCCGATGACGACAACGAGCTCGACCTCCCAGTCGGTGTGACCACCCGAGGGCAGTTCGATGTCGGTGTACGGGCCGGTGATACAGGACGGGTACTTCGTGAAGACCGGCGGCGAGGTGTCCGAGCGGGCGAAGCCCGATTCGGCCGCGTGGGCGCTGTAGTTGAGCCCGATAGCGAACACCTGCCGCAGGTTCGGCGATGGCGAACCGAGCGATTCCGGCTCCAGGGCCTCGGGTAGCGGCAATGGCGCCGAACCTGCCCAGGCGGCGAACTCGGTCCACCGCTCGTAGACGCCGGCCGGCTCCGAACCGAACCGGCCGCCGCTGGCCATCTCGACATCGACGGCTCCGCTGCCCGCACCGTCGATCAGGGCGACCCGGCCGTGGATGGTGGCGATGCGCATGTTCAGTCTCCAGGCGCGGACGAGTCGACGGTAGACACGGTCTGAATACCTGTGCTCCGGTTGCCGGTGGCGAGGTCGAGATCGAGGTCGGCCGCGTCGTCGGCCCGGCCGGCTATGTGCTGGTCCGGCCGGACCAGGAGGAATGCCTGGCTGGACTGAGATTCCACCAGGGACAGCGGAATTCCCCTCCGGCGAGCCAGGTCCGTCAGCGTGGCGATTCCCGGACCGCCGGCCCGCACCGGGCCGACGAGCGAGAATCCCAGGCCCAGCCGGTCGTAGAGGGATGAGCCGTCGGGCAGCCACTGGTGCGGCAGCCGTGCGCCCGGCTCGGTTGACGGCGTGTAGACGGTCACGTCGGCCGGATCGCGATGATGCGCGGTCGGCTGCACCACGGGCGAGCCGGCGTACGAGTAACCCAGCACCAGCCCGAGGCTGTGGAACTCGGGCCGCTTGGCCAGCTGGATCGCCGGGCCGTCGGCCGGCAGTTCCCCGGCCAGGCTGCGCATGTTGGTCTCCGCGCTCGCCACCGTCTGCTCGACGACACCCCGCCGTTCAGGTTCGTAGCTGTCCAGCAGCTCAGGTGACGCCCAGCCCTGCTCGACCGCGGCAATCTTCCACGCGATATTGACCGCGTCGCCTACACAGGTGTTGAATCCGTGGCCGCCCCACGGCGGATTCAGGTGCGCACTCTCGCCGACGAGGAACACCCGGCGGTCGCGGAACCGGTCCGCGATCAGCATGCGGGCCATCCACGGGTCGGATGCCACCAGCTCGTGCTGCACCGGGGCGCCGAGCAAGGCGGCGATCAGATCGGACGCGTGCGCCGCACCGTATGCCGCCTCGATGCCCGGGATGATCGCCCACCAGGTGCCGGCCAGGTCGAGCCGGCCCACCAGCCCGGGGACGGCGCCGAGGACCCAGTACTGGACGGCCGGTCCCAGGTGCGTGTCCAATGCGGGCGCCCGGAAGACGAGGTTGAAGTTAGGCCGAGGATCCGACCGGCCGACGTATCGGGCGCCGATCTGGTCCCGGATCCCGCCGGCCGCGCCGTCACAGCCCAGCACATAGCGTGCCCGGATGTCGTACCGGGCACCGTCTCGTCCGCGGACCCGCGTGATGACGCCGTCGTCGTCCTGGATCAGCGTGCCGGCGGCGTGACCCAGCCGCAGCTCGACCCCGGGCAGGCGCCCGATGTGGGCCCGCAGGACGTCCTCCACCACCGGCTGCGGTACCTGCTGGCCGGCCTCAGCGAAGCGATCGTCCCGCGTGGTCGTCAGGCCGAAGGCGTTGTCGAAGTCCGTGATCCGGCGGCCGGACAGGGACTCGCAGAAGGTGACCCGTTGTGACCAGGCCACCGGCAGCGGCGCGGCGGCCCGCAAGGCGTCCGCGACTCCCCACCGTCGCAGGTGCTCCATCGTTCGCACGCTCGTCGTCTTGGCCCGCGGGCGCAGGTGTGACACCTCGGCCCGGGGCTCGAGGACGACACAGCCGACCCCGCGCAGGCCCAGTTCGGCGGCAGCGGCGAGGCCCGCGGGCCCGCCGCCGACTACGAGTACGGCGGTGGTCTCCACGCTGCCCGGACTGTCAGCGCTCACCCGACGATCGTCGGCCGGCCGGCCGGTACCGCGCACCGGCTATGCCAATGATTGGCACAGCGGTCTTCGGCACTAGTCGACCTGCATGGCGCGGGAGATGGAGCGGCAGACGGCGGTCACGGCCGGGGTCAGCGCGACCGGGTCGACGTCGGCCGACGGAATGACCACGGACAGCGCTGCGATCACTTCGTTGCCACGACCGAGGATGGGCGCCGCGACGGAGGTCATCGCGGAGGGGACCGGCCGCGAGGCCACCGCGACGCCGGAGCGGCGTACCTCCGCCAGGCTCGCTCGTAGCTCCGATGAGGACAGCCGCCGCTTCTCGGGAATGAGGGTGAGGTCCCCGGCCAGCACTTGGTCCTGGACGTCCGGTGGGGCGTTGGCCAGGAGGCACAGGCCGACGCCGGTGGCATGTAGCGGCATCCGGCCGCCGACCCGGTAAAGCACCTTGGCCGCACCCCGCGCGGAGAGCCGCTCTACGAGCACGGCCTCAGTGCCGTCGCGGACCGCTAGCAGCACGTGCTGCCGGGTCGCCACGTGCAGGTCCTCCATGAAGGGCAGCGCGGTCTGGCGCAGCCCGTGCCCACGGGGTGCCAGCGAGGCGATCTCCAGCAGGCGTAGCCCGATGACGAACTCGCCGTTGCCGAGCCGTTCCAGGGCGCCGCATCCGGCCAATTGCCGCGCGATCCGCAGTGCACTGCTCTTCGGTACGCCTGCGCGCGCGCTCATCGCGGTCAACGACAGCGACCGGTCCGCCGGCCCGAACGCGGCGAGGAGCCGGAATGCGCGATCCAGCAGCGGCTCGCCAGCGGGCGGCTTACGGCCCCGAACAGCTGAGCCCATCGGCCAGCCTCCTTGCACCTCGCGCTCCGGGGCCTAGAAGGCCCGCCCGGCCATATCAGGAGATTGTGCCAGTGAATGGAACATCCCTGTAACCCGCCCCCGTACGCGGGACATCCTGAGCCCCTGGCCCGAAGCTGACCGAGGAGATGCGTTCGATGACCGAGCAGCTCGCATTGACCGCCGGGGATGGTTCGGTGACCGGATTTCTCGCCCGGGGCGAGGCCGGCCGGCCGCTCCTGGTCTGCATTCCCGGCGGCAGCTATAACGCCCGGTACTTCGACGTGCCGGGGCATTCATTTGTCCGGGCCGCGATCGAGGGAGGATTCTCCGTCGCTGCTCTGAACCGTCCGGGATATGAGGACAGCACCCCGCTGTCGCGTCCCACCTTTGCCGGCAACGCCGACGCCCTCGTCGCCGCCATCGATGATCTGTGGTCGAAGGCCAAGGATGGATGCACCGGAGTGGTCCTGGTCGGTCACTCCATGGGCGGGGCGATCGCCATGCACATCGCCAGCCGGCCGCGCCCATGGCCGCTGCTCGGCATCGCGATCTCCGCCATCCACTACGACGCTCCGGAGGCGGTGACCCAGGCCTGGAACTCCATGCCGGCCGACATCTCGATCGAGTTCTCCCCCGAGCAGCGCGTCCAGTTCATGTACGGGCCGACCGAGACCTACGACGGGTCGGTGGTCGCCGCCGCATCGGCCGCGTCATCGCCGATCCCCGTCGCCGAACTGCTTGAAGTCGTCGACGGCTGGATCCGGGACTTCCCCGCCATCGCCGCTGCGGTCGACGTTCCGGTCCACTATGGACTTTCGGAGCACGAACAGCTCTGGATCTCCAGCCCGGCCGGCGTCGACGCCTTCGCGGCCGCCTTCACCGGTGCGCCGAGCGTCTCCGCGCGTCAGGTGCTTGGGGTTGGCCACAACATCGACCACCACCACGCCGGTAGCCAATACCGGCACGACGTGCTGGACTGGGCCGGAAACCTGCCAGCCCGCGAGGAGACCGCCTGAGCCCCACCGCGCCCTGCGTCGCAAGCCTCGGAGGTATGGCAGTCGGCCGTACCTGCCGCCGGGCCGTTAGCTGGTATCTGCCCGGACGCCGCCGGGCCGCTGTGTGGTGCATAGTCGCAGCAGAGCGCGGCTGGCTCGACGGAGGTTCGCGATGACGACACATGCGCTGGACCCCGGCTGCCCGGTCGATGAGTCGTTCGACCCGCTGTCGCCGGAGTTCCTGGCGGATCCGTTCGCCGTCCTGGGCAAACTGCCACCAGGGCACGAGCGCCCGGTGTTCTTCGCCCCCTCGATCGGCTATTACGTCGTGACCCGGCATGCCGAGATCGAGCAGGTGTTCCGGGACCATGACACGTATTCCGCCACGATCGCGCAAGCCCCGCTAGTCCCGCTGGTGCCCGAGGCGCAGCAGATCCTGCTTGCGGGCGGCTACAAGCCGGCGCCCACGATGGTCAGCCTGGATGAGCCGGCGCACGCCCGGTTGCGGCGGCCCACCGCCCGCGCGTTCAGCATAAAGCGCGTGCACGGGCTGATCCCGGCGATCGAGGCCACCACGGCCGCGCTACTCGACGCGGTCGCAGGGCAGACTGAATTCGATCTGGTGGCCGCCCTGGCCTTCCCGCTGCCGGCCAACATCGTGTTCTCCTTGATAGGCGTACCGGAACGTGACTACGCCCAGCTCAAGCAGTGGTGCGGGTACCGGGCGGCACTGTCCTGGGGGCGGCCGGACCCGGCCGACCAGGTCGACATCGCCCGCAGCATCGCCGCCTACCGCGGCTATATCCGCATCCTGGTCGACGCGAAGGACAGCGAGCGGGCCGACGACCTGACCAGCGACCTGCTGGCCATCCACGACGAGGACCCGGAGCGGCTCACCCTGGACGAGATCAGCTCGATCCTGTTCTCGCTGTCATTCGCCGGCCATGAGACCACCACCGGGCTGATCGGCAACACAATCCGGCGGCTGCTGGAGGACCAGTCCAGGTGGCAGGCAGTGGTCGAGCAGCCCGAGCTCCTTGCTGCGGCCATCGAGGAGACGCTGAGATTCGACACGCCGGTGCCGGTCTGGCGGCGCGTGACAACGCGGCCCGATACCCTCGGCGGCGTGCGCCTGCCGGCAGCCGCCCGGCTCTTCCTCTGGCTGGCCGCAGCGGGCCGGGATCCGGCTGTGTTCGACGTGCCCGGCCAGTTCGACCTGAGCCGGCCGAATGCCGATCAGCACGTCGCGTTCGGCAAGGGCCTGCACTACTGCCTCGGCGCAAACCTCGGCAAGCTCGAAGCGCAGCTCGCCATCGGCGAGCTGGCCCGCCGGTACCCGGAGCTCGCGCTAGTGCCGGGACAGCGCCTCACCTTCCACCCGAACATCTCCTTCCGGGGGCCGCAGTCGCTGCTCGTCCGGTGCGGCCAGGATCGCTACGTCCCACCCGGCAGGTTGTCAGGCCGGCCCGGCTTCGCTGGCGGATCTTGACGTTCTGATCAGACGGGTCCGTGAGCTGGAACAAGCCGGCCACCCCGACGCGCGCGGGCTCTGGCCGCAATTGCCGCATTGATCTAAGCCTTAGCCGCGTACCTAGTCGGCACTCGCGCTGCGCGCTTTGCCTCAGTAAGGCCCGGTCACGGAACGTGGCAGGAGGGTGCTCGCGCACTCACCGGCGGAACAGTCACTTTGCGCCATCGGCAAAGATCCGGTCCATCATCTCGGCCCCAGAAGTCACCACCGGCCGAAGCTCATGGCGGTAGACCGTCTAGGTCACCAAAGTGGAGCTGTGGCCCACAAGGTGGCTGATGTCCTCGATGGCCATTCCGTTGCCAGAACTGCAGTGACACGAACGTGTGGCGCAGCTCTCGAGGGGTCCAGTTCTCCCCGATTCCAGCTTTCCGGCAGATCGCACGGAGCGATCGGCGGATGTTGCCTGCATCGAGTCTCGTCCTGAGCGTGATGGTGAACACGAGCCTTTGTTCGCCCGCCCGCCCGCAGGCGTGCCCTGGCCTGACGCTCCCCCGGCGCGTGGCCCGGATGCTGCTCACTCGGCGCGACGCGCTCAGCGACAGCCAGCAGGCACTGCTCAGCAAGCTAACCGCCGCCTGCCCCGAGATGACCAGCCTCGCCTGCCTGGTCCGCGACTTCGCCGCTCTGCTGTGCCCCGATCCCGCCAACCAGGCCAGGCTCAGCGAACGGGCCCACGCGGCGCGAGCAGCGGATCTGCCGAACATCCACTCCTTCGCCCGCGGCCTGGACCTGGACACCCAGGCCGTCATCGCTGCCGTCACCTTGCCGTTTCACTACGGCCGGACCGAAGGCGTGAACACCAAGACCGACGGATGAAAAGCTCACAGTACGGTCACAGAACCAGCTGATCTGCGCGTGACTTTCCGCTCGGCGGACGCCATCCTTACCAGCGCCGAGTCGGCGTTCTGTGCCGGTTCATATGGTTGGTGTCCGGTGGCCGTTTGCTCTAAGTGACGGCCAGGACTCAGGCTTTTGCTTGCCGGCAACAGTGGCCCGCGGCCTTCAGCACGGTCAGTCCAGGCGCGCGGAGAACCTGAGCGCAGCCAGGCCGGTTGTTGCCTCAGAAACCGCAACGGGCGACGGCGGAGTCTGTTTGGCCGGGCTGCGGGTGATGCCGCGGGCTGCCGGGTTCCAGCCGGCTGGGGAGGGCGGTTAGCGCTATGGGTGCCAGTGTGCGGTCAGCGAACCCCGGTGTGCACTGCCCACCGTTGGCGAGGGCGGCTTGCTGCTGGAGTCACGCATCAATCCCAGCTTGGGCGTACCCGCAGGCGGGGACATCGCCAGGCTGTCGCAGGAGAGGGACCGGTACGGCAAGAGGCGATGATTCGAAACTTATTGCGATGCGGTAGGCGGTGGTAGTGGCAGGGGGGCTGGTTACCAAACTGGTTACCGTCCGCAGTGAACTCTGGTGAACGCAGGTGACCTGTTCCGGACGAATGGCCAGCTCAGACGGGTCGCTGGTGAACTGTGGCGGACTCCCGTGAACGGTCCGGCGTTCCATGGCATGCAAGAGGTCCGGAGTTCGAGTCTCCGTAGCTCCACACAGTTCACGGAAATAATTCGAACATTATTCCGTGTATTTTGGCGTGCTGGGTAGCGCTTCTGGTAGCAGTCCGGTAAGAGGTCAGCCCTGCTGAGCACCGGCTTTGCTTCTGCTGGGTGAGCGGGTTTTGCCCTGAGTTGTTCCGGGCTTGTATTGGCCGGGCGCGGGTTGTGGGCGTTGCGTGGCTGTGACGTTGCCTGGTCGCGCCTTGCGCTGCGGGGCTTGGTGGTGTGGCGCGGCCGCGGCTCGCGCGGGCTGACGGCACGGGTCGGTGGGGGAGTGTGCCGTGGCGCGGGGGAGCGCGTCGCCTGAGCTGCGCTGGCTCAGCTGGAGGCGGTCTGCGCCTGAACCTGGCTCAGCCTGAGTGCTCCGGCTCAGTTCGCGCAGGCGGCTCAGGCTCCCGCTCCTGTCCTCCTCCTCCTCACGCCGGCCGCCCGGCGCCTAGTGGCTGGCGCGTCGGAAGATCGCCCGACCAGGTACCGAGCCGCGGTCGTGACGGCACGTGACAGACGACGAGCGGCCCACCTCTGATAACCACGCATATCGCCGAGTATGCGTTCATCCGACGGACAGCATCCGACGCGGAGGGGCGCAAGCAGATTATCTGTTATGGGCATTTTGTCAGTCGCCTTGCGGATGGCATGGCGACGGTCGAGCAGCGATTGCCGGGCTTTGCTTGTTCCCGGGCCAGCCTCGGCGCCGGAATCTTCACCGTCCGGCCGCCACGAGGAAATGAAACGCGCAGTCGGGGCAACCCCGGCGGCCGCTCAGGCGTCCTTGGCTGGCGAGACTGGGAGGTGATCCGTGGGACGTGATCGGGACGACCGGAGCATAGAGCGGCTGCTCGACGAGCGCGGGCAGCACCTCATGGGGGCTGCGGTCGCGCTGACCGGCAGCCGCGCTGACGCCGAGGACCTGCTGCAGGCGGCCCTGGAACGACTGCTGCAGAACTGGTGCCGCATCGACATCGACCCCGAGGGATACCTGCGGCGCACCCTGTACAACCTGGCCGCCGATGGCTGGCGCCGCCGGGGCCGCTGGCGGGGCAGGCTCGCCGAGTTCCGGGCGCAGGCCCGCGCGGCAGAGGCCGGCAGCGGGGACGTTGCGGTGGTGGACCTCCGCGACCAACTGGTCCGCCTGCTGCAACAGCTGCCGCCACGGCAGCGGGCCGTGGTCGTGCTCCGGTACTGGGAACAGCGCACCGAGGCCGAGACGGCGGCGCTGCTCGGCTGCTCCGAGGGCACGGTCAAATCCGCCGCGGCACGGGGGCTGCGGCGGTTGCGGGAACTGGCCGGCTCACCGGAGGAACCGGGGAGGCCCCCTGCGGGGGACATGAAAACCGAGCTGAGAACCGGAATCACGGTGGCAGGAGGAAGATCATGAACGGGGCTATGGAGGACTTGCTCCGCGAGGGCCTGGACCGGCTCACCGCGGAGGTTGGGGTGCCGGCCGGCATTGCGGGCAAAGCACGCGCTCACCTGCGCCGGCGCAAGATCGCGGTCCGGGCCGCGCTGGCCGGCGGAACCGCGGCCGTCACCGCGGCGGCCGTAGTGGCCGCAACGGGAACGGGCCAGGGCGCCCCGGGACTGGCCGGGGCGCACACCGCCGCCTACGTGATCTCGAATGTGGAGAACGCGCTGGCGGCGACGAACGAGGTCGTCCAGACCGAGACTTTTTTCAGTGCCCCGTATCCCCCGGTGATCGGCTGGGTTTACCGGACGGACTCGCGGCTCGCGCAGTCCGGGTTCATACCACCGGCCATGGCCCAGGGCATGCCCTGGGCGCAAGGGCGTGTGAACTGGGCTGTGGGCACCACAAGAGTCCACGGCAGGCGGATCTACGCCCGGATCGACTACCGCCATCACAGGTGGGCCAACGCGGGGATACTCGGGTTCGCGCCCAGCGGGTGCGCCACCCGGCTGGACATCGTGGAGTTCAACGGCCCCGCGAACTGGGCGCCCTACCTCCGCCAGGCGCTGGCCTGCGGGCTGTTCAAGGTTACCGGGCACGCCCAGGTCAATGGCGTAGAGACGATCAAGCTCACCGGCTCGATGACGGAGCGGCACTTCTGGTCGCAGCTGCCGCACGGTGAGGGCAGTGGGCCACTGCAGGTGGACGCGGCTTTGTACGTGAACCCGAAGACGTACCTGCCGGTGCTGGTGATCTGGAACAACCGGACTCACTACCGCGACGGCAGGCCACTGGACGGCACGGTCCGCGAGGACATCACCGCGCTGCCCCCCACTCCGGGCAACATCGCCAAGGCGAACGTGAGCGTCCCGTCCGGCTTCCGCAAGGTGCCGAGCAGCACCTTCGGCGGCCCCGTGTGGCCCTACTTCACCTCCGGGTGACGGCGGCTCAAACTGAGCCGCGGGTCGGGCAGTCATGCCCGGCCCGCAGCTTCGTTCGCGGACCGGGCTGGACCCGGAGTATCGTGTACCCGGCCTGCTGCTGCCCAGGTTCGGTGATGAGACGGCGATCGCCCAGCAGGAACTCTGCCAGGCACCGACGGCCGCTGGCGTTCGCGCGGAATGGTGCGACGCCGCGGCAGCCGCATCTCTGGAGCCGCGGATCAACCCCACGGTAGGACCAGGGGTATGGATTCCGGCGCCGCCACCGTCAATGCTGGTCGCCTGACCGTTGCCCAGGCCAGGGCGGCCGAGCTGGCGGGAGCCTCGATCTGCCCGAACTGGCCGGTGCACAAGCTCTTGCGGCAAGGCTCACGAGTCACCGGGGGTGAGCAACGGCAGCGCCGGCCGCGCCGCACTAGCCAGGTACCACGCCGCCGAGTCCCTGTCTGACCCCGCTGAACACAGCCGTGGGATGTCTAACCCGGCTGCAGCTGCAGGCACCTCACCAGCCGCCGACGCGCAACGAACCGCGTTTGAGCGCTGCGGATGGCACCACCGGAACGGTCGGCGCCGCCTATCCGACTCGCGGCACGAGCGGATAGTCGTTCTGTTCTCGGCTGACGGCCATCCACGCGGACACCGGCGATGCGTGGGCGGCGCCCATCCGACCGGCATGGGACAGTTCGTTGTAACATGCGGCGTGAGATGGATGTACCTGAGCAAGTCGAGGCGTACCTCGCCAGTCAACCCGAGCCCAAGCAGGCCGACCTCCGACGGCTGCACGCACACATCCTTGCGGAATTTCCCGGATGCAGGCTGTGGTTCGCCGATGGCACGAACGCGGACGGCAAGGTTGTGGCCAACCCGAACATTGGCTACGGCGCCTACGCCATCACCTACGCCGATGGGTCGTCGCGAGAGTTTTATCGTATTGGCCTGAGCGCCAACACGACTGGCATTTCGGTCTATGTGCTTGGCCTCGACGACAAGACCTACCTGGCGCGTACCTATGGCGGCTCGATCGGCAAGGCGCGTGTTACGGGCTATTGCATCAAGTTCAGACATCTGGCAGTCATAAACGTCGATGTCCTTCAGGCTGCCATTCAATATGGGATGAGCGTCCATCAGGCGGGTTGAGCCGGAGCAGATGCGCCAGCCGGACAACCTGCCCGCCTTCTGCCGTGTCCACAGGAACGGTCGTCCGCTCATCGGCAGAATCGGACGTGCCGGGCATCTGCCGGCGCGGGCCGCGGGTAGCCGGACGGCGCCTTGTAGCTACTCTTGCGGATAACCGTCCCGGGAGGATGGCCGGTGTTGCGCTATATGCCGTCTGTGGTCCGTCACACGCATGACCGGTTGTCGACGGGCTGGCATGTGTGGGGGATGACGGCAGCGCGGATGACGCTGATTCGTGCGGTCGTCGGCCTGTCTGGGCTCGATCAGGTGTCCGCGCGGGCGGCGGATGTGTACTGCTGACCTGAGAAGAAGCCGCTGCGGTCCTGGCTCGCAGGATGGCCGGTAGTTCCTACGTTCGTGGTATGGATGTAGTATGTTCGTATGAGCGGTAAGGAGCGGTTGTCGGCGTCGGTGGATGCCGGCCTGGTGGCGGTGGCGCAGGAAGCGGTGGCCCGGGGGCAGGCGGAGAGCGTGAGCGCGTGGGTGAATGACGCGCTGCGGCTGAAGGCGGATCATGACCGGCGGCTGGGCGCGCTGGATGATTTCCTTGCTGCCTATGAGGCTGAGCACGGCCAGGTCACCGAGGCGGAGATGGGTGATGCTGCCCGCCGTGCCCGGAGCCGTGCGGTCGTTGTGCGCGGTGACCCGCAAGAACGCGGCCCGGGCCAGGGCCGGGGCGCGGCCTGATGCTGGTGCTGGATGCCGGGGCGTTCGTGGCAGTGGAACGCGGGGATCGTGACGTGGTGGCGCTGGTCAAGCGGGAGCGGCTGGCGGGGCGGGTGCCGGTGACCAGCGGGGGAGTGGTCGCCCAGGTCTGGCGCGGCGGCACTGGCCGGCAGGCGCCGCTGGCCCGGCTGCTGGCCGGGACCGATGTCATCGCGGTCGATGACGTCCTGGGCCGCCGGGCCGGGATGCTGCTGGCCCGCAGCGGCCAGTCTGACGCGGTCGATGCCACGGTGGTGTGCCTGGCCGGCGACGGGGATGACATCCTCACCTCCGATACCGGCGACCTGCGGGCGCTAGCCGAAGCTGCCGGGATCCACGTCGACCTCATCCCCGTCTGAGCCGCCTGGCAGGCGCACCTGTATCTGCACGGTCGCCGACAGAGCCAGCTGCCTGGGCCGGGCGATGGGGGCCGGCTCCGCATGGCGTGGTGGCGGGAGCTTCAGATATTAGCGGCGCTAACGAGTTCTGGGAGCCAGGTGGGGAGCCAGCGTGCAGCGGCACCAGGCGACGCCAGGCCACGTGCAACCACGGAAGCCGCAGGTGAACTCCACACATGGCCACATGCAGCCACGCCCAGCCACGGCAGGAGTGTGTATGGCATGCAAGAGGTCCGGAGTTCGAGTCTCCGTAGCTCCACAGGTCAGAACCATAATTCGAACACCCGGGCAGCGAGTACAGCAGTAAAGTACAGCAGCGATGACCGCGGAAGTAACCGTATACCTGTTCCACTCACCCCGGGCGGGGTCTTGGCCGTTGCTGGCATCGCTGCCGGAATGCGAATACCGAAGGCGGTTGCGATCCTCTGGCCAGGGTAAACGTCCCATCGCTGGCACCGCGGCCACTTGACTCCAATCACTGACGCTGGCCGGGCCTGCTTTGGCAGGATTTTGGGCCGACCTCTTGCCGCCGGTTCGGAAGGTCGGGCCAGGCTGTTCGCCGGTGATGCGCCGACCCGCCGGCGCCGGGGTGTCTGGTGCGTATGGGCTTGGCCACCTGGCAGGGTGCTGACGGCTCAAGGGCCCAAGCGCAGGACGCGCGCACCGCGTCGAGTCGCGTCATATTTGATCGGCTTGTCACGGCTGCGCCCGCCGTGCGCCGTGGCGCAGTTCGGCGCGCAGCACGGCGCGGTCTGGCGCTGCAGGCCGGGGGGAGAGGGGGACGTCGCAGCGGAGATGGCCGGAGTTGCAGTCCTCAGCGCGGACGGATGAAAGGACGGCCTGCCGGCCGCGCCGTTACAACCACTCCTGCCGCCCGGGGCCTTCGTTAACCGCGGTGCCACACCGTGGACCTGGGTCAACGAGCTACGCAAAGTAAGCGCAACCGCTGCGCGCAGAACCCACAGCAGTGCCTGCCGATTAGGTTTCTACTCATGTTGAGCCGATCTTGACAACTTGCCTTGAGGGCGATACAGGTGGGCCGGGAAGGCCCGAACCCGGCCCGCTGCCGAACGGATGATGGCCGGGCGGCTACGCGACTCCGGGGCCGGGACATAGAGCCCTCGGTCCAGCCCGGCACGAGCGCACTCGTCCTCCATTCGATGGATGGAGAATTTAGTTTCCGGTGGCCGACGAGAGGTGCTTCTGTGCCTGACGTTCCGCCCTATGGCTCCAATACCAGCCGATGCCAAAAGTGACTATCCCACCCGCCCAGCCGATACTCATAGCGCTCAGGTTGCTGTTATGTAGTGTCCGGACGTAATTCTCGCCCGCCGCAAATGCCAGCAAGGCAAATGCAAGGCCAAGCACGGACAGCACGATCCACGGGGAGTTATGGTTACGGGCGGACCGGATAACCAGGGCGATTGCCCCAATAACGACAATCGTGGCAGCAATGACGTGCAGGAGAATCGTGGGATGCGTGAGCACGAATTTCCAGTTCCTGCCGGCTGACTCCCCTGTAGGGATGGTGATGTCGTAAGAGACGAGCGCAACGACAACGGCCAGCCCGATAACGAGCCCCCGGGTCATTGCCTTGAATCCCGCCAGTTCCATCCTGCCTGTCATGACGCACATCCTCAATTAGGCGTATCATGTACGCTTACACTAGCACGGCCTGTACCCTGAGGAGCCATGCCACGCCCCCGCTCACTCGATCAGGCCACCATCGCCACCGCAGCGCTGGCGGTCGTCGACCGCGACGGCCTCAACGCGCTCACCATGCGGGGCGTCGCGACTGAGCTGGGCATGGGCACGATGTCGCTGTACCGCTACGTCAGCGGCCGCGAGGAGGTCGAGCGCCTCATCGTCGACCGCATCTTCCTCACCGTCGACGCTCACGTATCTCCGGCCAGCTGGCAGCAGCAAGTGACCGAACTCAGCGAGGCGATTCACTCGGCGGTCAGGAATCACGCCGCCGTCATCCCCCTGCTCCTGGCCCACTTTCAGCACTCGCCCGGCGCGTGGAACTGGCTCGCGGCCCTGCTCGGGGTGCTCAGCCGTGCTGGCTTCACCGCGCCGCAGCGGGTTACCGCCGTCCGCACTCTGCAGGCATACGTCATCGGCGCCCTGCAGAGCCAGTTCCTCAACCCGATCTACGGGGCCGGAACAGACACACTGGCCAGGCTCTCGCCGGACGACTACCCCCTCATAGTTCAGACCGCACAGGCAGCCTTGTCGGTATCACCAGACCAGGAGTTCAGATATGGCCTCGCGGTCGTCCTGAATGGACTTTCAGTTGGCCTGGCCTAAGAGGAATGCCTTCTTCGGGTTCCACAGCAGCGGCTTTGCCGCATCGCGGCCCTGAACGCTGGCGGCATGCTCGCGAGTAGTTCGCGGGCTATAGCGGTGATCTGGCGCCGGGTAGTCGGGCTTACGGGATCCGGCCGTCGGCCCTCGGGTGCTTTCCGTCGCGGGGATCGTCCGCCTGCAGGTGGAGGGTAGGCCGCGCCTAGCCTGCGGCGGGCCAGCGCGGGGGTGCCGCGGCCGGACTGATGCCCGTCCCGCGGAGGGACGTCCGGCGCGGTCGGCGGGATCGGCACGGAGCTGATGTGCCGCGGCGAACTCCCGATCGGCGGGTGAGTCGCCCTGGGGGTGCGGTCCGCTCGAATGCCTGCGCGGGCGCGCGGCGGGAGCGGTCCGGCCAGGGCGGTGAGCGGGTGGATGCGTGTTGTCCGCTGTATCGTGCGGGGGAGTGCGGGGCGGGTGATCACGGTGCCGGGGAGGCGGGCATGCCTTCGGTTCATGCCGCTGGCGCTGGCAGGCGTTGCCTGTGCGCGCGGGAAGCCAGAGATTTCGCTTAGATGTTCGGATTGCCGGATGTGGACTGATGACGGGCTGGTCTGGGGACAGTTCTGGTAGCCACCGTGCAGGCACGCCGGCCGCCGTCCAGACTCCTCCAGGCCGGGTTCCCGCAGCTAAACGGCCGGTTCAGCTTCATTCAGACTCGTCCAGGCTCCTGTCAGAGTCGTATGGCATGCAAGAGGTCCGGAGTTCGAGTCTCCGTAGCTCCACAGGTCAGGGGCATGTTGCGATCTTGAAGTGATCAACTTTGGTAGCCACCGCGTCAAGATGCAAGGCGCGCGCGGCCGCGTCCGGCGCGCGTGCCGCCGGAAAGATGGCAGGTGCTCTGCCGTACCGCGAAGGCCTCGGCTCCGTCATCGCGATGTTGCGGCGTCGTGGATCCCGTGACGCGGCGGCCGGGCGAAGATCCCGGCGGGAAAACGAGCGGCGCAGCGCGAAGGCAAGACCTCACGGCGAGGTGACGGGCGGGCAGTTGCCCTAATCTCCGCGACGGCCGCCATGCCAGCGGTGCCCGGCGGCCCGGCCGGGCAGGCCACGATCGCCGCGGACAGGCCCGCGGCACACCGCGGGCCGGCGACACCTCCATCGCGGACCGCGGCAACCTCGGCGTTATCTGGCGCCACGCGAGCACTTCCGTCCGCTACACAGTGCTCACCCCACGTAGCGGACCGGATCATGGGGGCCGATGGCCACTAGGAGGATCCCGCTGGCAGTTGCTGAAGCCGCGGATGGCCCGGTGGTGACAGCTGAAGGTACTCCTACGGCCCGGTGTGCACGTTGCGCGACCGCACCCAGCCGCGTGCCTATCTGCCCGCCTCCGATGCCAGTCTCTGCCAGTTCCTTGTACTCCTGCCCGGCCAGGCGCCCAGATCCTGCTGCCACCACGCTGCCACAAAGATCAAGGCCCGACCGCCTTCCGGCGATCAGGCCTCTGACCTGCACTTCCTGGTAGCGGGGGCAGGATTTGAACCTGCGACCTCTGGGTTATGAGAACAGAGAGGCACCGTTCAACCCGCAACAGCATCCCATGCGCACGGCCGGCATGCTCCGGCAGCCGGACCGCGATCAGGCTGGCGCCGCGCGATGCCTGCCGGGCCTGTCTGGCGGAGCTGCTGCGCGCCGCCGGCCATGACTGCGCTCATATCTATGAACTCGGCCTGGGCGGCCGGCCCGACGAGCAGATCATGGTCCTGGCAGACCGCGATAACCGGGTTCTCATCTCCGCCGGTACCGACTTCGGCGAGCTCCTGGCCAACGCGCCCGTGCTGGCACCGAGCGTCGTCCTGCTCCGCCGCACCGACAGGAGAGCCGCCTCCCTCGCTGCGGTGATCATCGCGAACCCGGGCAGGTCACCGAGGACCTTGCCGCGGGCGCGCTGATCGCCTCAATTCGCCTTGAACTCAGGGCTGCGCCGCTGTCGCTGGAACGCGCATGATCTCGCCCTCCGCGCCACGCTGACAAAAATGACGCCCAGCCGGTAGCAATCCCAGATCCTGCGCCGCAGATCAGAGTCGTGGCGCCCAGTTTCGGCGACGTCGGTGAGGTCTCTTGACGGTCCCCCCGCTGCCTCCAGAACCTGCGCCCATCACGGATTCTGCTTTCCAGAAGGCAGCGGCGAACGCCTGCGCCCGGCCGACGAATGGTTCCGCTCCGCCGGGAGGAAGAGCAACGGGGTTGCCTTGTCACCGACCGGATGCAAGATTTGGCTTGTTGAGACAGCGATGAAGGCGACGGAAGGCGGAACGGCGTTGAGCGCAATCGGTACGGCACTCCGGCCTCGGACGACCCTAACGTTGCTGATGGCTGTGGTTACTGTTACCTGTGGCGGCCTCATGGGAGCCCGGACGCTGCCGGCGGCTGCGGCGACCCGGATAGCTGCTGAATCTGTGGTGCGGGCCTACGTCTCCAACGACGGCTCAGGCACTGTGACGCCCATTAATACCGCTACCAACAAGCCAGCAAAGGCGATCAAGGTCGGGAAAGACCCAGGAGAAATCGGGATCACGCCAAACGGTGCCACTGCTTACGTTCCCAACACCGGCGGCGGTACGGTGACGCCGATCACCACCGCAACGAACGCCCCCGGCACGCCGATCAGCGTCGGGACAGAACCCGAGATAGCTGCGATCACCCCGAACGGGGCAACCGCCTACGTGTCCAATTACGGTTCGGGCACAGTGACGCCCATCACCACCGCCA
>PMSW01000042.1:24955-25162 GCA_003168215.1 Actinomycetota bacterium
CATCACCACCGCCACCAACGCCCCCGGCACGCCAATCACCACCGGGGCCAATCCGGTAGCGATCGCGATTACCCCGAACGGGGCGACCGCCTACGTGGTCAACGGAGGCTCGGATACGGTCACGCCGATCACCACCGCCACCAGCAAACCTGGCACGCCGATCAATGTTAGCGAAGAACCCGCCGGCATCGCGATCACGCCGAACGG
>PMSW01000051.1 GCA_003168215.1 Actinomycetota bacterium
GCACGATGCTCTTGAGGGTGCGCAGGTTCGACTCTCAACGGTGATCACCGTGGCGAGCACCGGGCCGATGCCGGGCACTGCTGGATCGCCTGGTGAACAATAACCATGCAATACCAGCACGCACTGCTTTCGGCATTATGCGGATAGGTTCCGGAAAGTCTTGCTGAGGAGAGGACAGCAGGTGGGTGACCGCCGGTGACGAGACGAGGCGGGTCAATAGGGGCATGCTTAGGTGGTGACGGATCCACGTGACGCGATCTTGTTCGCGGCTGTCGAGCGTTGGTGGCAAGCCAACCAGGAACTTCTTGTGCGCCGGGGAGTGGCCGCGACCTTGCAGGGCCGCTTGATGCGCCCGGCATGGACCCGGTCTACATCTTCCATCTGGGCAGTGAGCGCCGGGAAGCCGAAGCCGTGCTGTTCCGTGGCGGATCTTGCTGATCAACGGCTTCGGCAAGCGCTCTATGGCAGAGGTCGAGAATAGTTCTGTTAACGCGACAGCCGAGGATGACATCACCACCGCACTTGCAGGTTCGCCGAGCTGGTGTAAATGCTGGTGCGGGTCGTGTGCTGCTCGTCTGCTCCGCTTCTTTGCGGCAGGACGTTCGCTAGTCTGTTCTGTTCAGCTAGCTGAACAGACTCCAGCCGCCACGCATCATGGTTGTCGGCGTACCCACAGCCTCCCTTGTCGTTCCCAGCTACTGGCTGTTGGGCAGTCCTGTGCGACCAGGACCGATTCTGGAACCAGGCCGGCTGGGAAGTCGCCGTGCAGGACAAGTCGTGCTGACCACTCCTGGTCCAGTTCGGCGAGCATGTAGTGCTCCCAAACGCTGATCTCCTCCACGCGTAGACGGCACGGAGCTGGCGCCCAGGCGCCTGTCTCTTTGGAGGCGACGGTGTCGAAGGTCATGCCCACGGCCACCGGGGCGAACCAGCACCGGCCGGTCACCGTCAGCGGCAGCTGGCGCTCGACCGCGGAGATGCAGAATTGCGGTGACGGATCAAAGCTGGTCCCGCTCGGGCTCTGCCGGTCACCTGCCACCTGCCCACCCCTTTACTACGCGCCCGCACGCGCGCCTGCGACGGCAGAAAACGATGGTCTTCATGGCTGGCCGCGGGTCGGCCGCTGAGGTAGGCCGTCCGGTAAAGCGCTGCTAGCCGCTGCCGACCCGAGCCATGTTATTAGCCGGCGGTTTCAGCGAGGAGGACGTCGCCGTTCAGCAAGCCCGGGAGGGAGCATCTGAGGGCCGACAGCGGTTCCGCGGCGCCCGGCTCCAGCGCCGGGACGAGGGCGGGTAAGCCACGCAGGTCCGCCGGATCTGTGCTCGCCACGGCCGTGACTCAGACCGTCAGCCCGGCGCGCAAAACGGCCGCTATCTGCGCCCGCAACTGCTGTTCCAGCATGACGCGGATTGCGCTGGTGCCACGGCGAACAGCTCCCCTCTCTGTTCGGGGTTGAGTCCCTGCTCAGAGCCGCCAGGTTGAGTCGATCACGCTCGGTCCTACGGCCGGGTAGTCGGTCCCGAATACGATGTGCTGGGGTCGGTCATCTCCAGCAGGGGCTAGACAGCACTGTCCGCGCCGGCGATCGCCGTGTCGCAGTAGAGCCGCCGGCCGGCCAACGGTGCTCGATCGGCGACGCGACGCCGGGAGGAGCAGTTCATGGCAGACAAACTGGCGGTGACGGCAAGCTCACCCGCGGACTATCAGCGTCTCGGACTATCGCCCGCCTCGATCGCGCCGTGGGAGGATGGGGCGCGGACCGACGACTCGGCGGGGACCTACGAATGGTGGTACTTCGACGCGCACCTGGCCGACGGGGCGAAGCTGGTCATAACGTTCATGAACAAGGACATCGCCCAGCCGCAGAAGCCGCTTTCGCCGCTGCTTCGTCTGGACCTCGATCTTCCCGACGGGCGGCACTTCGAGAAGCTCGTGCACTATCCGCCGGGCGAATGGTCGGCGGCCAAGGCCCATGCCGATGTGCGCCTCGGCGAGAACCGATTCACCGGCGACCTGCACCGCTACCGGATCCAGGCGAGGGCGGAGGAGATCTCGGTCGATGTCACCTTGACCGGCGAGGTTCCCGCCTGGCGCCCGGCGACCGGGTACATGCTGTTCGGCGCGGATCGGTCGGAGGAATTCGCCTGGCTTCCCGCGGTGCCGCAGGGCGCGGTGACCATCACGTACTCCGTCGGCGGCGAGCAGCACGAGACGACGGGGGCCGGCTACCACGACCACAACTGGGGCAATGTCGCCCTGATGAAAGTGGTGCACGACTGGTACTGGGCGCGCGGCCAGGCCGGACCGTACTCGGTCATCGCCTCCTACATCACCGCCGCTAAACAGTACGGGTTCGAGCCGATTCCGATCTTCATGCTCGCCCGTGACAACGTCCTGATCGGCGACGAGCCGGCGAAGGTCACCTTCGAACGGGAAGGGGTCTACACCGATCAGGCGACCGGCAAGCCCGTCGCGGCGACGACGCGCTACACCTACTCCGGCGGCGAGGACCGCTACGTGGTGTCGTTTACTCGCAGCCACGACCTGTCTGACACCCGGATGATCGACACCATCAAGGGCCTCAAGTACATCGCCGCCAAGCTGGCCCACTTCGACGGCGCCTACCTGCGATTCACCGGTGACATCGAGATTTCCCGGTATCGCGGTGGTGAGCTGGCCGAGACCCACAAGGACGAGGCGATCTGGGAACTAATGTACTTCGGGCACACCCGCGACCAGTAGCGCCGAGCCGATGGGTCCGAGGCACGAACGCAGCCGGCTCTTGTGCTCCCTATTGCCCGAGCTTCGGTCGGTGCCGGCGGCCGCGCGGGCGTTAGGCGGCGCGGACATATTCGTTGATCAGGCCGCCGACGCGAGCTTGCCTTCGGACGCGGTACCGCTCAGGATCGGCTGGCTCGGGTAGCGGTTTCAGCGGCGCGGCTGCGTTCAGGGAGCGTTGCGGCGCCGGTGCTGATTGTGGTGGTTCTCGTACTCGCGCAGGATCCGCCGCAGATGGGCCTGGTTCCAGATGAGCGTGCGGTCCGGGAGCTCGCGGCGGCATCCGCCGGTCCAGCGCTCGGCGATCGCATTCATCCGGGGAGTCCGCACGTTGCACAGGCCGGTCCGGATGCCGGCATCGGCCAGGACCGCATCGAATGCGGCGGTGAAGTCCGGGCCGCGGTCGCTGATCAGGAACTTGACCCGGTGCGCCTGATCGCCCAGGTCCATAAGCAGGTTGGCGGGCCTGCTGAGCGGCCCGCGCCCCGGTGGGATGCTGCGTGACTGGTTGCTCGCCGGCTTCACCGCGCCGCAGCCCGGATCGCCGGGCGCTGCGTCCCTGGCCGCCAGAGAAGGCAGGTCCGCAGGCCGTCGTTCACTCGAACCCGGACGTGTCGCCTGCTCCGCGCCGCAGGATCTCGGGCTTCTCCTGGGAGAAGTCGATGACCGTTGTCGGCTCGGTGCCGCAGTCGCCGGAGTCGATCACCGCGTCCACTGCGTGGCCGAGCTGGTCGGCGATCTCCCACCCTTGGATCATGGGCTCGTCCTGGCCAGGCAGCAGCAGGGTGCTCGAGACGAGCGGCTCACCGAGTTCGGCGAGCAGCGCCTGGGCCACCACATGCCGGGGTATCCGCACCCCGACGGTCTTCTTTCCCGGGTGCTGCAACCTGCGCGGTACCTCCTTGGTCGCGGGCAGGATGAAGGTATAACTGCCCGGGGTTGCCGCCTTGATAGCCCGGAACACCCGGTTGCCGACGTACACGAACTGGCCTAGCTGGGCGAAGTCCCGGCACACCAGCGTGAGGTGGTGCCGGTCATCGAGGTGGCGGATCGACCTGATCCTGGTGATGCCGTCCCTGTTGCCAAGCTGGCAGCCGAGCGCGTAGCAGGAATCCGTCGGGTAGGCAATCACGCCGCCCGCGCGGACGACATCAGCGATCGCGGCGATCGCGCGCCGCTGCGGGCTGGCCGGATGGATGTCGAAGTACCTGGCCATGCCACGAGCTTAGGGGCATCGTCCCCTGCCGGCCGATCCCCCGCACGGATCGGCCGGTCACCGCCGGCACCTATGCCTGCGTCCTGCCGGGCACTGCCCCAGCCACCGCCGAGAACACCTCCGCCGGGCCAGTTCGCCCGCATTTGACGCGTTGAGGTACGTCCGGGACTCGGTGACTGCTGACGGACTTCAGGCGAGCATGCGCCCGCGTCCCCGAGTGCCGGGCACCCGGACGCGGAGCGTGCTGGCGCCGATGCGCGGATTGTCGCCGTGCTGCTCGTCACAAGTCATGGCCGATGCCTGGATGCCACCGCGCGCAGTCCCGCCGCTATGGTCCACCGAGTGCAGCCAGGGCAATGACCGAACGAGCCGAGGTCGGCATCGGTGCGCGCATCTGCCAGCCGCACCGTGTCTTCCAGCAAGGCCCATAGCGTGCCGCCGCGCCAGCCATTAGTGTCCTCGTTAGCCGACGAGGAGGGCCAGGGGATGCGACGGGATGCCAGCGATAAGAACGCCGTCCGGACATACGTCGAGCGGATCCGAGAAACGCTAGGCGACCCGCGGCTCCAGGACGTGATAATGCGCGCGGCCGCCCAGGTCCCGGGAGATCAGCCCCCGCGAGAAAAGATCGCCACCCTCCTCTCGCCGGACATCAACTCGATGGTGTCGTCAGGAGGCGAGCCGCGCGGCGTTCCCTATCTGTCCCGCGCCCCGCTCGTGAGCATGGCGCAAAGCTATATCGAGGAGGCGCTGGCCGACGCGGGAGTACCGGACCCGGATGAGCACCCGGGCCTGCTGTCGAGGGTCGTCCGCACCGTTGAGCGTGACCTGCACATCGCGCCGGGCTCGTTCATGCCGGACGATCCCGACTGGTACGTCTTCATCGCCAAGGGCATCCTCGAGCGCCTCGCCGACGGCAACGCGCCCTTCAACGAGATGCCTGCCGAATACGACGACGTGGCCGACGACGCCCGGCTGGTAGTCGTTGGCGACTGGGGCACGGCCCTGCCGAGGGCGCTCGACGTCGCAGCCCGGATGCAGGAAAAGATCGGCGAGGCGCTAGCCGCCAGCCGCCAGGTGCATGTCATCCACCTCGGCGACATCTACTACTCGGGACTGGAGACCGAGGACCAGCGGCGGTTCCTCGACCTGTGGCCAGTCACGCCCGGACAGGCCGATGCTGGCGTGACCTCCTGGGCACTGAACGGTAACCATGACATGTACAGCGGCGGATTCGGCTACTTCGGCACCGTCCTGGGCGATTCCCGTTTCCGGCACCAGCGGTCACCCGACGGCAAGCCGACCAGCTTTTTGCGGCTGCGCTCGCCGTCCTGGGACTTCATCGGCCTGGACACTTCCTGGGACACCGACGTCACCTCCGCCGGGCAGATCGCCGTCCTGCAAGACCCGCAGGGCGGCTACGTGGCCGCGACCGCCGCCGGGTCAGTGCGCAGGCTCGTGCTGTTCAGTCATCACCAGCTCGTGTCCTTCTACGGCAAGTCCGATATCGGCAGCGCCCTCCCGGCCAAGCTCGCGCCGGTACTGAACGCAAACCGCGTCACGGCGTGGTGGTGGGGACACGAGCACCGGGCGATCACCTACCAGGCAGCAGGCGGCGTCCGCTACCCGCGGTGCCTGGGCAACGGCAGCGTCCCTGTCCTGCCCGACCCCGACCCGCCGCCCGGCAGCACGCCCGCCATCACCTGGCACAGCACGCGCACGGTACGAGAAGACGGCCAGCACCGGACCCGGTTCGGCTTCGCCGTGCTCGACCTGCACCCCGACCGGATCGAGGCCGCATACATCGACGACGACGGGCACGTCGCCCGCACCGAGACGATTACCTGAGCCGACCGTCAGCCCGAATGACCAGGTCCCTTAGGTACCGGGCGTAATAGGGGGGGCGACCCGTGTCCTTCCGGCAGACGACTTCGCAATCCGATTCGGCTGGCTGGGAAAGGTGCAGGGGCGCGCCGAATCAGCAATTCTGAACCCGGATCCGACTGAGGGTCGAGCCGAAACGAGCCAGCTAATCAATCACGTTGCCCTCCGCGGCTCGCCATGATCTGGCCGGAAGGGGATGATCGGCGCATGCGGGCCGGTGGATATGAGTCGTGGTTTGTCAGCGCGCGGGATCCGGCCTCACCCAGGGCGCTGTGGATCCGGCACACCCGGCATCGTCCCCGGAAAGGCCGGGAGTCGGCGGCCTTGTGGTGCGCCCTGGTCGATCGCAGCCTGGGTGAGCGGCCGGCCGTGGTCAAGGAGGTCTTCGCCGCGTTCCCGCCGGATGCAGTCGCTGGTGCCCGCAGGTTCGCCGGGAACGCCGCTATGGCAGGACGGGTCGCCCGGTGGGACCTCAGTGTCACCGGCGGACAGGCGCCGCTGCGGCCACTGCGGCCGCAGGCGCTTTACCGTGCGCCGCTGCCGCGCACCAAGCTCGAGGCCTGTGTCCCCGACGGCCTGGTCACCGGCACGGTGCAGGTCGATGTTTACCTGGCCGGAGTGTCCGGGTGGCGCGGGACTGTCGGCCACAACTGGGGATCCGGGCATGCCGACTCCTGGGTGTGGCTGCATGCCGCCGATTTCGGCTCCGCCCCGGACTGCTGGCTGGAGTTAGTACTCGCCCGGATCAGGATCGGTCCGGTGCGCTCACCCTGGACGGCGATGGGAGCGCTCAGCCTCGGCGGTGCGCGGATCCCGCTGGGCGGGCTCGGCCGCCGGCCTCGGGTCGACGGGCAGCCTGGCCGGCTCACCGCCAGTATTCCCTCGCCCGGAGCCCGGCTTCAGCTGAGCGCGACCATCAGCGATGGCGACGCGGTCGCGGTGTCCTACACCGATCCGTCGGGCGGAAGCCGCGCGGTCAGGCACGCTGCCCTGGCGACCGTCGAGCTGACCTTGCGCCGCAAGCGCGACCGTGAGCTCATCCTGTCCAGCAGTCACGCCGCCTACGAGTACGGCACCAGCCGGGAAATGAGCGGGATCATGCTGGAACCGCTTCCCGAGGGGTAAGCCTCAGGATTACCGGGAGCGGCATCGGCTCGTCGGGCGACAGAATGCCTGTTCGGCTTGCGGATCGGGCTGTGAGCAACCGGCCACCTAGCCGGCCGATCGGCGGCTACTGCCGGCGCAAGCTCGCCGGCGGGAAGACACCTGCCGGGAGATCGCTGCAGCCGATTGAGCCTATTGATCGTGTCACCTATGCGGATGCTCTCTTTTTAGGCTGCTTGTTGCTCTAGACCCGTTTGCTAGAGTGAAACCAGTTCTGCGAGTCTTCCGCGGCAGAGTCATGGGAACGAGCGAGGTGGCTACGCATGGCGGATCAAGAGCCTTCATCTGAGGACAGGTTCCTGGCCGTTACCCAAGTCGCCACGATCATGAACCTATCTCCCATGGATGTCTATCGCCTGGTTCATTACGGGGTTCTGGAGTCCATACGTGAAGGTCGCCATTACCTCGTTTCCGAAAAGTCCGTCCGCCGGTACCTGGAAGCATAGTCGCAGCCTATTTGAATTATGTCTATGCACTGTCAAGAATTCAACAACCACTGTAGACGTGACTTGCCTATCTGCCAGTCTGCGGCTAAACCAAGCCTGCTGGCAGGATGTGTTTGTGATCAGTGATGCCGCCGGAGCTAAGTTGGCGAGTGCCAGGGCGGACGGGGCCGCTGGTCAGGTGAGTGGGTTTCTGCTGGATCCTGTCAGCTGGGCCGGTAAGTGGTAGGCCCTCATTGGTGCCTGACGCGTCGTAGTAGCCGGCTGCGACGCATGTGGACACTGAGGGGAGGTTTTGCAGAGATGAGCTCGGCGGAGCCGCCAGAACTGTCAGGCAGCGGTATCTGATTGGCCTTCCAGTTGCGTCCAGAGATCCCGAGCGCTCTCACTCTGCGGAGCGGCAGAGTCGGCGCTGGGGTTGCGGTGGGGGAGAGGCATCAATTATCCGGGTCTGCGTGTGCGACGCGGGGCCACGCATCCAACAGCAGGCCGCAGAGCCGGGCGGGCTACGCTGGCATGCGCTGGATGCCGGGCGGAGCAGGTTTCGTCGGCTATCCGCTGTCCGGCTCGCAGCCCGCCCCGTCTATGGCGGCTCTGCTGGCATTGCATGCGATCGGCTGTGCTGACCTGTTGACCGCTCGCCGGTTTCGGCGCCCACGAGGCAGCCCGCCAAGGGCGCGACTCGAAGAGCCGAGAACAGCTCTGCCGCCGTAAACTGCCGGTTATATTGCCGGTTATATTGCCGGTTGGATTGCATTGACTGTGGTCGTATGCCGCCTTAGTGTCTGTTCCGTGCCTGATTCCACGATTGGCGTCGGGCGGCGGCTTAAGCGCTTAGAGCCCTAGCCGGGCCTGGGCCGTAAGGCGGTGATGGGCAGCACAGCGCACTCGCGGTCTGCCGGGAGACAATGCGGCGTTGCCGTTTCGTGACCACCAGGCCACCACAGCAAGCTGACCCTCAGCGGAGCCGGAGCCCAGGTGCCGGTGAGGCCTTCTTTACAGATTAGGAATCAATGGATGAAGAAGTTTAAGTCTGTCGGCCCAATCCTGGCCGTGATCGCAGCGGTGCTGGCGTTTGCCGTACCGGCCACCGCGAGCGCTACGACCATCGCGGGCTCCGCGAGTGCATCATCGAACTACACGTACAGCGAGATATACAGGTGTGCAGTGTACACGGAAGTCGGAATTGACCCCTGCTTTGGCTTGTCCGTTTATACCACCAGCACCTCTAGCCAGATATGGATCAACGGTAATGTGACCTGCTACCCCCAACAGGGGGACATAGCGTTCACCTGGTGCGGGGTCGGCGGGGGCAATGGCACCGGCACCTTGAATATAGGTGGGAACTTTACCATCGGGGGCGTTGTCACTGGGTTGTACGAGCGCATGAATATCACTGCTGGTGACGGTGGCTGCTCCACATGGGGCAGCAATTCAGACACCCACGGCATCCAGTCCTGGTTCAACGAAGAGATCATTTGCAAAAACGCGATCCTCCCGCACTAGGGTATTCGGCTGAGCGACTCGGGGATTTCGGGTGGCGATGTCCTCGTCCCAGATCGCGCGAAGAAGCGGAATGCCAGGTACGAAGTGCAGGAAGGGTAGCTGTCAGTGGTGCTGGCGGCAGTGCCGAGGCGCAGCTGGGCAGCGGCCGGGGAACACCGCTTGAAAACTGCCGTCCCAGCCCGCACCTCAGCCGGGCGGTCACCCCCAGATCATGTCCAGCTGTGCCGAGCGCTGGGGACTGGTGATGGTGCTTTTGAAGTTCGGCACGTTCGGCAACGTCACGGGACGAGGTCCCAGCGAACAGGGTGAGCGGCCTGAACCTTCAGGAAGGACGCACAGGGGTGAAGAGCGGTTTCGGCGGCCCGCGCAAGATCCCGCGACGCCCGGCAACGAGCTCGCCCGGGCGGCGGCGGCGCGGCATCTACGCCGCGGCGGGCGGCCTGGCCGCCGTGGTGATCGCCGCCGTCGCGCTCGCCAGCAACCTGGGCGGCAAGGGGGGCCCTGAGCCGGCCCCGGCCGAAGGCGCCCGCTGGCGTCCGCCGTCCGCGACGGGCACCTATCAGCTACCCGCGGGCGCGGTCTCCCGTGTGGAAGGGGTACTCGTCAGCGCGCTCATCGCCAGCGCCCGGGCGCAGCTGGTTCGCGGCCAGGTCACCCGACCAGAGAAGCTGCCGCCCCCCGCGCCGAAGCTCCGCTCGGGCGGCCGCCCTGAGGTCATGTTCATCTGCGCCGAGTACTGGTCCCCGTGCGCTGCCGAACGCTGGGCGCTGGTGATGGCGCTGTCAAAATTCGGCACGTTCACCACCTTGAAGGGCACTACCTCATCGGCGACCGGAACCAGCCCGAAGACCCCGACGTTTTCCTTCTACGGTGCCACCTACTCCAGCAACTACCTGACCCTGGTCACGGACGAGCTGGAGACCAACACCGACGTAGGGGGCGGGGAATACCCCCTTCTCCAGCCCCCCACCACCCAGGAGATGACCATGATGAACACCTGGGACCGGGCACCCTATACCACCGTAAAGACCTCCCTCCCGTTCGCCTACATAGGCGGCAGGTTCCTCCTCACTACCGCCCAGTATGATGCCAGCGCCATCTCGCAGATGAGCTTCCAGGCCGCCGCCCGCGTCATGTCCTCAGGAACCGACCCAGTCTCCCGTCACGCTGAAGCGGCTGCCGGCTACCTGGTCGCAGACTTCTGCGCCCTGACCCGCGACCAGCCGGCCCGGGCCTGCCACCAGGCACCACCCAGCCTCACCGGGATAACGGCCTCGCCGGGCAAGTGAGTGTCTGCTCAGCCTGTGCGGAGAGAGCGGCCCATGATGACGACCGCCTCACGGACCACGCCCACCACGCGCTCGGGGCAGGGCCTGCACGGTGATGATCTCGGCCACCAGGTCGAATGCCCGCAGCCAGGGCCGGGGAAGGTCCTGCCGGAGCTGCCCAGATCACGGCCCGGCCCCGACCTGGTGCGAGACGAGATTTCAGGTGACCCACCCCTGACCCGGCCGCCGGACACGGCTGGCCGACGTCGCCGTTAAGAAAAAAGGCATGCGGCCGTCGCGGGATGGCGGACCGCGGCTAGCCGCGCTGACGCGAGCCGGCCGGCGGCCTGCCTGGCCGTGCGGGGCGAGCTGGACGGCTGGCGGGATCCGCGGGACGTGCGGGGCGCTCGGGGCGGCCCGGACGCGCGGGACGGCTGGCGGGCTCGTCGCGGCTGCGGGCCTCGGCGACGACCTGTCGCCAGGCCTCGCGAGCCTGCTTGATGGCCGTGAGCACCTGTTTGCGCGCCTCGCTGGCGGCATCGGCCGCGGCCTTGAGCTGCTCCCGGCCGTTGCTCCCCTGGACGGCCATACCGAACGACCACAGCCCGGTGTCGATGAGCCGGGCCGCCCGGCGGACCTCGGCGAGTACCTGGTCTCGCACCTCGGCCGGCGAGCGGGCGCCGTCGGAGTATTTCCGGGTGGCCCGGAACATCACCCGCCACAGGCCGGCGACGGCGACGGCGGCGATCTGCGGCTCGGGATCGTCAGGGTCGACCCCGGCCCGGCTCGCCATCGCCTGCGCGGCGACCTCGGTCAGCCGCTCCATCATGTCGCCCTGGGCAGCCCGCAGCGCCGGGGTCCGCTCGAACAGCTCGTAGAACCGGTGGATCAGGCTCATGTCCGGGACCTCGCTGAGCTCGGAATCCCAGCTGTCATAGAGCTGGGACACCTGGTCGGTGATCAGCCGCACGACGGAGTCGATGGGCGAGATCGGGGCGCCGCCCGGGCCGAGGGCTCGGCGGATGGCCTGCGCCATGGCCTCTTCCCGGTCGAGGATGAGCGACTCCTTGGTCGGGAAGTAGTTGTAGATCGTCTTCTCGGATACCTCGCAGGCGGCGGCCACCTCGGAGACCCGGACCTCGTCGAAGCCCCGCTCGACGAACATCATCGTGGCCGTGTCGGAGATGAGCTGGCGCATCAGCCGCTTCTTGCGCTCGCGCAGCCCCTCCCCCGGGAAGCGCGCCGCGCCGGCCTGCCCGGCAGCGGCCCGGGGGGCCGGGGGGAAGTCCGCAGGCGGCTCGGCACTCACGGTTCCATGGTACCGGCGTTCGCCGCTAAAAATCTAGTTGCAGAAAAATTTCTGTGGCTGTATGTTTGCTGTAACTAAAGGAGACCGCGATGACCCCACCCGAGCTGACCGTCATCACCGACGGACTCACCAAGCGCTTCGGCGACCTCGTCGCCGTCGACCACATCGACCTGCGGGTGGAGGCGGGGACCGTCACGTCCCTGCTCGGCCCTAACGGGGCGGGCAAGACGACGATGGTGCGGATGCTCGCCACCCTGTCCGCGCCGACCAGCGGGACCGCGATCGTCTGCGGCCACGACGTGGTGCGGGAGGCCGACGCCGTGCGCAGCGCGATCTCCATGACCGGGCAGTTCGCCGCGCTGGAGGACAACCTGACCGCGCGGGAGAACCTGCTGCTGATGGCGCGGCTGCGCGGGTACGGCCGGGGAGCCGCCGGGCGCCTGGTTGAGTCCCTCATCGACCGTTTCGATATCGGCGAGTTCCGCGACAAGCTGATCAAGGCCGTGTCGGGCGGCCAGCGGCGGCGGGTCGACCTGGCCGCCAGCCTGGTGGTCCAGCCCCAGCTGCTGGTGCTCGACGAGCCGACCTCGGGCCTTGATCCCCGCAGCCGCCAGGTCGTCTGGTCGACCGTCCGCGACCTGGTGGACGAGGGCGTCACGCTGCTGCTCACCACGCAGTACCTGGAGGAGGCCGACGCGCTGGCCGACGACATCGTCCTGATCGACCACGGCCGGGCGGTCGCCGCCGGGACACCCAGCGACCTGAAGGCCCGGATCGGCGACCAGCGGGTGGACGTCGTGGCCGTCGACTCCCGCGGGCTCGACGGCCTCGTCGGCGCCCTGTCCGGCCGGTTCGACCTCACCATCGCCCGGGAGCGGCGCAGGGTTTCGGTCCCCGCCCCGGACGAGCTGGACGACCTGGCGAGCGTCGCGGCGGCCGTGCGGGCCAGCGGCATCCCCATCGACGAGATCGCGCTGCGGCGGCCGACCCTGGACGACGCCTTCCTGGCGCTCACCGGGCAGCCGCCCGCCACCGACACCCTGTCCGACGACAGCCTCGTGGAGGTAGCGTCATGACCACCATCACCTCGCCGGCGGCCGGCGCCGTCCCGCGCGTCGCCGAGGCCCTCCCGCCGCGGCCCGGGCCCTTCGCCCGCTACCTCCGCGAGACCGCCCTGCTCGTCGGCCGGGGGCTGCGCGCCATCCCGCGCGTCCCCGAGCGGCTGAGCGACGTGACCATCCAGCCCGTCATGTTCACCCTGCTGTTCCTGTACGTGTTCGGCTCGGCCATCCATGTCCACGGCACCTACCAGGACTACCTGCTGCCCGGCCTGCTCGGCCAGAGCGTGGCCTTCGGCGCCATCGGCGCCGGCGTGGCCACGTCGACCGACTTCTCCAGCGGGGTCGTCGACCGGTTCCGGTCGCTGCCCGTCGTCCGGATGTCGGTGATCTCCGCCCAGGTGATCGGCCAGATCATCGAGCAGATCCTGGGCATCGTGATCGTCGCCGCGATCGGGCTCGGCCTGGGCTGGCGCCCGCACCTGGGCGGCGGCCGTGCGGCCGAACTGGTGGCCCTGATGCTGCTTGGCCTGCTCGCCTTCACCTGGGTCGGCGTGCTCGCGGGCATGCTGATCCGCAGCTCCGACGCCGTGCAGGGCATCGGGTTCGCCGTGATGCTGCCGCTGTCGTTCCTGGCCGGCACGTTCGTGCCGATCGCCGGCATGAAGCTCGTCCCCCGCGCCATCGCCGAGTGGGACCCGCTCTCGGCGCTGGTGGCGGCCGTCCGCCAGGTCTGCCAGGGGACCCCGTCGGGCGGCTCGCTCCAGCTGGACCACCCGGTAGCGGCGATGATCGCCTGGTGCGCGCTGATCCTCGCGGTCTGCGTGCCGCTGGCCCTGCGCAGGTTCAGGACCGCCAGCGTGTAGATGACCGTAACGGGGTCGCCCCGGCGCCGCGGGTACCTTGGCGCGGGGCGACCTCAGGGCAGCGGCCGCAGATGGGTGCGCTGCCCGTCGTGGTCGAAGATGCCGAGGATCTCGGCCGGGGCGCCCTGAGCCCCGAAGGCGTGCGGGATCATCGTGGAGAACTCCGCCGCCTCCCCGGCCTCGACCAGGATGGTCCGCTCACCGAGCAGCAGCACCAGCGTCCCCGACAGGACGGTGAACCAGTCCTGACCCGGATGGACCTTCAGCTCGTCGGTGCCGCGCTGCGGCGCCGGCCGGGTGACCCGCATCTTGGCCACGGTCATGCCGTGCGGTCCGGGTTCGCGGCTCAGCATCCAGGTGGTCACCCCGCGGGCCGCATCGTGCTGCGGCCTGATCACGACGTCGTCGTCGGAGACGGACTCGACCAGCTGGTCCAGCGTGGTGCCCAGGGCGCGGGCGATGGAGCTGAGCTGGTCGAGGCTGATCCGCCGGTGGCCCGTCTCGATCCGGCTCAGGGTGGACGGGCTCAGGTAGCAGCGAGCCGCCAGCTCTTCCAGGGACCAGCCCAGGGCCGACCGCAGACCCCTGATCCGCTGGCGCACCAGGCCGTCGAGGTCGTCGTCTTGCGTCATACGCAAGACACTATGCCATTTAGGCACGGTGCACCTAGGTTGGAGGCATGTCACACGCCGAGCCCAGCGACTCCCATCGTCACCAGCACCACGCCGAGCCCGAGGGCGAGGCGGCGGCCATGGCCGAGCTGCTGGACCTGGACGCCGAGGTCCTGCACTCCTACCTGTCCGGCGTGACCGCCTGGATCCGCGAGCTCGCGGCCGATCAGCCCGGCCGCCGGATCCTCGACCTGGGCTGCGGGACCGGGACCGGCGCCTTCGCCCTGCTCGAGTGCTTCGGCGACGCCGAGGTGACCGCCCTGGACCTGTCCGCGGCGCTGCTGCACAGGCTGCGGGACAGAGCCCGCGAGCTGGGCCTGGCCGACCGGGTCCGCGCCGTCCAGGCGGACCTCGACGCGGCGTGGCCGGAGGTCGGCCCCGTCGACCTGGTCTGGGCGTCCGCGTCCCTGCACCACCTGGCCGACCCCGATCGTGCCCTCGCCCGGGCCTTCGCCGTGCTCCGTGCCGGCGGTCTGCTGGCGGTGATCGAGATGGACTCCTTTCCCCGCTTCCTGCCCGACGATGTGGGCGTCGGCCGACCCGGGCTGGAAGCCCGCGGCCACGCCGCCCTGGCCGCCTGGCAGACGCAGGAACTCCCGCATCTCGGCTCCGACTGGGGCCCGCGGCTGGCCGGGGCCGGCTTCATCATCGAGGCCGAGCGGCCCTTTGTCATCGAGCTCACGCCGCCGCTGCCCGCCGCCGGCCGGTACGCCCGGGCATCGCTGCGGCGGATGCGGTCCGGCCTCGACGGCCACCTCAGCGCCGACGACCTGAGCACGCTGGACACCCTTATCGACAGCGACGGACCCGACGGCGTACTGCGGCGCGACGACATCAGCGTCCGGACCACGAGGACGGCGTGGGTGGCCAGGCGACCGTGACGCCGGGACCAGGCCATCGCCTTTCCTGCCACGAGCATGGGACCACCTGGTTGCCAGTGATGGGACCACCGGGCGTGTCGGTTGTCGATGCCGGGCTGGCTGGTGCGGGCAGCGCTGGTCAGCTGACCGATGAGCTGGCCGGTCAGGCCGCGCAGGCGGTCCGGCCGGTGCGCCGTCCGCGCGGGCGAGGCTGGTGATCTCAGTGAGCCGCTCGCCGGGCCGTCCCACGAGCAACGGGTCGGACGGTCACTTTCAGCGCGGCCGGCCAGCTCCACTGTCAGTGCCCGGCCCAGCCCGCTGGTCAGACCCTGATCAGCACGGTTCGGGTGCCGATGTTCGTCGTCATCGTTTCTCCAGCAGGCCGAGGTCGCGCAGGCTCTCGGCGGTTTCAACGATCGTGGTCTCGGCTGGGCGCGGGCGCCATCTCAGCTCCTGCTTGGCGCGGTCGTTGTGGATGATCAGCCGGGGCGGCTCCGGTCCTGGTGCCTCTTCGGTTGGTACTCGCTCGGCCAGCGGGCCGAGCCGCTCGCGCAGGATCTGGGCCATCTGAAGGAAGCTGATGGTCGGCCCGTCGGCCAGGGCCAGGTACCGCTGGCCGGCCGCCTCGGGCGCGGCCATCGCACGGATGTGCAGGTCGGCCACGTCACGCACGTCGGCGACGCCGAAACGCTGGCGTCGCACGACGGGCATTGTCCCGTCGAGCATCGCCTTGGTCAGCTGCAGCGACGAACGCGCTTGCGCCGTCAATGTAGGGCCGAGGATGAACGTGGGGTTGACCACGACCAGCTCGGTGTCGCCACCCTCATGTTCGATGAAGTCCCAGGCGGTTCGCTCGGCGATCGCCTTGGACCGCGGATAGGGCGGAAGGCCGGGCGTGCCGGGGTCGGTCCAGTCGGCCTCGGTGTACTCGGCGCCCGGCTTTGGTGAGTAACCGACCGCCGCGAACGACGAGGTCAGCACGACACGCCGGACACCAGCGTCGCGCGCGGCCCGCAGGACACGCAGCGTGCCGTCACGGGCGGGAACGATCACCTCATCGGGATCGTCGGGCTGGACCATTGGCGAGGCGACGTGGTGGACCTCCTCGCAGCCGGCCGCCGCGGCAGCCCAGCCCTCGTCGGCGGTCAGCTCGGCGGTGACGGCCTCCAGCCGGCTGTCGTCTGCATCGCCGCGCCGCACCGCCGCACGCATGTCGCCCTCGCGCTCCGGGGAGCGCACCGTCGCGCGCACCCGGCGCCCGTCCCGCAGCAGCGCAGCGATCAGCTGCGTGCCCAGATAGCCGGACCCGCCGGTCACCAGCACCGGGCTCATCGCAGCACCCCCTCTTCCAGGCGGGGATACATGCCCTGCACCCGCAGGTTTGCTTCGGCCTCCGCGTCGGGATCACCGTGGTCGCGGGCATCCCACAACGCTGCCTTCGCGCGGAGGTAGTCAAGGTGAATGTGCAGCGTCGCGATCTGAGCTTCGATCCGCTCGGCGTGACGCAACAACAGATCGCGCTGCTCACCCGCCGCCTCATGCCCGCGCGTGCGGTTGGCCTGGTATGTGCGCATGTCTTCGATGCCCACGCCCATGGTGCGCAGGCATGCCAGCGCCTGCAACGTATCGACGTCGTCCTCGCGGTAGCGGCGGTGCCCGCTGCTACCGTCGCGCTCGACCGGGCCTATCAGCCCGACCTGCTCGTAGTAGCGCAGTGTTGGCTCGCTGAGACCGCAGCGCCGGGATACATCCTGGATGGTGAGAGCTATCATACAAGCAGCAAAACAAACCTCAAGCGCTTTAAGTCAAGCGGTGCGGGGAAACCTGCGCGCGATCCGCTGGGCACCCTTTGGGTTGGCCAGCGCGATGGACGACGACGGGCTGCTCACGTAGCGACGTGAGTTGCCTACCGCTCCCGCGGGAACGTCCGGTCTATGCCGCGGTCAGGATGCGCCGGTCACTCCAGCGGGGCGCCCCCGATCCGGGATCAGTGCTCGTTTTCGTACTTGAAAGAGAGCTGAAGCTTGGTGCGATAGGTGATCGCCCCGTCCTCGTCCAGGTGAATGTCCTGCTTGACGACCTCAGCCACCCGAAGATCGCGGATCGTCACGGCCGCGGTCCTGATCGCCTCCGCTGCCGCGTCTTCCCACGATGTGCCGCTTGTCCCTATGATCTCGGTCACCCTGTACACGCTCATCACGCTCTCCTTTGCCGACCTGCGGCTCAGACGCCGCGA
>PMSW01000130.1 GCA_003168215.1 Actinomycetota bacterium
GGGCGTGAGTACCGCGGTTCGACATGGCGCAGCCGCCTCGCGATCATGCGTTTGTGAAGACTACAAAACCGAAGGCGGCTGCGGCCGTCAGCTTATGTGCCGGGCTGGGCCGGCGGAAGCGCGCTGAGCTGCTGGCGCTGATGAGGCCGTCGTTCGCGCGGGTGGAGCCGTGGCTGCAGGCCCGGAAGTACGCCGGCGCGGTGAGCAGCGGCCTGCCGAGGCGGAACGGCTGGAGCATCGCCCAGCAGGTCGGGGACCGCACGCCGGACCGGACGCAGCTGCTGCTGAACCGTGCTTGCTGGGACACGTTCGCCGTGATGGGCGTGGTGCGCCGGTTCGCGGTGTCCGGCCTCGATGAGGCCGCCCGCCGGTCCGGCCGGCGGCGGGGCCTGCGGATCGGGGCGCTGGATGAGTCCGGGCAGGAGAAGAAAGGCCAGGCCACCGCGAATGCGATATTTGCCTGCGGCGCTTCTCCTTTGTATGCCAGTTTATCCAGCTCTTGCCCGGCATAGCGTACCCGAATGCCACTTTGGCGACGCGATCGTTGCTTTCGGTTGCATGCATGGTTATTCCTTGGCCTGCCCGTTCTCCTCGAAGAACTCCCGCAGCCGTGTGCACCCGCCATAGACCTCATCCCCGCAGGCGAAGTCGAACTTCAGGCCGTCGGCGTAGCAGTCCGCGCAGATGTCCATGGCCAGCTGCCCCTTGGTGCGGAACTGAAGGTCCGCCGGCAGCCCCATGGCCAGCGACTTCACCGGGTCCTCGATGTGCTCGCGGGCAATCCACTGCCGCGCGCCGATCAGCGAGTGCCGTCTTCGATTCTGTTGTCAGCACAGACACATGATCGCCAGGCAGCTGCCGCTATATGACCGGGTTGCCGGCGCCGTAGGCCTGCTCCGCCTGCTACCGCCTGACCGGGCAAACCTGGCCATGACCGCTGAGGAGCGCTGGTGACAACCAGCGGCCACGGTAATCACCAGCGGCAGGCCAGGGCCGTTCAGCCGAGCTGGCCGACTCTTCGGATGGTCTCATCGACGGGGTACCCGTCGGCGATTTCGATGTCGTCGGTGACGGCGCCGTCCCTGAGCCTGATCAGCCGGTCGCAGCGGGCGGCGATCTGCGGGTCATGGGTGGCGATGATGACCGTCATCTGGTTCTCTTCGCGCACCCTGGCTATCAGGTCGAGGACTCCGGTGGCGCTGCGGGAGTCCAGGTTGCCTGTCGGCTCGTCGGCGAGCAGCAGATGCGGGCTGTTGATCAGGGCCCGGGCGATGGCGACCCGTTGCTGTTCGCCGCCGGACATCCGTGACGGCAGCGACCGCTCCCGCCCGCCGAGGCCGACCGCTTCCAGGAGCTGCCTGCCGCGAGCGGCCTTGTCCCAGCCGGTCCGGTACGGCAGCACCGGCGCGATCACGTTGTCCAGGGCGGTGAGCGCGGGAAGCAGGTTGTAGCGCTGGAACACGAACCCCACCGAACGGCGGTAAGCCGCCAGCGCCGCGCCGCGCAGCGTGGTGACCTCGGTGCCGTCGTTCACGATCGTGCCAGAGTCCGGGCGCTCGATAGCGCCGATCAGGTGCAGCACCGTCGACTTGCCGGAACCCGAGGCGCCGGACAGCGCGATGAGGCCGCCGTGCTCGATGGCGAAGCTGACCTCGTCGGCGGCAGCCACCGGCTGGCCGCTGCCTGTTCCGTAGTGCTTGCTGACGCCGCGGAGCTCGATGACGGCGTGCTGCCCGGCGGCGGCGCTGACGGGATCGGTGTCGGTCATGGCTCACTCCTGGGCGAGTAGCTGTGCGGCGGGCAGCCGGCGGAGCAGGTGGGCGGGCAGCAGCGCGGCCGCGCAGGTCACCAGCATCCCGACTGCGGCCGCGGTGCCCGCCGCGGCGTACAGCAACGGCGGGAGCTGTCCGGCGAAGACCGCGGCGCCCGCCAGTCCGATGACGGCGCCGATGACCGAGCCTGCGATGCCGGCCAGCGCGCCCTCGGTGATCACCATGCGGCGCAGCGCCCGCTCGGGCCAGCCGAAGGCGCGGATCGTGGCGAGCTCCGGCGCCCGTTCGGTAATGCTGATCAGCATGGCATCGGCGATCGCCAGCACGCCCAGGGTGACGGTCGTCGCGACCGCGATGTAGTCCACGCCGCGAACCTGGACCGTCACGTAGTCGCCGAGCAGCGTGCCGCTGACGGCGCCGCGGAATGCCAGCGTGACCCCGATGAGCAGGGTGAGCGCGGTCACGCCGACGGCGAGGCTGAGCGCGCCGACCAGCGTGCGTCCCGGCGTGCGGAGCACGTTCACCAGGGCCAGGCCGGTGATCCCGGACGGCTGGCGGGCGCGGCGCACGGCCAGCGCCGGCGGCCGGACGGCAGCCACCGGGTCGGCGCGGGCGGCCAGCCAGGCTGGCGCCGCGCCGGCGACGACGACCAGCGCCATGGCGACCGGGATGGCCAGGGCAGCGCGGGCAGGGGAGGCATGCAGCCCCAGCGCCGCGGCCAGCGGCGGGGCAAGCAGTGCGCCGAGGATGCCCGCGATCATCCCGATCATGGCTACCTCGCCGAGCACGACGGCGAACAGCCGGGGCCTGGTCCAGCCCAGAGCTGCCAGCACCCCGAGTTCCCGCCGGCGGCCGCGGACCGCCGCCGTCGCCGAGTTGGCCACGAACAGCGCGCAGACGACCAGGATCAAGACGAACAGCGTGACGCTGCTGCGGTCGACCGCGTCCAGGATGGTGACCGCGACGCCTTCCTTGATCCAGTCCTCGGACAGCAGCAGCGCGGGGGTGCCGTACTTATCGGCGGGCAGCGCGATGGTGGTGGGCTCCGGGGAGGATCCGGCGACGATGTCGACGGTCAGGCCGGTGCGCAGCTCGATCTGCCCGGCCACCGTCTTGATCCGGTTCAGCGAGGCCGGGCTCGCTCCGGTGACCCCGGCCACGCGGACCCGGATCACGCTGATCGGCGCCTTCGCCAGCTGCGTTCCGCCGCTGTAGTTGCTGTTCTCCAGCGCCGGCAGCGCCGACAGCGTGGTGATGAGCTGCGCCGGCTGGCTGACGTAACCACCGAGGTTGAGGCTGGGCAGCAGGTCCGAGCCGCCCAGCGCCTTGCTGCTCGCCGCGTTCGCCGGCGCTGCGGTCGTCGGCTGATACGGCCCCAGCGGCACCCGGGACAGCGGATCGAAGGCGGCGATCCTGCTTTCGCTGAACGTCCCGGTCAGCACTGGCGACGCGGGCAGAATGGTAGAGCTGTTCGAAAACTGGTCTGTCGGCAATACGTGTTCCCGTAGCGTCCGGTACTGGGTGTCGGCGTTGTCCATGGGCGTGAAAACCCCGGCGGAAAAATGCCATACCGAGACCGGATTGCGTACCGCGACCGGCGTCAGGTCCCCGTCGCGGCCGCGCTGGTAGCGCACCGAGCCGACTGACCAGTACTGAATAGCACTGTCGTCCGCGCTGGCGGCTGTTCCCATCTGCTTGAGCAGGTACTGGTAGGCATGGCTGGCGGTGAGCGTCAGGCTGAGCACCGTGCGCCCGGCCGCCGTGGAGTCCTTGCGCATCGTCGCGGTGTCCAGCACCGGCGGCGCCGAGGGGGACGCCAGCTCCTGGACCTGGGTCACCGAGTACTCGCCGACGCCGCTGCCCGCCGCGGCCAGCACCGGGAACTCATCCCCGCTCTTGTAGGTTTCCGGCAGGTACCGTCCCGAGGTCACCGCGTGATTGAGGCCGTCCAGCTTTGCCTCGGCCGCCGGGTCGACCGCGGCTATCAGCATCGGGAACTCCCAGGAGACGCCGAAACCCGTATGCCCGTTCAGGTCCGGGGAGGTGAGCCTCTCGTGCGACAGACCGAGACCGTTGATCTTCGAGAAGCACCACGCCTCCGCCTGCTGGGCGTAACTGAACGGGCTGGACGCCGGCCCGCGGGCTGGGCACGGGGCCACCGTCGAGCCGTCCGGCAAGGTCTCGGTAGCCGCGGGGGGAGCAGCACTGTGGACCCGGCCCGGGGTGACGTAGACGTACGTGGGAGGCTGCACGATCCGGGTGGCGCCGTTCGCGCTCACCCAGGTCGTGGTTGCCCGGTAGAGCTGGCGGCCGGAGCGGGCGAGGCCGGCGGCGGGCAGGTCAACCGGGAAGTCCGCGTCCACCAGGTAATAGCCCACCATGGCGATCGGCGCGGCCACCTGCACGCGGGGGATCTTCTCGATCTGGCGCCACTGGGCCATGGTGATCCCGCCGTAGATGCCGGACAGGAAACCCGGCTGGACAGTGCCGGTGGCCTTCTCCAGGCTGCTCCTTGCCCCCGCCGGCCGGACCAGGATGTCGTAGGAGGGCTGGAAGTGCGCGTTCACCGTGCCAATGGTGCGGATCTGCGCGGCGCGGGCGGCGGCCGTCAGCACGGTGAACGCCGTGGCCGCCACCAGCATCCCGGCCAGCAGCGCCAGCGCGCGGCCGGCCCGGAACCGATGCTGCAACCAGGCGAGCCTGCCCACCGCTGGCACCTCCGGCTGCCGTTTCCCCGGCCGCGTGACGCCGGCCCGGATACATGACTACCCTGGACCTTACCTAGCAACAATGCAAGCGCCTAGTGGCAATGTAAGGTGACACCGCATCGTTACCCCACCAGACGCAGGAGAACGATGACATGCCTCTGCACCACGCCGTGCTGGCTCTCCTCGCGGCGGAGCCCGCGCACGGCTACGCGCTGAAGGGCAGCTTCGAGCAGGCAGTGGGCGAACAGTGGGGAGGGCTGAACATCGGCCACCTCTACCAGATCCTCGACCGGCTCGCCCGCGACGGCCTGATCGAATCCCAGCGCCAGCCGCAGGCGGTCAAGCCGGACCGGCTGGTCCACCGGCTCACCCCGGCCGGCCGCGAGGAACTCGACCGCTGGCTGAACGAGCCGAGCGTGCGCACCCGCGGCTACCGTGACGACTTCTTCCTCAAGGTAATGGCAGCGGCTCAAGCTGGAGACCCGGCGATGCTAGCCGCCGTGCTGCGGCACCAGCGGGTGCATCTGCTCACGGAACTGCGCAGCCTGGCTGACGCCAGGGCCGCCGCCTCAGGGGCACCCCTGGTAGAACTGCTCGTCACAGCTGCCGAACTGCACATTCGCGCCGACCTCGGGGTGGTCGACGCCGCGGAGCACGCCCTCACCCCCGACGCGCTCGCGGCACTCCGGATCCCCTTCTCGCCCGCGGCCACACCCAGTACCCGGTCCAACCCGGCATGATGACAGGCGCGACCCGCGCCTGCATGCAAGTGGCCTTTCCGATGTTCGTCTTGCCGGCTCCGTAGGCATGTCCAGGGAACGGCTCTTTCCGACTGACTCGCAATCAGGCCGCCGTCTGCAGGCCAGCGGCGGTGACCGGTGATAATCCAGGCACGGGGTCGAACAGCACGCCGCTGCCGGTGTTGCGCCCGCCGATGATGGCGCGTAGCCGTTGCAGAGCCCCCCGCTCCTCCTCGGCCGTGGCGGCATCCAGGCTGGCGAGGAGGTCCTTGATGTCCGCAAGCCGAGGACGAAGTCGTAGGCGGTGGCGGCGTCCAAGCCGCAGCAGACGGGCGCGTGCACTTCGGTGCAGCCGACCTCGGCGAAGCCGGATGCCGCCAGGATGCCCTCGGTGCTGTCCGGGTCGGCGAGTGAGAACATCTGCGGGCCGCTGCCGGGTGGGACGGGTGCGGTCGAGCCGGCGGCGAGGGCCTGGCGGACAAACGCCGTAGTCCGAGGTTCGTCTTCCTGCTACATTCCACCAGCTCAAACCGTCAATGGCGGCTGCCGTACTAGGCCTGGCGTCGCCTGGTCGCCTCGGTCAGCAACCTGAGATCGACGCTGTGTCCCGGGGCCGCGAATGGCGTGCCGGGTGCGCTGACATCGAAGCGGCCGCTGTCGGGCCGGTAGTCGCGGCCGCGGGCGATGACCCGGTGCAGCTTGCCGAGCACCGCGATGTCGGTTCGCGGGTCGCCGTCAACGACGATGAGGTCGGCGTCGTAGCCGGGCGCGAGGCGGCCGGTGATCGCGCCGACGCCGAGCGCCGCCGCAGCCTCGGTGGTGGCCATCGCGAGCACTTCACCGGGCTGGAAGCCCAGCGACACGAGGTACTCCAGCGCGCCGACGTACTGGTGGTGCGGGGTGTTGTCGATGCCCGCGTCGGTGCCCGTGATGATCCGCACTCCCATCTCGTGCATCGCCATGAGATGCTCACCGACCGCGATGCCGGTCAGCTTGGCGACGTAGGGCGCGTTCACGTTGATGGTCGGGCAGACGAAGATCTTCCGCTCGGCGATCCGGGCGGCGAGGGCCTCGTCGAAGCGCCGCTCGTTGGTCTCGGTCACGAAGGAGCAGTGCTCGAGCGTGCTGACTCCGGCCTCGACCGCCCGGCGGATGCCCTCGATGCCGTGCGCGTGCGCTGCGACCGGCTTGTCGACGCGTCCTGCCTCCTCGACGATCACCGCCAGTTGCGCGCTGGTGAACTGGGCGTACCAGGGTGCCGATCCGGTCGTCATGAACCCGCCGGTGGACATGACCTTGATCAGGTCGGCGCCGTGCTTGTGGTGGGTACGGACCATCCGGCGCAGATCGTCCTCGCTGTCAGCTTCGCCGCCCATGAACCAGCAGTGCCCGCCGGTGACGGTGATCGGCCGGGCTGCCACGACCATCCGCGGCCCGCGAGCCAGGCCGCCGGCAATGGCATCACGCACGACCACATCCAGGTAGGCCCGTGCGCCGAGGTCGCGGGCGGTGGTCACGCCCACGCCGAGCAGCTCCCGCGCGCTGCGCAGCATCAGCACCAGTTGCTGCTCGTCGGTCTCGCCGCGCATCCGCGCGGCCGGATTCGGGCCGCCGTCGAACCCGAGATGGACGTGGCTGTCGATCAGGCCCGGCATGATGGTCGAGCCCGGGTAGTCCGTCCGCGGCAGCGCCGCGTACTCGGCCGGCAGCGCTTCCGCGGGGCCGGCCCAGTCAACGGTGCGATCGCCGATCACGACCGCGCCGCCGGTCACGGTCCCGCCGCCGGTCACGGTCCCATCGCCGGTCACGGTCCCATCGCCGGTAATGACTCGCGGCGCGGTGAGCACCTCCGGCATCGCATCACCTCGTCCTCGGCCAGCCTGAGTGGAACGCGAGCGGCAGCGTTGGCGGCGGCGTGGATCCACGCTATGGCGGCGCGAGAAGGAGCGTCAAGGCCCGCAGGCCCGGCCCGGCCCGTTTACCTGGCGGAGATCAACCCGGTAGAGGATAAGGGCGTGCCAGGAAATCTCAGACAGGCAATCGACACCACGACCGTGGCGATGCTTCGCGCCCGCGGCAGCTTCAAGTGGGCGGCTCCGGGCCCGGACGGGTTCGGAGCGGCCGTGGCGGAGATGGACTTCGGCGCCGCGCCGCCGATCCTCGACGCGCTCGCCGGGCTGTCAGCTGACGCGAACTTCGGCTACCTGCCGCCGTTCCTGGCCGATGAGCTTGCCGTGGCCTGCGCGGAGTTCGAGCAGCGCCGCTACGGCTGGCAGGTCGATCCCGCGCTGATCCATCCCGTCCCGGACGTGATCAAGGCGCTGGAGATCGCCATCACGCACTTCTCCCGCCCGGGCTCGCCGGTCATCCTGCCCACGCCCGCCTACATGCCGTTCCTCGCCGTGCCGGGCTTCCTCGGCCGCGAGATCATCCAGGTGCAGATGCGCGGCGACGCCGGCTTCTTCACCCTCGACCTTGACGCGATCTCCGGCGCCTTCCGGGCCGGCGGGCATCTGCTCATCTTCTGCAACCCGTACAACCCGCTCGGCCGGGTCTTCACCGCCGCCGAGATGGCGCAGCTGACGGACGTCGTCGACCGGCACGGCGGCCGGGTCTTCGCCGACGAGATCCACGGTCCGCTCGTCTATCCGGGAGTGCGCCACATCCCCTACGCATCGACCTCTGACGCCGCCGCGTCGCACACGCTGACCGCCACGTCCGCCTCGAAGGCGTGGAACCTGCCCGGCCTCAAATGCGCCCAGGTGATCCTCACCAACGAGCCGGACCGGCAGCGCTGGGAGGAGATGGGATTCTTCGCCTCGCACGGTGCGAGCAATCCCGGCGTCGTCGCCAACATTGCCGCGTACCGGCACGGCGAGGCGTGGCTGGACGAAGTCCTCGCCTACCTCGACGACAGCCGCCGCCTGCTGGGCGGCCTGCTCAGCCGCCGCCTGCCGCAGGTGCGCTACCGCCCGCCCGACGGCACCTACCTCGCCTGGCTCGACTGCACCGCGATGGACCTGCCGGACTCACCCGGCGCCCTCGTCATCGACCGCGCGCACATCACGGTGGTGGACGGCCCTGCTTTCGGCACGGGCGGCGCGGGCGCATTCCGGTTCAACTTCGCCACCCCGCAGCCCATCCTCACCAAGATGATCGAACACATCGCCGCCGTCCTGAATACTTAACGGGCCTTGGTGGCGACGGGCTCGTGCGGCGCGCGCGGCCGGGGCAGCAGCATCATCGCCGCCGGGAGGAATCAGCAGTGACCACCGAACGCATCGGCCCGCCGCTGATCGCGGGCGAGCGCGAGATGCTGCGCGCCTTCCTCGACTATCACCGGGCGACGCTCGCCATGAAGTGCGACGGCCTGTCGGATGAGGACCTGCGCCGTCAGTCGATGCCGCCATCGACGCTTTCGCTGCTCGGCCTGGTGCGGCACATGGCCGAGGTGGAACGCACCTGGTTCCGCCGGGTAATCAACTCCGAGGACATCCCGCTCGTCTGGTCGGACGAGGGCGACTACCAGGCGGCGTACGACGCGAGTGCGGCCACCCGGTCCGAGGCCTTCGATGCCTGGCAGGCAGAGGTCGGGCACTCACGCCGGATCGAGGAGTCGGCGGAGTCGCTCGACGTGACCGCCCGCCAGCCCAGCTGGGGCGAGGACGTGTCGCTGCGGCTGGTGATGCTGCACCTGATTCACGAGTACGCCCGGCACGCCGGCCATGCCGACCTCCTGCGAGAGGGAATCGACGGGACAGTCGGGGCCTGAGGACACGCCGGGGGCCTGCCCGCTCTCAGTCGCCGCCGGTGACAGTGATGCCCAGGGTCTCGGCGAGCAGCGGAGCGACGGCCATGAGCTGCGCGGTGGTGATGATCGCGCCGCGCAGTGAGTCAGGGCTGATCGTGATTCCGAGCTCCGCGCCGCGAAGGTCGACGTCGTCCAGGGTCACCCGGCTGAAGTCCGTCTTGTCCAGCCGCGAGGCGGTGAAGACGGTGCGTGTCAGCGTTGCGCCGCCGAAGTCCACGTCGCGGAGCAGGCAGTTGTCGAACGTGACATCAGTGAGCGCGGCATCACGGAAATTCACCGAATCGAGCTTGCATCCCCGGAAGGTGACCCTGCGCAACTGCGCCGCGAATGCCTCGGTACCGGCCAGGACCGACCCGGCGAAGGTCACGTCCTGCCAAGTCGTCTCGGCGAGATTGGTCATCATCATCCGGACCTCGCGTAGCCACACGTCGGTGAACCTGGCCCGGCGGAGCTGCCCCGCCTGGAACGACACCTGGGTGAGAGCGCACTCGATGAACCGGGCGTTTGCCGCGGTGACATCATCGAAGGCCAGCCGGTCGAAATGCACCGAGTCATACTCTTCGTCCTGGCGCAGCCCGCCCGCATGCGGCCGCAGCGCGGCGGCGTAGGGAAGATCGGCGAGTTCTCGTGGTTCCATGACCGTCCTGCGGATCGGTGACACGGCTGCCAAGCTACCGGAGCGGCGGAGGCGCGTGCTCTTCGAGCGAGACGGCTTGGAGATCCACTTCCGGTGAGGGCTCGGATCTCTCGCGGGCACACGGTGCGCCAAGCTCGCGGACGCGGGTCACACGACGAGCGAGCCTGCAGCCGCGCTTCGTAGCCGGGCCTGGGCTCGCAACCGGTCGGCGGCGTGCTCCGTCGTAGGCGGTATGAGATCCTTATTCATCACCGCATCCACCACTGTTGCAGTAACGATGCTGCTGGGCGCTTGCGGCCA
>PMSW01000050.1 GCA_003168215.1 Actinomycetota bacterium
TCGCGCTGAACATCCTGCTCGCGTCGCTGACTGTCATCTTCCTGCTGGCCGTGGTCACGCTGCAGCCGATGGCGTTCTACTCCAAGGCGCCGCAGAGCACAGTGATCCTGGTCGCGCTGCTCGTCGCGCTGATCCCGACCACGATCGGCGCGCTGCTGTCGGCGATCGGCATTGCCGGGATGGACCGGCTGGTCCAGCGCAACGTGCTGGCGATGTCCGGCCGTGCGGTCGAGGCGGCTGGCGACGTGAACACGCTGCTGCTGGACAAGACCGGCACCATCACCATGGGCAACCGGCAGGCGACCGAGTTCCTGCCGGCAGACGGAGTCTCAGCGGCCGAGCTGGCCGATGCAGCCCAGCTGTCCAGCATGGCCGACTACACGCCAGAGGGCCGCTCGATCGTCGTGCTGGCCAAGAATTCTTACGGCCTGCGCGAGCGCGAAGAAGGCGAGCTGCACGACGCGGAGTTCGTGGAATTCACCGCGCAGACCAGGATGAGCGGCGTGGACCTAGCGGACGGCCGCGAGGTCCGCAAGGGCGCAGCGGCCTCGGTCATGCAGTGGATCCGCGACAACGGCGGCACGCCGACAGCTGGTCTCGGGCAGATGGTGGACAGCATCTCGGGAGTCGGCGGCACCCCGCTGGTGGTGGCCGAGCATGCCCATGGCACCGCCAGGGCGCTGGGCGTCGTCTACCTCAAGGACATCGTCAAGGAGGGCATCGCCGAGCGGTTCGCCGAGATGCGCAAGATGGGCATCCGCACCATCATGATCACCGGTGACAACCCGCTGACCGCCAAGGCGATCGCGGACGAGTCCGGGGTGGATGACTTCCTCGCCGAGGCCACGCCGGAAGACANNCGCTGATCAAGAAGGAGCAGGAAGGCGGCAAGCTGGTCGCGATGACCGGGGACGGCACCAACGACGCTCCCGCGCTCGCCCAGGCCGACGTCGGGGTGGCCATGAACACTGGTACCTCGGCGGCCAAGGAAGCCGGGAACATGGTGGACCTGGACTCCAACCCGACCAAGCTCATCGAGATCGTGGAGATCGGCAAGCAGCTGCTCATCACCCGCGGCGCGCTGACCACCTTCTCCATCGCCAACGACGTGGCGAAGTACTTCGCCATCATCCCGGCCATGTTCGAGGGTGTGATCCCCGGCCTGGCAAAGCTGAACATCCTGCACCTGCACAGCCCGCAGTCGGCGATCACCTCGGCGATCATCTTCAACGCGCTGATCATCGTCGCGCTGATCCCGCTGGCGCTGCGCGGCGTCAAGTACCGGCCGAGCTCGGCGTCGGCACTGCTCCGCAGGAACCTGTGGATCTACGGCGCTGGCGGGCTGATCGTCCCGTTCATCGGGATCAAGGCCATCGACCTCATCATTCAATTCATTCCTGGATTCCGGTGATTGACATGAATCGTCTACCCAGCATCGTCCGGCAGCACATCGCTGCGCTGCGCGGCCTGCTCCTGTTCACCGTGGTCTGCGGGATCATCTACCCGCTGGCAATGCTCGGCATCAGCCAGGTTGCGTTCCACCACCAGGTCAATGGCTCGCTGGTGAGCTACAAGGGCCAGGTGGTCGGCTCCAGCCTGCTTTGCCAGGAGTTCACCGATGCCAAGGGCAACCCGCTGGCGCAGTACTTCCAGCCGCGGCCGTCCGACGCGATCCTCGCGGGCGCCAAGAACGACTACGGCTGCGACCCGCGGTATTCCTCCGCGTCGAACCTGGGCCCGGACAACCCCGTGCAGATACAGCTAGTCAAGCAGCGCCAGCAGCAGATCGCGAAATTCGACCACGTCCGGATCTCCCAGATTCCGGCAGACGCGGTCACCGCTTCCGGCTCGGGCCTGGACCCGGATATCTCGCCGCAGAACGCGGCCATCCAGGTGGACCGGGTGGCGGCGGCACGGCACGTCAGCCCGGCAGTGATCACGGCACTGGTCAGGCAGTACACCCAGGGCCGCACGCTGGGGTTCCTCGGCGAGCCGCGGGTGGACGTGCTGACCCTGAACATTGCGCTCGATGAGAAGTACCCGGCCTGATCCCGGTGCCGGGAAAGGGCAGTTTACGCGGGCGCGCGGGCGGACGGTGAGCCCGCCCGCGCGTCCTGCCGCAGCCAGGAACCCGCGGATCCTGATAGTCGAGGACGAGCCCGCGCTGCTGCGGGCGCTGCAGATCAACCTGCGCGCCCGCGGCTACGAGGTGGCCGCCGCGCCGACGGGGCGCGAGGCGCTCGCCGAGGCGACCAGGCAGCCCCCCGACGCCATCCTGCTGGATCTCGGGCTGCCCGACCTAGATGGCGCTGAGGTGATCCGCGAGCTGCGCGGATGGTCCGCAGCTCCCGTCATCGTGATCTCCGGGCGAGCCGGCTCCGGGGACAAGATGGGTGCACTCGACGCGGGCGCCGACGACTACGTCATCAAGCCGTTCAATATGGCGGAGCTGCTGGCGCGGCTGCGGGCGGCGCTGCGTCACGGCGATCACGCGCCGGACCGCGCCAGATTCAGCATCGGCCGGTGCGAGATCGACCTGACCAGCCACACGATTACCAGGAACGCCGGTCCGCTCCCGGCCGCCCGGCCCGCCGCCGGGCAGCCAGCTACCCCAGCCGCCGGGCAGCCAGCTACCCCATCGGAGACGGTTCACCTCACCCCCACCGAATGGCGGCTGCTCGAGATCCTGCTGACCTCCGCCGGGCAGCTCGTCAGCTCCGATCGCCTGCTGACCGAGGTCTGGGGGCACGGGTTCGAGCGCAGCACCCACTACCTCCGGTTTCACATGGCCAGGCTCCGCCGCAAGCTGGAAGACGATCCGCCGCGCCCTCGCTACCTGCTGACCGAGCCAGGGATGGGCTACCGGTACCAGCCATGAACGCCTACCAGAGCGCGGCAGCACGCGGCGGCAGCTGGATCACGCCGGGCCGGTCATCCGGGCGGCCGCCGGGGTGGCTTATGTTCCAGACAGAGCGCATGTCCCAGGCAGAGCGCAGCTCTTCCGGACAGAGATGCGCGGCGCGCTGACAAGGAAGGCTATGAGCCAGACGGGCTATCCGGGCCAGCAGGCCCCGCCGAACCGCGGCCAGCTGAGGATCTACCTCGGCTCGGCAGCCGGCGTCGGCAAGACCTTCGCCATGCTCGGCGAGGGCCACCGGCGGCAGGAGCGTGGCGCTGACGTCGTCGTGGCCTTCGTCGAGACCCACGGCAGGCAGCACACCGCCGACGAGCTGGACGGCCTGGAGGTCGTCCCCCGCGCCCGGATCCCCTACCGCGACACGTTCTTCGAGGAGATGGATCTCGACGCCGTGCTCGCGCGCCGCCCGGAGATCGCGCTCGTGGACGAGTTCGCGCACTCGAACGTGCCGGGGTCCCGCAACTCCAAGCGCTGGCAGGACGTCGAGGAGTTGCTCGCGGCAGGCATTGAGGTCATCTCGACGGTGAACATCCAGCATCTGGAATCCCTGAACGACGTGGTCGAGAAGATCACCGGTGTTCCCCAGCGGGAGACCGTGCCCGACGCGGTCGTCCGAGCAGCCGATCAGGTGGAGCTGGTCGACATGACCGCGGAGGCGCTGCGCCGCCGGATGGCTCACGGCAACATCTACCCCGCCGAGAAGATCGACGCAGCGCTAACCCATTACTTCCGGGCAGGGAACCTGTCCGCGCTGCGCGAGCTTGCCCTGCTGTGGCTGGCCGACAAGGTGGACGAGGGACTGCAGCGCTACCGCGCGGCCCACGACATCCACGGAACCTGGGAAGCCAGGGAGCGCGTTGTTGTCGCGCTCACCGGCGGTCCTGAAGGGGAGACGCTGATCAGGCGCGCGGCCAGGATCGCCGCGCGCTCCTCGGGCGGTGACCTGCTGGCCCTGCACGTGACCAGGTCCGATGGCCTGACCGGCGCGAACCCGGCCGCGCTGGCCGCCCAGCGGCACCTCGCCGAGTCCCTGGGCGGTACCTATCACCAGGTAATCGGCGATAATGTGCACGAGGCCCTGCTCACCTTCGCCCGGGCCGAGAACGCGACCCAGCTCGTTCTCGGCGCGAGCCGGCGCAAGTGGCTCTCGTCGCTGCTGACCGGACCCGGCGTCAGCATGCGGACCATCCGCGACTCCGGTGACATCGACGTCCACATCGTCACGCACGCCCAGATGGGGCGCGGGCGCGGGCTGCCGAAGTCCCGCGGCGGGCTGCCGCTGCGGCGCAGACTCGCGGGATACGCCCTGGCAGTTGTGCTCGCGCCGCTGCTCACCGCGATCCTCGCCATCCTCCGCAACGAGCTCAACCTGACCAGCGATGTGCTTGCCTTCCTGCTCGCGGTCATCGCGGTAGCCCTAGTAGGCGGGTTCCTGCCCGCCGTCCTGGAGGCAATCGCGGGCTCGCTGCTGCTCAACTTCTACTTCACGCCGCCGATCCACAAGTTCACCATCTCCCAGGCCAACAACGCGCTGGCTCTCGGCGTCTTCGTCGTCGTGGGGCTGGTGGTCAGCTCGATAGTGGACGACGCGGCGCGGCGCACGAAGCAGGCGGCCCGCGCCAGCGCGGAATCTGAGCTGCTGGTCACCACGGCCGGCAGCGTGCTGCGCGGCCAGCAGGCGCTACCTGCGGTGCTCGACCGGGTCAAAGAGGCATTCAGCATGGACTCGGTGACCTTGCTGGAGCGCACCCCCGGCCGGGCCGGCGCTCCCCGCGGGCCCGCTGCGGGCTGGATCGCCGTCGCGACTTCCGGCGAGCATCCGGTCCCCCGGCCCGAGGACGCCGACGTCGAGGTGCCGGTGACTGACAACGTGTGCCTCGCCCTGCGCGGGCGCCCGCTCCCGGCCACCGACCGCAGGGTCCTCGGCGCCTTCGCCGCTTACGCCGTGGCCGCGCTCGAGCAGCAGCGGCTGACCGCGGAAGCCGAGGCAGCCCGGCCGATTGCGGAAGCCGACCGGATGCGGACTGCTCTCCTGGCTGCCGTCAGCCACGACCTGCGAACACCGCTTGCCTCGGCCAAGGCGGCGGTGACCAGCCTGCGTTCCGAAGACGTCCAATGGGGCGCCGAGGACCACGATGAGCTGCTCGCTACCGCCGACGAGTCGCTCGACAAGCTGGCTCATCTGGTCGACAACCTGCTTGACATGAGCAGGCTGCAGGCCGGGGCGCTGTCGGTATTTCCCCGGCCTGCCGATCTCGAGGAGATAGTCGCCCGCTCACTGGATGACCTCGGGCCAGCGGCCAAGACGATCATTGTCGACATCCCAGATGATCTGCCCGAAGTCGGAGTTGATCCGGCGATCCTGGAACGAGTGATCGTGAACCTCGCGGCCAACGCGCTCCGCTATTCGCCACGGGGCAAGCCTCCGCTGCTGACGGCTAGTACCCTCGGCGACCGCGTCGAGCTGCGCGTCGTCGACCGCGGGCCCGGAATCCCCGAGGAAGACAGGGGCCGGATGTTCGTCCCGTTCCAGCGGCTCGGTGATACCGACAACACCACCGGCGTCGGCCTCGGGCTCGCACTGTCCCGCGGCCTGACCGAGGCGATGGACGGCACCCTTGAGCCGGAGGAGACCCCCGGCGGCGGGCTGACCATGTCGCTGTCGCTGCCCGCGGTACCGGGTCCGGCCCGCGCCGTCGCCGGCGGACCAGAACCTGGCCGGCCGGGGCCAGGCGGACCTGGCGGAACGGGCGCGAGCGGGCACCCCGCCGGCGAGAACCCTGAGATTCCCGCTGCCACCCCGGTGTTGCGGGACCCCCGTGGCGGGTGAGCTTGTGACACGGTGAGCGGGTGACTCGCGTCCTGGTCGTCGATGACGAACCGCAGATACTCCGCGCGCTGCGGATCAACCTGCGGGTGCGCCACTACGACGTCTCGGTCGCGGCGAACGGCGCGCAGGCGCTGGCCGAGGCCGCCAGGCACCCGCCGGACGTCGTCATCCTGGACCTCGGGCTCCCCGATCTGGATGGCGTCGAGGTGATCCAGGGGCTGCGCGGCTGGACAAGCGCGCCCATCATCGTGCTGTCCGGCCGCGCCGACAGCACGGACAAGGTAGAGGCACTGGACGCGGGCGCGGACGACTACGTGACCAAGCCGTTCGCGATGGACGAGCTGCTCGCCCGGATCCGCGCCGTCGGCCGCCGCATGGCACCCGACGGGGAGGTGCCGGAGGTCCGCCTCGGTGAGCTGATCATCGACCTCGCCGCCAAGCGGGTGACGCCGGCGGCCAAGCCGAGGCCGGGGCACAGGCCGAGGCACGGGCCCGGGCCGGCCGGCGGCACGGACGTCCGGCTCACCCCGACCGAGTGGCACCTGCTGGAGGTACTGCTGCGGCATCCCGGCAAGCTGCTCAGCCAGCGCCAGCTGCTGACCGAGGTCTGGGGACCCGGCTACGGCGACGCGGGCGGCAACCTGCGCCTGTACATGGCCCAGCTGCGCCGCAAGCTCGAGCCGGACCCGGCCCGGCCGCGCTGGCTGATCACCGAGCCCGGCATGGGCTACCGGTACCAGCCCGGAACGGACGAACCGGCCGATTAAAGGTCTATTAACGTACAGTCACGAATTAAATGCTAAGAGTTACGCAATAGTCGTCCCATTCGGCTCTTCTCGTGCGACGATGATTGCATGGGATTTCGAAAAAATACCTTTGTCCTGGTAAGTGTCGTAAGCCTGTTCGTAGTTGGAGCGCCCGCGCTCGCGCAGGCCGCGGCCTCCGGCGGCTGGCACACGGTGACCTACGACGGGGTAAGCCTGCGGGCACCAGCCGCCTGGCCGGTGCTGAACCTGTCCGCGCAGCCGTCCGCCTGCCCGATGCTGGACGTGCACGCCGTCTACCTCGGCACCCCGGGGCCGCAGTCATCCTGCCCGGCTGCCGCGCAGGGAAAGACCGAGGCGGCCTGGATCCAGCGCGCCAACCCGGCCAGCCCCGACGCGCGGGAGGCGACCGCGAACGTGACGATCGGCGGGCTGCCCGCGCGGACCAACCCCGACTACGGCATAACACATACGATCACCGACATCCTGCCGGCCGCCGGCGTCGAGGTCAGCCTGACCTACGGCAGTGACCCGGCACTGGCCAGGCGGATCCAGTCCACCATCGCGATCAGCACCGCCGCCGGCCCGCGCGCCGCGCCGGCCGGCCGGGCCGCCCGGGCTGCCATGCTGGCCCGGCCGATGGCGCCGCCGGCAGCCGCGCCGCGGCAGCCGCCCTACGAGGGCGGCGGATTCGACACCTGCGCCGCGCCCGCGGCCAGCACCATGAAGGACTGGCTTGCCTCGCCGTTGCGTGCCGTGGGCATCTACATCGGGGGGGTCAACCGGGCCTGCGCACAGGCCAACCTCACTGCCTCGTGGATCACTGCCATCCAGAAGCAGGGCTGGCACTACTTCCCGCTCTACGTCGGCCTGCAGGCAAGCTGCGTGCGGGCCGACGGGGACGCCGTCATCATCCCGGCCGAGGCCGCGGCGGAAGGCAAGGCCGCCGCGAAGGACGCGGCGGCCCAGGCCAAGGAGCTGGGCATCCCGGCAGGCACGCCGATCATCGATGACATGGAGGCCTACTCCGGATGCGGGTCCGAGGTAGTGACGTTCCTCAGCAGCTGGGACAGCGAACTGCACGCCGCGGGCTACCAGGCGGCCGTCTACGAGTCGTTCTCCAACATCGCCGACCTGGTCGATGCCGCCAGCACCATGACAGAGCCTGACGTCATCTACTACGCGGACTGGGACGGCCAGGCCACCACGAAGAGCTCCTACATGCCGGCCACGATGTGGACGAATCACCAGCGCATCCATCAGTACCAGGGCGGCCACAACGAAAGCTGGGGCGACGCAACCATCGATGTCGACAACGACCAGCTCGACACCAGGCTCGGTGGCCCCGTTCCCGTCCTCCAGGGACGCCCCAGCTTCCGCGTCGCCGTGAGCCGGGACCTCAACAAGGCGGCCGAGTGGTTCGCGATGGCAGCCAACCACACGCTCGTGCACGACTACCAGCACCCGACGAGCAGCCACACCTGGTCCGGGATTCAGGCGGTCGGCGACTCGCCGCACAACATCGCGAGCAACCCGGCCGTGGCCGCGGACGCTAACGGCGACCTGACCGTATTCGCCCGCACTGCCGCTGGCCAGGTAGCACATGCCTGGCAGCAGCCCAGCGCGCCCGACGGATGGCAGTGGGGCGGCCCGGTGGGCGCGGGCGGGCAGCCAGGCGCCATCACGAAGGATCCGGGGGCGGCCAGGCGGCCGGGCGGTGATGTCGAGGTCTTCGTCACCAGGTCCGGCGGCACCGTGCGCGCTACCCGCCAGACCGCGGCAAACGCCGACAGCAGCTGGACGCCGTGGAAGGGCATCGGCGGCAGCTGCGCAAGCTCGCCGGTACCGCTGCCCGGCCCCGGCAAGCTGACGGTCTTCTGCATCACCACGGCGGGAACCGCAGCGGCCGACCGCTGGCACGGCGGCTCGTGGCACGGCTGGCATGCAGTCGGTGCCAGCCCGTCCGGGCTTACCGCGAACCCCGCCGTGGCGCGCGACGCCGCCGGGCAGACCGAGCTGTTCGCGACCACCACAGCCGGCGGCCTGGACTATGCCTGGCAGAGCCTGCGCACGGGCGGCTGGAACTGGGGCACGCCGCTGGCCGGAGGCTCGTCCGGCCAGCAGATCCGGCGGACCCCGGCCGCGATCCGCTGGCCCGATGGCCTCGTCAGGGTTTATGCCCAGCTGGCCAGCGGCCAGCTCGGGGTGATCGGCCAGCTGCGAACCGCGGGAGACGCCCCCTGGTCCGGCTGGACCTCGATCGGCGGGCACGTGCTCGGCAGCCCGGCTGCGTGGACCAGCGCCGGCGGGGTCCCGGCCGCTGGCGGCATCAACGCCAGCCTGCGGATGGGATCCACCAACTTCACCGGCGGGGAGTGGAGCGACTGGAGGGAGTTCGGCGGCAGCTTCTTAGCCCGCCGTCGGCGGCTTTCCTGAGCCGGCCCGCGGCAGCGGTTCCTGAGCCGGCCCGCTGCGCCGGCGTGCTGCCCTGCGGGCTGGTCAGCCGTGATCCGGCGGCCGGGCCAGGGCTGACAGCTTGAAGTGCAGACGGCAGATAACCACGTTGACGGTGCCGTTCTGGATGGCCCGGTCGAGCACAAAACCCCGCTGGTTGTGCAGGATCCGCTGCCAGCGCCGGTCCGGCTGCACCTCGGGAATGAGCACCACCAGCCGGTGGTAGCGGTCCTCGTTCTCGGTCTTGCGCACGTAGTCCACGATCGGCGGGGCAAGCGAGCGGTGCGCCGTGCGCAGCGTGACTAGCCGCACGTTCGGGTGCCAGGCATCCCACTGATCGCGGAAATGAGCATCCACGTCGCTGTCCTCTGGATCCGCGTAGCAGACATAAACCGCGACAACCTCGTCGCCCAGCGAGAGCGCCGCCGAGATCGCCGCAGCGGTGAGCCGTGACATCCCGACGACCGGCACCACCACCAGGGAGCTGCTCTTGCGCGGCGGCGGCGGCTGCCGCCCGAGCTGGAGCTGGGCACCGATCCGGTCGTAGGCGGCGTGCACCCGGGTGAACATCAGCACGAGCAGCGGCACGACGATCACCACCAGCCAGGCGCCCTCGGTGAACTTGCTGAGCAGCTCGACCGCGAGTACCACCGCGGTAAGTACAGCGCCCACGCCATTGATCGCGGCGCGGCGCATCCACCCGCGGCTGTGCTGTTCGTGCCAGTGCCGCACCATGCCCGCCTGGGACAGGCTGAACCCCACGAAGACGCCGATGGCGAAGAGGGGGATCAGCGCCTGGGTGGACCCTCCGGAGGCGGCAAGCAAGATGGCCGCCGCCGCCGCAAGAACGCCCACGCCGTAGCGGTGCACCTGCCGGTCGGCGCGCAGCGAGAACAGGTGCGGCAGGAAGTCGTCCCTGGCCAGCAGGGACGCGAGCACCGGCAGGCCGCCGAAGGAGGTGTTCGCGGCCAGTGCGAGCAGCACGGTGGTGATCAGCTGGATCGCGTAGAAAGCGATGCCCCGGCCGAGCGAGGCCGCGGTGAGCTCGGCCAGGACGGTCTCCGACGGCGACGGGGTCGCGTGGAACTTGCGGATCAGCACCGCGATGCCGAGCAGCATGGCCCCGAGCAGGATGCCCAGCCACATCTCGGTGTGCTGCGCCCGGCGGACCCGCGGCTGGCGGAACGACGGGACGGCGTTCGCGATCGCCTCCACCCCGGTCAGCGCGGAACAACCGGACGCGAACGCCCTCAGCAGCAGCAGCAGGCCGACCGTCTGCGTCACCTGCGGCAGGTTGTGCGCGACCGGGACCAGCGGGTGCGCCCGGATCAGGCCGCCGATGATGACGGCGGCGATCGCCACGATGAAGACAACCGTGGGCCCGATGAACAGCCGGGCTGACTCCGCGACGCCCCACATGTTGGCCGCGGTGATCAGGGCGAGCACCACCAGGCAGAGCACCACCCGGTCGGGGTAGAGCCCAGGGAAGGCAGAGGTCAGTGCCTCTACTCCGGCCGACACGCCGACGGCCGCGTTCAGGATGTAATCGACGAACAGCGAGGCGGCCGCGATCAGGCTGGGCATGGTGCCCAGGTGCTTGCCTGCCACCGCGTAGGCGCCGCCGCCGCCGGGGAATGCCGCGATCACCTGCCGGTAGGAGGTGACGAGCACGATGAGCAGCAGCACGATCGCCGCGGTGACGGGCAGCGCGTAGGACAGTCCGGCCGTCCCGGCGGCGACCACGACGATGACGATCGCCTCCGGCCCGTACGCGACCGAGGACAGCGCGTCGAGGGAGAGCGCGGCCAGCCCCTCAAGGGCCGTCAGCCGGTGCTTGTCGTCACCGGTCGCCGGGCTCATGACCGGTCATACAAGCATGGGCGGCGTGAGCCAGTCAGAGCGGCCCGCCGGATGGCCCAGGAACCGCCCGCTGGCAGCCATCGCTGCCGGGCCGGGCCTGTGCCCTGGCGGGTGACCAGCGCCTCCGGCGTGCGCCCGCAGGCCCGTCTGCGCAGGCCCGTGCAGGCGGCTACTTGTTGATGACCAGCAAGGCGATGACGCCGAGGACGACCGCCGCGGCGATGATCACAATGACGAGCAGGGCCACGCGCTTGCCGGATGCGCGCATCGACCAGGGCGGCGCGCTGTCGGCGCTCGTGCCCGCAGCGAACGCGCGGAACTCGGCGGTGCTGGCGGAGGTATCGGGCTCGCGCTCGGACATGCTGACGACTTTAACGGATCAGGCTGGGAACATCTCCCGGTCGGCCAGATCCATCCCAGACCTCCCCAGACATCCTCATCCCAGGGCACCCGGCACCCTCATCCCAGTGCTCCCCAGCACCCTCATCCCAGAGCACCCGGCACCCCCATCCCAGAACTCTCAGCACCCTCATCCCAGAGCACCCGGCGGGAGAACGTCCGGCCGGTTCACCAGCCTCGACAGGACAATCACGCTGCGCGTGCGCACGACGAACGGCTCCGCGCCGATCCGCTCCACCACCCGCTCGAAATGGCGCACGTCGGCGGCCCTGATGTGCAGCAGCGCATCGGCCTCCCCGGTGATCGTCGCGGCCGCGATGACCTCCGGATACCTGCCCACCGCCGCGGCGATGCCGGCGGGCGAGGTGCGGCCCCGGCAGAAGAGCTCGACGTAGGCCTCCGTCGTCCAGCCCATCGCGGCCGGATCTACCCGGGCGGAAAAACCGGTGATGGCGCCGGACGCTCGCAGCCGGTCCACCCGCCGCTTGACCGCCGGCGCGGACAGCCCGACGCCGGCCCCGACCTCCGCGTAGGTGGCCCTGGCGTTGTCGACAAGGGCGACGACGATCCGCTCGTCCAGCTCATCGAAGGCCACCACCGCATCCTGCCACTCCCGCGGCAACGCCAGGCTGTTCGGACGCCGCTAGCCGACGTGAGGTACCCCTCTGCAGTCCCGGCCCGCGCGGCTGGTTCGTCAGCGCGGGCTCCGGGTGGTCTGGCCGGCGCCGAATGCGCGTCCAGCCTGATCGGCCAGTGTCACGGCGACCAGGCGCGCCTGCAGCGAGGGCTTCGAACCCGGCTCGGGCTTCAGCATGAACCGGCCGTAATACTGGCCGTTGCCGAAGGTCCGCAGCTCGATCTCCTCGCCGGGCAGGCCCAGCTGCTCAACATCCCACCGGGCGCGGCCCACCATCACGGTGCCGTCTGTTTCCAGGCGCGGCGGGTGGCCAAGCAGGGAGCCGTACTCGAAGCGGGATGCTTCCAGGTCAAGCAGGCCGATGAGCTGCTCCTTGACGTGATCGGCAACCGCATCAGGAGATCGGGCGGACTTGCTCATCGAGGCGGTTTCGTGGATCTGCGCCAGGTAACCCGCGTCCGTGATCGCGACAACCTGCAGCCGCCGGGCGCGAGCAGCCAGCTGCGACACTGCCAATCCGGTCAGCAGCAGCAGGACCGCGGTCGTCACATCCGCGGAGCTGCGGATCGTGAACTGGTAATACGGCAGGGTGAAGAAGAAATCGAACCAGGCTGCCGCCCACACCGCCGCCAGGGCGCCAGCGACCCGGTTCCCGATCGCAGAAACCCCGACTACCACCACGACCAATAGCAGGGCTACGTTCGTGTTCGACCAGCTAGCGCGAAACGGCAGCAGGATCGCCGCCGCACTGAGCGGTGCCGCCAGCGCGGCCAGGATCGCGATACGGTCCCTGGTTAGGTAGCGGGTCATTGGTGACACCTCCGTCAGGGTCCGGACTGCTCGCGCCAGAGCCTCATGCCGCCAACGGCCAGCACCACCAGGGCCGGAACGAAGAACAGCCCGATGTGCAAGATACCGCCCGCGATACCCGCGATCAGGACCACCACTCCGGCGACGGCAGCCAGCCTGTTCAGCGGGACCGGGGCGAACGCTGCCGCCGCGGCCAGCGGTGCAGGAGCGATGGCCAGCAGCAGCGACCACCAGGTTACGGCCAGCGGATCAGCGCTAGTCAGCGCCGAGATGGTGATCAGCTGCGCGGCGCCAGCGAGGATCAGCGCCCCGCGGCGCCACGGCCAGCTCGGCGGAGCAGATACAGGCAGCGGGCTGGCCACGGTGGCTGTGCCTGGGACGGGAGAGGTGCTGGCGGGTGCGTTCTGCGTGGTCATCGCGTGCTCCTGGTGGACGAATGCGACAGCTTCGAACATCGCGCCGACCAGGCTTCCCGGCTCACCTGACTATCACCCTAGACCCCCGTGAGCTGACGGCCAAGAGCAGCAGCTGGCGAAGCGCCGAGCCACGGGCCTTCCATCCAGGTGCCGGCCTGCTTGACCCGCCGCAGCACGGGCGGGATCGTGGCTATCGCGGCGATGCGCCCCCCTGGGACAGCTGCGCGGGCGTGGCTCCATCGGCAATGGCGAGCTGATCGAACCAGCCACAGCGCGGATCGCCGGGTGGCCGGTCGAAGCGGGTGACGTACGGCTTGAGATCGATGACGGGCGTTCCGTCAATGAGGTCGACGCCGGCGAACAGTATGGCTGGGCCGGTGACCCGGAGAAGCTGGATGAGACTGAGCCCGATGGGGTTGATCCGGCGCGGCCCGCGGGTAGCGAATACGCCCATCTGGCGCTGCTGGCTTCGCAGCAGGAAGGGAACCTGCCGAAGCGGCGGATCGGCGGCCGGCTCGTCTGGCGCGTGCAGCCAGGTCAGCAGCCAGGCGTAGTCGAAGTCTTCAAGCCCCTCCAGGCCATCACGGAAGGGCTCCGCGATTTCGAGGGTCCCCTGCTCGCCGCGGTTGATTCCGGCCTGGATCGGCGTGGTCTCCAGCTGCGTATGGCCGCTGCGGACAATCCCTATAACCGGCAGCGGGATAGTCGTACCCATGCCCGTAATCCTGTCACCCGGGCTGAGCGCGTACTCTTCACCTTCGGCTGAGACGGTCATCGCGGCATGGGCAGCCGGTTGCTACCGTTGTGCGGGTGACGGAGCTGACCAGGGACGAGGAGGTCCGGGCGCAGAAGCTGCTGGACGCGCAGGCCAAGGCCGCGGACCTGTTCGGTGCCGTCGAGGAGGGCGGCCTGATCGCGCCAGGGGTGCGCGAAACGGCCGCCAGCGACGCCATCCGCGACCTGGCGGCGGACATGTTCGGGGTCAGCCGCTACTGGCACAAGCGGATCGTCCGCGCGGGTCCGAACACGCTGCAGCCCTACCGGCAGAACCCGCCGGACCGGATCCTCGGCGAGGATGACATCGCCTTCTGCGATTTCGGGCCGATATTCGAGGACTGGGAAGCCGACTTCGGCCGGACCTTCGTCATCGGCGACGACCCGGTCAAGCAGCAGCTGCGTGCCGCGCTGCCGGTCATCTTCGACGCCGGCCGCGCGTTCTTCGACTCTCATCCCGACGTTACCGGCGAGCAGCTGTTCGACCACGTCACAGTTCTCGCCGGCCAGGCGGGCTGGGAGTTCGGCGGAACCATCGCCGGGCACCTGGTGGGGGAATTCCCGCACGAGAAAATCGCCGGTGACGAAATCGGATCGTACATCGCGCCCGAGAGTGGCGAGCCGATGCGCCGCCTGGACCGGACCGGGCGCCGCTGCCACTGGATCCTGGAAATCCACCTGGTCGATCGTGACCGGCAGATCGGCGGCTTCCACGAGGAACTTCTCGACCTCGGTCACTGACCTCAGCTGCCGGGGCAGCGCCCCGGCAGCTGGCTAGCAGAGCGGTGGCGGACGTTTCGCGACACCCCCCGATGATGCCGCTCAGCCGGTGTGCTGCAGGGTATAGCGGACTGTCTGCACCCGGATCTGGCCGTCGCTGAACACGAAGGTGTCGATTCCGTCATCGACGCGGGTGGCAGCGGCGACGGCCGACCACTCCAGGAACAGCACGTCGCCTTCGTAGATCTGGGTCTTCAGCTCCCAGGCCGCGTCCGGCACGTCGGCGAGAAGCTGGGTGAACGCCGCCCGCACACCGTCCTTGCCGTGCAAGGTACCCGCAGGGCTGATGAAGACGGCGTCGTCGGCGTAGTCGGCAACGATCCCCTCAAGGTCTCCGCCGCCGAGCGCCTGGGCGTGATGCTGGAAGACTTCCTCGGGCGTGCGTGTCATTGATCTTCCCTTTCGTCGCGAGCACCTCGGTCCACCGTATGGTCATCGAGGGACCGGCCGACAGGCCCAGCGGATGTCAATCTCGCGGGCGGACGCGGCCGGCGGCGATGCTGGCCGCCTGGTGCCCCGGCGCGCTAGCGTTGCGTTTGCTCACTTCCTTGCGAACTAGCGCAACGGATAGCGGCGTCAGCATAGCGACGCCTTTGCCCCGTTGACTCGATGCCGGAACGTGACGTCATTTGGCGTTGCGTTGAACGCCGAGCCCACGGGTGCTGCTGTGAACAGAACTCCCCTGCGTCAGCGCAACTTCAGCCTGCTCTGGTCGGCCAGCATGATCTCGATCACCGGAGACTGGGCGCTGCGGGTCGCGCTGCCGATCTACGTGCTCAGGCTGACGGGCTCGCCTGCTGCCGTCTCCGGCATCGTGCTGGCCGGCTTCTCGGCCAGCCTGGCTGGCACCAGGGTGGCCGGCCGGTTCCGGCCGGTGGCCCGGGCCTCCGCCTGCTTCGCCCTGTTCGGCCTGGTGGACCTGGCCATCTTCAACTACCCGCGGTTGAGCACCGCGCTGTGGCCGGTCATCGGGATGTTCTTCCTGATCGGCATTCCGGGCGTGCTCGCCTTCGTGACGATGCTGACGCTGTTCCATGTGCAGGCGGCGGATCAGTTGCGGGGGAGGATGTTCGCGGTGCTGGCGGTGTGCCAGGCCGGGGCCGGGATGGTCGGCGCGATCGTGGCCGGCGCACTCGGCCAGACGGTCAGCGTGGTCAGCCTGCTGACCGGGCAGGGCGCCGGCTACGTGCTGGCCGGCATCGCGCTGCGGCTACTGGCCGGCCGCGGCCCGGACTCGCTGACTGTACCGGCAGGCGCGGTGGCCAGGCCGGGAAACCACGCTGAGCCGGGAAACCAGGCTGAGCCGGGAAACTAAGCCGAGCCGGGAGACCGCGAACCCGGAGAGCACGGCCGGGAGACTGCGAACCGGGCGCCGCGTCTCAGCCGCGGATGCGTTCGATCAGGGTGCGCAGGAGGTGCCACGACTGGTCGTCTTCGGGGCTTCCCGGGTGCTGCCTGCGGAAACGGCTGACGTCGATAGCGACATCGGCGAGATCCCATTTGATGCGGTAGAGCTCAAGCGTCGAGGGCTGCGGCGTCACGCCGGTGGCGTCCGCATAGGCCTCCAGGACAGTTCCGTCACCGGGATCGAGGCTCCACAGATCACGTTCCGGCGGTGCCACCAGAGCGGTGTCCCAGTCGATGAGCAGCCAGCCGCCGGACGCCAGCATGGTGTTGCCAGGATGCGGCTCCCCGTGGGTGAGGACCCTTGCGGATGGCCGGGCGCGACTCTGCGCCACCAGCGCGTCGTAATGCGCGAGCAATCGCCGGACGGGCGCAGCGTTCTCAGCGAGAAGCACTGCCACCGGACCCGCGAAAGGGCCGCAATCTGGGACATCGCCGGCCGGGTCGAGGGCCGCTTCCAGCTCGTCACGATGCGGAACCGAGAAATCGTCGGCCATGGCACGGCGGGAGGCCGCAGCCGGGGCCGTGTGAGTAGCGATGATCAGGTCGAGCAGGCCGCGGCGGTGCGCAGGCGTGAGGAACTCGCCCCACTCGAAGCTCTGCCCGTCGACAAATGGGTAGAGCGCGACGCCGAACCGGTCGTTCGCCCGCGCCAGCGGCTCGCCGTCGGCCGCAGAGACTGGCGCGACGACGAACGCGGCGCCGCAGTCCCTCAGGTCGCTGGCGGCGGCCAGCGAAGCGCGCAGCCGGCCGAATGCCGCCGTCAGCGGCTCGCCCAGCGAGTGCCGCTTGTTCTGAAGTTCATCGGCAGTGCAGAACCATCGGGTACCCGCCGTGTCGATGACCTGCCAGTGATGGCTGCCGAAGCCGACTGCCCGGTAGGTCATCGAGGCGACGGCGACCTCCCAGCTGCGGGCGAGTGCCGACACCAGCACGTCCTCAGGCAGGCCGTCCGGCGGGGTCAGCACCTGACCAAGGTAGACGTCAGCGGCGATCACGCCGCCAGGCGGCCATAACATCGCCGGGCTGGCTGCAAGACCGCCAGTGGCCGATGCATGGGCTCAACCGCTTCGCAGCGCAGGCCGGCCGGGCGCCAGCATCCTCGCTGCCAGTCACCGTGTTCGACCTGCTCATGGTGCCAATGTGACTCGTGCTGGCAGTATGAGCTGCACGAAGGTAGCCGCGAGACCGCGAGCGGCAGCATGAGGCATCACCATGCAACCTGCGCTCGCAGCCGGGAGAGGCTGGCATGGGCGGAAGGCACGAGGGACGAGAGCCAAATACCGACCTGTTCATGGCCACGGTCGTCTTCGCGCTTGTCGCCCTGATGGCGGTCATCATCACGCTGGCTCTGCTCAACAGCTGAGCAGGCGGCGGCCCGGCCCTGCGCGCTGAACTGGAACACCGCCAGACCGGGTACGTGCTAGCGGTGGCCGCCGGCCACCAGGTCACCACCAGCGACAAGCCAGGCAGCCATGAAGATAACGTCGTTAAGCGCCAGGGTCAGCCTGGCCCGGCGGAAACCCAGGTGCCCCCAGCGCACCATCTGGGTAGAGTCAGGCCGTGCCCGAGCTGCAGCGGCTGCAGGCTGGCCATGCCCCGGCGGTCCTGGCCTTCGAGCTGGCGAACCGCGCCTACTTCGCCGCCTTTATATCCGACCGCGGCGACGAGTTCTACGACCAGTTCACCGACCGGCACAGCGCCATGCTGGCTGAGCAGGAGGCCGGCATCTGCGCCTTCTACGTGCTCGTCGCCGAGGATGGCTCGGTACTGGGCCGGTTCAACCTGTACGAGATCAAGGACGGCACCGCCGACCTCGGCTACCGGGTCGCCCAGCACGTCGCCGGCCGCGGCGTGGCGACCGCGACCGTCCGGGAGTTGTGCCGGCTAGCGGCGGCACGGCACGGGCTGCGCACACTCAAGGCGGCCACCGCCCGTGAGAATACCGCGTCCCAGAAGGTGCTGACCAAGGCCGGGTTCGTCCCGGCCGGCCCGGCCGACCCGGCCCGCCTCGGCGGTAAGCCAGGCACCAGGTATCAGCGCGACCTAGCCGCCAGCTGACCCTGACCAGCCGGCGGCGACGTGCAGCAGCAGCACGCCGCGGCCCGGGATCAAGCTGGCGGCTGCCTCGCTGACCCCATCCGTGACGCCGACCGTAGCCCGGTCCCGTCCCAGGAGGTGACGACTGGTGAATGATCTCTGGTGGTCGCCGGCACACAACGATCTACGGCTGGCGTATTAGGCGGGCCAGACGGCGGGAAACAGCGGATGGTCCATGACCGCTCCGCCGGGCAGCTCATCCCCAAGGCCGTCGAACGGCGGGGAGGTACGCCACGGCCGCGGCGCGTGCCGGGCACCGGCGGACAGGTAACGCAGCGACAGGACCCGCCGCCGGCCAGGGAACGGGAAGCCGGGCGCGCCGTGGACGGTGAGGAAGTCGAAAAAGATAGCGTCGCCTGGCGCCAGCTCGAACCGGCGGATATCGAACGCCTCCCGGCCGGCCTCTATGTCGGGCAGCTCGGCCAGGCTTCCCTCGGGAAACCACCTGGCCTCGCCGGCCAGGAACGTGCGGGGCATCAGCCACGGACCGAGGTGCGAGGCGGCCAGCAGCTCGAGGCAGCCTGCCTCGGGCACCGGGTCCACCGGGATCCAGGCACTCACGCCACGGCCGTCGACGTTGTAGTACGGCTGATCCTGATGCCATGGGGTGCGCTGCTGAGTCCCGCCTTCTTTTACCAGGACGTGATCGTGGTAGAACCGCAGCTGCGGCGTGGACATCAGCGCTGCCGCGATCTGCGGCACCCGGGAACCCCTGGCCAGCTGCTCGATCTCGGGGATCTCCCGCCACCGGCAGAAGTCCTCGAAGAACGAGCCGGGATCATCCGCGCTGCTTGCCACCTGCGAGATCGGGCTGGGGTTTGCCAGCACGATCTCGATCGCCCTGGCCGCGCTCGCCAGCTCACCGGGATCAAGTACCTGCCGGACGCACACGACGCCGTCCCGGCCGAAGGCGGTGGCCAGCTCAGCACCCACGAGCGACGTAGCCACTGCACTAGCGTACTGAGGATGACAGCTCCCGTGCGGGCTGCCGCCGCAGGCAGGCACCTGCTGCGCGGTGCTGAGGCCGCCGAGTACTCCGAGGCGTACCTGTGGGGTGAGTCCGGGCGGTCGCTCGGGCACCCCTGTGACCTCCGATTTGGCCGGAATGTCACCGGAATCCTGGCGGCGGCGCAACGCCAGATCGACGCCCGCACGTAGCCTGGGCACTCATGGATCACTCCAGCGCTCCGACGACGGGCCGGCGCCGCAGCCAGCGCTGGCGGTCTGCCTGGCTCACGCTGGGCGTGCCCGCCGGTGTGCTGGTCATCCTGACCGTCAACGTGCTCGCCCACGGCCCGCTGATCGGCGTCGACCAGCGGATCCGCGCGAACGTGCAGGCCCTGGCGAGCTCTCACGCCTGGCACTGGCTCGGCGGGCCGGCCGGGCTGATCATCAATCTCGCCCAGCCCTCGGTCGCCGTCCCCGTGCTGCTGGTGAGTGCGCTCGCCGTCAGCGCCCGGCGGCGTAGCCTGCGCCCGCTGTGCACCGCCGCAGTCGCCATCATCTTGCTGGTGGTTACCGTCATCCCGGGGAAGATCCTGATCGGCCGGCTGGCGCCCGGCCAGCTCCGCTTGGCTCCGGATGGCTGGGGCGCATTCCCGTCCGGTCACGCCACCACGTCGTCGGTGTGCTACGTCCTGGCCGTGCTGCCGCTGCTGCCGTACCTTCCGGCCTTGATGCGGCGCGCCGCCCTGGCGGCCCTGCCCGTCTGGTGCCTTCTTATCGGCGCCGCTCTGGTGTGGTGCAATTACCACTGGTTCACCGACGTCGCCGCAGGATGGGCACTGGCGGCGATCATCATCCAGCTGACTCTGTGGCTGACGCGTGAGGCGTACTCCGGCCTGAGTACGCCACCGGGAGTACCGGACGAGCGGATCGCCTCCCCCAGTACGACGTAACGATCGCCTGCGAGCACGAGGATCGGGAACGACCCACTCCCCGGCTCGCAGGAGACGAAGATGTCTTACCAGCCCGTGCCCCGGCAGCGCGACGGCATGCTCGGCGGTCTCGGCCGCGCCTGTTACCGGCACCGCCGGCTGACCCTGCTCAGCTGGACCCTCGGCGTGGCCTGCCGAAGGCGTTCCTGCGCGAGGACGAGCCCCCGGCCGGGGCCAGGGTGCCGGTCAGCGCCGGGGACTAGTTCCCTCTCTCCCTCTCTCTCCCTCCCTCCCTCCCGGCCGGTGGGACGGCTGGCAGGACGGCCGGTGGCGTCATCAACCCGAAGGATTCGCGTCTCTGGTGACGCCGAATCCTTCGAGATCATGGTCGGCCGCCGCTTGCGCTGACCTGAGTGCGCCCGCAGGCGGGCTCCCGCAGCCGGAAGCCGGCCCGGTCCGCAGTGCGGGCGCTACGCTCGGTCCCCGGGAGGACGACATGACTCGGATCGGCGGGCTGTACGGACCTGACGCGACGTTCCTCGGGGTGCCGGCCGCGGATCTCGCGGACCCGGCTTCCTGGGCCGGGACCGACATCATGATCATCGGGGCGCCGTTCGACGGCGGGACGTCGCACCGGCCGGGAGCCAGGTTCGGCCCGCAGGCAATCCGCTTTACCGACTACCTGCCGCACGACGGATCGCGACCGCACCTCGCACTGGGCGTCGACCCGCTGCAGGAACTCCGGGTGGCCGACGCGGGAGACATTGAGATGCCCTCGGGCGAGACCGAGGTATCCCTGCGGCGCCTGGAGGCCGCCGTGCACCGTGCCTGCCACGGCGGGGCGATCCCGGTGATCCTGGGCGGCGACCACACCGTGGCCTTCCCCGACGCGACCGGGGTGGCGCGGCACGTCGGCTGGGGGCGGCTGTCGATGATCCACTTCGACGCGCACGCCGACACCGGGGACACGCAGTTCGGCTCGTTGTACGGGCACGGCACGCCGATGCGCAGGCTGATCGAGTCCGGCGCGGTGCGCGGCGACCGGTTCCTGCAGATCGGGCTGCGCGGCTACTGGCCTGAGCCGGAGACGCTGGACTGGATGGCCGGGCAAGGGATGCGCAGCTACGAGATGGCCGAGGTGGTGGCGAGGGGCCTGGACGCATGCCTCACCGAGGCATTTGCCATCGCGACCGATGAATGTGACGGGGTGTTCCTGTCCGTGGACGTCGACGTCGTCGATCCGGGCATGGCCCCGGGCACGGGCACGCCTGAGCCGGGCGGGCTGACCGGCCGCCAGTTGCTCGACGCGGTGCGGCGGATCGCGATGGAACTGCCCGTGGCCGGGGTCGACGTGGTCGAGGTGTCGCCGCCTTACGACCATGCGGAGATCACTGCGTTCCTCGCCAACCGGGTCGTGCTCGAGGCGCTGTCCGGGATCGCCTGGCGCCGCCGGAATGCCGCCGCCGGAGCCGACGGCGATGGCAGAGCCGGCACCGCGGCCGTCAGGCGGCCGGAGGCGCCACTGCTGGAAGGCCGCCCCGCGCCCGGGCACTAGCCCCCCCAGCCCCGACGGCGACCCGTGAATGTGGCAACCACCGGCACCTGACACCGTGAACGTCACATCCATGGGGTTGCGATGGCGTGCCACACCACTGCGGACGGGCACCAGAATCGTCGTGATCAAGGAAATTGCGGGGGTGTGGCCTGTTTTGATAGGCCTCTGGTACTTCAGCAGCGTAAATGATCGAGGCTGTCTATAATTCTCGCCATGCTGGACGTGACGAGGCTCCGGGTGCTCGTCGCAGTGGCCAGGTACGGATCGGTTACCGCGGCGGCGCGGGCGCTGAACTACGCCCAGCCGTCCGTCAGCCACCACATCGCCAGGCTGGAGGCGGAGACCGGTGCGAGGCTGCTGCAGCGGGCCGGGCGCGGGGTCCGGCTGACCGACGCCGGGCGGCTGCTCGCGGAGCGGGCGGAGGAGATACTCGGCCGGCTGGACGCGGCGGAAAACGAGCTGGCCGCGCATGTCGGGCTGCGCGAGGGCAGAGTCCGGCTGGCGGCGTTCCCGTCGGCGCTCGGCACGATCGTGCCGGCCGCCGCGGCCCGCCTCGAAGCCGAGAGCCCGGGCATGGACCTGATGCTCACCGAGGCCGAGCCGCCGGAAGCACTGCGCATGCTCCGGGCCGGTTACGTGGACGTCGCCCTCGTCTTCCGGCACTACCAGGAGAGCGCCGATGCCGGCCCGCCGAGCGGGGACGACGAGGGAGCGCGCGGCGTACTGCTGCTGGACGAGCCCGTGCACCTGATCACGCCGGCTGCCCGCCCGGCCGGGGACATCCCGTCTGGCGAGCCCGGTGCCGCTGACCTGGCCGCATACGCCGGACGCCGCTGGATCGCGGGCTGCGAGCGCTGCCGGGGTTACCTGCTCCGCCAGTGCGCGCTAGCCGGATTCATCCCGAAAATCGCGTTCACCACGGACGACTACATTGCCGTGCAGGCGCTGGTGGCGGCCGGGCTCGGGGTCGCCACGCTGCCTGATCTCGCGCTCCGCTCAGCCCGCCATCCGGGTATCTGCACCGTGCCCATCAGCGGCGCGCGCCGGCATGTTTTCGCGATGACCTACGGCGAGCCGCCCGATCCGCCGGCCACGGCGCGGCTCATCGAAGTGCTGCTGCGGGCAGCCAAGCCGGACCGCTCCGCGGCCTGACGGCAGGACTGTTCACCCAGCTGTCACCGCGCCCCGGCCACGCCGGACGGGAGCCGTCAGGGGGCGTCGAGTTCAGCGGCGACTTCAGGCTCGGCCTGCGCAGGCTTCGGCCCGGGGGCGCCGAGCCGCACCGCGACGCGTTCCAGCCAAGAGCCTGCCAGGAGCGACGTCACGACGGAGAGCATCACGAGGCTGACGAAGAAGGTCTCGTAGATCGGGATGAAGAAGCCGAACGAGATGCCCGCGAGGGGGTTGCGATCCCGGGCGTCGGCGCCGTCATGAGCGCTGTCACCGGCACTGCCATCGGCGCTGGAACCCGCGACAGAGGTGTCAATGTTACCGCGAGTGGCCATAGTTGCTACGAGACGTGCCCACGGTCTGGTCACCCGGCCCACTCTGGTGCAGATTGCACCATAATCTCTGCTATTGCCGGGCCACGCCGACAGACCGGGCCGATACATGACCGCCGCCGAGATCGCGAAACGCGTCCTGGCCGGCCAGGACGCTCAGATGGCGCGGCCTTGCCCCGCCCAGTACGGGTCCCGCAGCCGGCGCTTGAGCAGCTTGCCGCTGGGATCCCTGGGCATCTCATCGACAAAATCGATCGACCTGGGCCATTTCATCCTGGCCAGCCGGCCTGCCAGTGAGCCGAGGATCTCGGCCGCGAGTGCCGGTCCGGCCTGCGCGCTGCCGATTGGCTGCACTACCGCTTTGATCTGCTCGCCCCACTCGTCGTCGGGGATGCCGAATACGGCGACATCAGCGACCTTGGGATTCATGATGATCTCGGCCTCGATCTCGGCCGGGTAGATGTTGGCGCCACCCGAAATAATCATGTCGGACTTCCGGTCGCAGAGAAACAGGAAGCCGTCATCGTCTAGGTAGCCGATGTCACCCACGGTGAAGAAACCCCGCAGCCGGCTGGCCTCGGTCTTCGCCGGATCGTCCTTGTAGGCGAACTCGGACGTGCCCATCTTCATGTAGACGGTGCCCGGGACGCCGGCCGGGCATTCCTGGCCCGCGTCGTCGGCCACCATGACCTCGCTGGCCGGCCAGGGCGTGCCGACCGTGCCGGGCCGGGCCAGCCAGTCCTGCGGCGTGGCGATGGTGCCGCCGCCCTCGGTCGCCGCGTAGTACTCGTACACCCGCGGCCCCCACCAGTCCAGCATCGCCTGCTTGATCCCCCGCGGGCACGGTGCGGCAGCGTGGATCAGCCATCTCATCGACGAGAGGTCATACCGGCTGCGCGTCTGCGCTGGCAGGGACAGCATCCGCTTGAATTGCGTGGGCACCATGTGCGAGTTGGTCACCTGGTGGCGCTCCACCAGCGCCAGCACCTGCTCCGCGTCCCAGGCATCCATGCAGACGAGCGTGTGCCCCAGGTGAATGGCGCCGCCGCCGAACACGGTGACGGCCGTGTGATAGTTCGGCGATGTGACGAGATGCACGTTCGGCGGCCCGGTCGTGATCCCGAAGAACTGCAGCAGCACCGACGTCAGTTCCGAGGCCTCATCCGGATCCAGGCCGGACAGCTCGCGGCGCACCCCTTTCGGCCTGCCGGTGGTGCCGGAGGTGTAATGCATGGTGCTGCCCGCGGTGCGGTCCGCCGGCATCGTGACCGGCTGGCCCGCCCGGAGGTCAGCGACCGGAGTGCAGCCGGGCACGTCACCGTAGCCGAAGCGGGCGGCTGCCGGGAGGCCTGCCTGGTCGGCGGCTAGGACGCCCGCGCCGGCGAATCGCTCGTGCACGAACAGCGCCCTGGCCTCGCTATCCCGGACGATGTGGGCGATCTCGGGGGCGGTGAAGTGCCAGTTGATCGGCGTGAAGTACCAGCCCGACTGCAGCGCCGCGAGATACAGCTCCAGCGGGGCCACTCCGTTCGGCAAGACGGCGGCGATGCCATCGCCGGGCCGCAGCCCGCGTGCGCGCAGCCCGCAGGTGAGCTGGTTGACCCTGGCCAGCAGGTCGCCCGCGGCGTGGCGGGTGCCATCCGCCTCGATCACCGCGATCCAGCCGGGATTCTCCTGCGCGCGGCGCCAGAACCCGAGCGATCCCATGCCCACCTCCCAGCCGGCGGACGCGGCAATGCCAGTCCGCCGAAGACAGGCTAAACCGGCCCGAACCCGAAGTAGAGCATGCCGCATTTCGGCAGGCAAGGCCGCGCGGGCAAGGGCCGCACGGGCGCGGGGCGGGAGCTGGCGGACGTGGCAGCTACCAGGCTGCCGCGGCCGTCTCGTACTCCGTGTTCGCCGGGGACCTGTCTGACTTGCGGCGCCAGAGGACCAGGCAGGCACCGGCAGCGAGGATTACCGCGCCCGCTAACCCGAGCCCGAGCGGGCCAGTCCTGGTGATCGCCTCGATCTCGGCCCTTCTGGTGCGGTTCGATCTGACCAAGCTCAGGATGCTGCGCGGCGTCATCTTCAGGTCACCCTGGAACAGCACGAGTCGCTGGACTCCGCTGTCCCTGAGGGTGATCTTCTGGTCTTCGCTGGTATCCACCACGGCGCCGGTTACCGGGTCCACCCAGTACGTGTTGGCCGCCTGGTAGTACTCCTGGAGAGTCACGGTGGGCTGGCCATGCAGGCCGACCAGCGAGCCTGGCAGCTTCTGCGTGCTGAACTGCTCGGCGGGCACATGCTCGACGAAGCGGTAGGTGGGCAGGCCGTCGATCGTCACGCGGCCCGCGTACTGGACACCCATCGGCTTGAGCAGGGTCGTATCGAAGATCTCGTAGGACCGCGGCCTGGTGCCGTGCGGCCAGACGAATGCCAGGCCGGCCTGACGGCCGGTGTACGCGCCGACGGTCTCACCGCAGCAGCCGATCAGCGCGCCGGTGCGGCGGTCGAACGCCGATCGCTGGGTCAGGGACTGGTAGGCCACCGCGTTAGTCGCGTCGTAGCTGTAGCTGAACTGCGTCCAGACGGCGCGCGACGAGGTGCCGGCCGCAACGTCGCCCTCGGTGGTTTTCGTCACCCGCATGGTGACGCCCGTCACGTCCTTCAGCAGGCTAGGGCTGAAGTAGGTCACATCCGTGCCCGCCAGCGCGGCGATCTGGTACTCATTCAGCGGGAACCTGACCACCTGGCCGGCCACGTAGAAGCGCAGCAGCAGGCCGGATACCAGCAGGAAAGCGCCTAACCCGGTGGCAATGAGCCCGGCAACGCGGCGCATCCGCCCTCCAGCTCCGCGCGCAATCGCGGTGAGCACATTGCTGCCACCTGCTCAGCCCGTGCCGTAGTTGTACAACGGCGCGTTGGCCGGAGGGCCGTTCATGACTCCGGCAAGATAGGTAGCAGTCAGCAGGCTGCCGCCGACGGCCAGCATGGCACCGATAACGATGGCGATGAGCAGGCGGATCACGAGGCTCCTTCCTAGCCCGGGCCTTGACTCAGCGTAGAACGCGCGCCGGCAATGAGCCAGGAAAAATTGGCAAGGAGCAGCAATCCGGGCTTCTGGCTCATGCTGATCAATACCGGGATCCACCACCTCATGGCAGCGGCTGGCGTGTCGCCTACCGCGCGAGTATCACCCGGTCGAGTTCCGAGCCGTCCTCGGCGAGCCCGCGCAAGGTCAGCGTCGAAGGCGCACCGGGCCGCCAGCCGGGCTTACTGTCCATCACCAGCAGGCAGTACCCGGTGAAGCGGGTCCGCGACCATGTCACCGTCTCGCTGACCCTCGTGCCGCCGATCTCGTTGACGAAGGTGGTTACCGACGGGACGTTACGGACGTGGCCCTGGTAGCTGTCCGGCGCGTCGAAGTCATAGCGGCTCACGCCGGCCCCGCCGGCTGCGATGTAGGTAGTGCCCTCGGTGGCCGGGCGGACGGTCGATCCGATCGGAGCCGGCCGGGAGATCCCGCCACGAAGCGGATCGGTGCGCTCGTAGATGTGGTTGTGACCGTTGATGACCAGGTCAACGCCGTAGGAGTCAAACAGCGGGACGAAGAACTGCCGCGCGCCGCCCTCAGAGCCGTGCACGGCGCAGGTGCAGTATGCGCAATGGTGGAAGTAGGCCACGATGAAATCGATGCCCGGCTGCTGGCGCAGGCTGGCGAGGGTCTTGGCCAGCCACGCCACCTGGGTGCCACCCGTGTAGCCGTTGTTGGCCGGGATCTCGAAGGACACGTCGTTGGCGTCGAGGCTGACAATCCCCACGTTGCCGTAGACGAATGAGTAGTAGGTCGGCGGGGCGGCGCTGGACGTCTCGCCGGGGAAGTCGAAACGGGCGTACTGGCCGCCATAGCCGTGGGGTGAGTACCATGCCTCCATTTCATGGTTGCCGACCGCGACCTGCCAGGGAATCGAGGCTGCCGCCGGCTCTATCTCAGTAAAGAACGAGTCCCAGATGCGCGGGTCGTAGGAGTCGGTGACCAGGCCTTCGCCGCCGGACTCGGCGTAGGAGATGTCGCCCGCGTGCAGGTGGAAGGCCGGGTTCTGAGCACGGATCAGCGCGGACGTCCCGACGGCGTCGTCGCTCACTCCCTGGTCGCCGAACGCCGTGAAGGTGAACGGTGGCCGCCCGCCGGGAGCGGTGCTGAAGCTGCCGATCGCCGCGGAGCCCCCGCTGGGGTCCCAGCCCTCGTGCCCGACGCGGTAGAAGTAGGTGTGCCCGGCCCGCAGCCCGGTGATCCTGGCGTGCAGGTAGAACTGCTCGATGGCCGCCGGAGCCGACGGCGGCACGGAGTCCACCGGCTTGGTGTCGCTCACTTGCGTGGTCAGTGCCCGGACCTCGGCGCCGATCCGCTCGCCGAGGTCCCATGGCGTAGTCCCGACGCGGATAAACGGATTGCTGACCTGCGCCGGTACCTGCCAGGCAACAGATATCTGGCTGGACGGGTCGCTGCCGTAGGCGATGTGCCTGCCGAATGGCGGCACCGCGGATCCGGCTGGCCCGCTGGGCTTGGCGAGCAGCATCGGGCTCGCGGGCCTGGACCGGGCCACCGTCGCGGCCGATGCCGCCGGGGCCGTGCCGCCCAGCAGGACCGGCCCGGCGGCGAGCGCCCCCGCCCCCGCAACGCCGCGGCGCAGCAGCGTCCGGCGGGAGGTAAGGCGCCGGTACCACTCATGCTGTTCAGCGAGGGTGAGGCGCTTGGCCTGCTCCGGGGTCATCCGGGAAGAGTTCATGACACGGACGCTAGGCACCGGCAGTTGCCGGTCCTGCTCGCGGAAATGAACGCAAATCGAAACCGGCCGGAACCTTGACCCGCGCCTGCGCCGGGTACGAGGCCCTCGCGCACGGGAGTCCCCTGCCTTCGCCCGCGGGAGTNNCCGCGGGAGTCCCTGCCTTCGCGCGCTGGAGGCCGTGCCTTCGCGCGAAGGCCCTGACCGCCGCCGCCAAACGCTCAACCAGGGCCGTGCGTGCCTTGCCAGCGATACCGGCCGCGATTAGACTGAACATTCAGTCAATCGCGTCAGGAGTACGCAATGACCACCCAGCAGGCCGCTCCGATCAGGCTGCCAGGCCCGCGGACCGAGGCCCCGGTGAACCTTCCCGACATCATCGCCCAGCAAGAGGAAATCTTCGTCCAGCGGCAGCCGGAATCACGCCGGATGGCCAGCCGGGCGGGCCATGCGCTGGCCGGCGGCGTCACCTCGAGCTGGCAGAGCACCCGCCCGCAGCCCGTCTGGCTCAGCCACGGCAGGGGCTCCAAGATCTACGACGTGGACGGCAACGAGTACGTCGACCTGGCCGGCGGATACGGCGCGGCGATGGCCGGCCACGGCCATCCGGCCATCGTGGAGGCCGTCCGCGGCCAGGTAGGTCTCGGCACGCACTTCGCCCAGCCGACGCGAAATGCGATCATCGTCGCCGAGGAGCTCTCCGTCAGGTTCGGCCTGCCGCAGTGGCGCTTCGGCAACTCCGGCACCGAGGTCACGATGGACGCGGTCCACCTCATGCGCGCCATCACCGGCCGCGACGCGATCATCAAGGTCGAGGGCTGCTACCACGGTCATCACGACTCGGTGCAGGTGTCGGTCTGCCCGGATGCCGACGAAGTCGGGCCGCCCGGACAGCCTCGTTCCGTGCCGTCGAGCACCGGCATCCCGAAGGCAATCACGGACCTCACGCTCGTCGTCGGCTTCAATGACCTGCCGGCCGTGGCCAGGCTGCTGGAGGGAAACCCGGGAAAGATAGCCGGGATGATCGTCGAGCCGATCATGATGAACTCGGGCATCATCCTGCCGCAGCCGGGCTACCTGGCCGGCCTGCAGGAGCTGCTGCACGCCCACGGCGCGCTGCTCACCTTCGACGAGGTCAAGACCGGCCTGACCGCCGGGCCGGGCGGCGTCACCGGCTTGTCCGGGGTGACACCGGACATCATCTGCCTGGCCAAGGCCATCGGCGGCGGCGTCGCGGTGGCCGCCATCGGCGGCTCAGCGCAGGTAATGAGCCACGTCACCGACGGCGGCTACGAGATGGTCGGAACCTTCAACGGGAACCCGCTCGCCATGGCCGCCTGCCGCGCGATGCTCTGCGAGGTCGCCACGCCGGCGGCTTATCAGCGGGTGGAGGCCCTGCGGCTGCGTGCCGTCGAGGGACTTCAGCGAGAAATAGCGCGAACCGGCCTCAGCGCGCATGTCGTGTCCGTAGGCGCGAAGGGCTGCGTGGTGTTCTCCGCCGGGCCGGTCAGCGATTTCCGCGACTTCCTGGAGATCGACGACTCCTGCAGTCACGCGCACTGGCTCTTCCAGCACAATGGCGGCGTCTTCCTGCCGCCCTGGGGGAAGACCGAGCAGTGGCTGATCTCCGTGCAGCACGACGAGGCGGATATCGACCGATTCGTTGATAATTTTGGCACGTTCGCGACCGCAATGCGGGGCTAGTCTGGACGGAATGTTCAATCAGGACTGCCGGAGAAGGGGTGAGGCGACATGCACCCTCGGGAAGGCTGGCAGGGTCACGGGGCTCCGCGACGCCTCTCCCGGCGGAGCTTCCTGACCCGCGCGGCGGGCGCCGGGCTGGCGATGGGCAGCCTCGGCCCGCTGCTGCAGGCCTGCGCCCCGGCGCTGGCCGGAGGCACGGCGGTGCCGCTGCCCCGGCCGAACAACCCGGTCAGGTGGCCGACCACGGGCAACAAGCCGATCGCCAGCGGGCTCCCCCCTGAGCGCGGCGCCACGCTGCAGATCTTTAACTGGGTGGCATACGTCAACCAGGCCTGCCTCAACCACTTCGCCAAGAAATACAACTGCAACGTGCAGCTGACCACGTTCAACACGATGGACGAGGCGATCTCCAAGCTGCGCAACGACAAGGAGCTGACCTTTGACGTCTTCATGGGCGTGACCGTCGATGTCTTGGGCCAGCTGATCGAGTCGAAGCTCATCCAGCCGATCAACCACAGTTACATCCCGAACATCACGCAGGCCTGGCCGGACTTCCAGGATCCCTTCTACGACAGGGGCTGGCAGTACACCACGCCGTACACGATCTACACGACCGGCATGAGCTGGCGGAAGGATCTCGTGCACGAGAATCCCTACGCCATGGCGAATGCGTGGGCGATGCCCTGGCAGCCGAAGTACAAGGGCAAGGTCGCGATCCTGGACGACTACCGGGAGGGCATCAGCCTCGGGCTGATGAAGAACGGGCTCTACAACCTGAACACCACCGACCGCAGCCAGATCGACCTGTCCCGGCGGACCCTGCAGGAACTGGTCAGCCTGGTGGACGTGCGGATCGACAACAACGACTACACCGAGGTCCCGGACGGCCAGACCTGGATCCACCACGCCTGGTCCGGCGACATGGCCGCGGCGGCTGGCTACATGCCGAAGGGCGTCCCGGTCGAGACCGTCGGGTACTGGTTCCCGACCGACGGCAGGGGGCCGGTGGCGAACGACACGCTGACCGTGCTCCGGTCGTCAACCAGCCCGGTGCTCGCCCACCTGTTCCTGAACTACCTGCTCGACCTGCCGAACGTGCTGGAGAACATCAGTTACAACGGCTACATGCAGCCGCTGAACGCGGTCACGCCGCAGCGCCTGGTCAAGGAGAAGATCCTGCCGCCCAGCCTGATGTCCACCGCCGTGCTGCCGTCCTACTTCCGGCGCGGACTCGGCGAGCTGCAGCTGCCGGTGGACACGGACGCGCTCTGGCAGCAGGCCTGGCTCGTCGTCAGCAACGGGATCTAGCATGCAGACTCCGCCGCAGGACACCGGAACGAGCCCGCGCAAGGGACGCACGGGACGCAAGGGTGCCCAGGCGCAGCCGTCGAAGGCGTTCTGGGTCGCCCTCGCCGCGCCCGGGATCATCTGGCTGACGCTGCTGTTCATCGTCCCCTTCTACGCGGTGCTCGCGATCGCGGAAGGCCAGCTGAACCGGCTGTTCGAGTCGCCGATAGCGGTGTACAACCCGCTGCACTGGAGCTCGGCGAACCTGTTCAACGTGTGGCACGACCTGTTCGGCGCGTCCTCGTTCGCCGGGCCGATCGCGCTGCGCACACTCGTCTACGTGGCGGCCGCCTCGATCTTGTCCCTGCTGATCGCGTACCCGACCGCGTACTTCGTGAGCCGGTTCGCCGGGCGGCGTAAGGGCCTGTTCCTCGTGCTGCTGATTGCGCCGTTCTGGATCAGCTACATGATGCGCATGCTCGCCTGGATCGACCTGCTGCAGACGACCGGGTACGTGAACAAGATCCTGGTAGACCTGCATGTAGTCGGCCAGCCGGTCAACTGGCTGGGCGGCCACTCCTACACCGTCATTCTCGGGCTCGTCTACGGCTACATCCCGTACCTGATCCTGGTGCTCTACGCGGGCCTGGACCGGATCGACCCCTCGCTGATCGAGGCCGGGCGGGATCTTGGCCTCGGCCGGGTGCGCACGTTCCTGCGGGTCACGCTGCCGCTGTCCCGGCAGCCGATCCTGACCGGAATGCTCATCACGGTGCTGCCGATGGTGGGCGACTACTTCACTAACCAGTTGCTGTCCGGCGCGCCGCAGACCTCGATGATCGGCAACCTGATCCAGGGCCAGCTCGGCACGCCGGGGCTGGAGGGCCAGGGCGCGGTGCTGTCGCTGCTGCTGCTGGTGGTACTGCTCATCCCGATGATCTACTACGTGCTGGCGACGAACCGCGCTGCCAAGGAGGCAGCGTGACAACGGCCAGCGCGGCCCCAACGGCGGCCAGCCCGGCGCAGGCGGAGGCCCGCCCGCCGGCCGCCACGTCCCGGCCCTGGCGTAACCCGTGGCGGCACGCATGGTTCCTTGAGGGATTCACCTGGCTCTACCTGCTCTGGTCGCTGGCGCCGATCGCCATCGCGGTCCTGTTCTCCTTCAACAAGGGCAAGTCGCAAGCCTCCTACCAGGGGCTCTCGCTGCGCTGGTATACCACCGACAAGCTGCAGTCGGTGCTGCACAACCCCACCTTGCACCACGCTGTCATCCAGACCCTGTGGCTGTCCTTCCTCACCACCCTGATCGCGGTGCCGCTCGGCGTCGCCTTCGCGCTCGGCATCAACCGGTGGCGCAGCCGCACGTCGTCGACGTTCAACTACGTGATGATCCTGTCGTTCGTGGTGCCTGAGCTGATCTTCGGCGTGGCGATGTTCTTCGTCTTCACGACCCTGTTCTCCTCGATCGTTCAGCTCGGCACCTGGGCCGAGGTGCTCGGCCTGGTCACCTGGAACGTCAGCTGGCCGGCGATCATCGTGCAGGCACGGCTGGTCACCATCGGCAAGCAATACGAGGAAGCCTCCGCCGACCTGGGCTGCACCCAGCTGCAGACGATGCGGCGGGTGCTGCTGCCGCTGCTGACCCCGGCCATCTTCGCGAGCGTGATCCTGGTGTTCTCCAGCGTGATCGACGACTTCGTGATCGTCGACCTGCTGTCCTCCACCTCGCTCACCCAGCCGATGTCGGTGATCATCTACTCCACGCAGCACGGCGGCAATGGCGGGCCCGCGCTGAACGCACTCGCCACGATCATGCTGGTGATGTCCTTTGTCGTGGCCGGGGCCGGCTATCTCGGCTACCGGTGGATGACCCGCGGCGAGCGCATCGACGGGAAGCAGGCAATCGCCACCATCGCCGGCGTCTGATGACGGGAACGCATTATCGGAATATCCGCTGAGCTTATTCGGATCGGTATTTGCCCGTCTTCGGCCTGAATCGGTTGTTGCCCCGGGCAGGTTTACCGCTGATTTGCAGCGTCCTTCGATGGACACGCGCAGGCTGCAACGGCTACGCGCCCAGCTGGATCACGATAAGGTCAAGGCTGCGACGGTAATCGCTAGTTTCCGGTGGCGTGGACTGCCAGGCTGCAGCGTGAACTGCCAGGCTAAGGAGGGGAAAACTATGCGGCGGCACAGTATCGTGATGACCGCAGGGAGCTGCGGAATTGCCGCACTGGCCCTGGCCATAGCCCCCGCCACCGCGCAAGCCGCGCAGGCAGCACAAGGCGCGCAGGCCGCGCATACTCCGCGGGCAGCACACGCGACACAGAAGGCGCGGGCGGCACGCAAGGCGCGCACCGGGCGGGCAGCACGCGGCGCGCAGGTGCCCGGATGGCGGATCGTTCATGTCAACGGCTACGGCGACCACGACTCGCTGACCGCGGTAGTCGCCGTCAGCCAGCAGGACGCATGGGCCGGCGGACTCATCAGCAATGCTGGCTCCCATGCCTTCCTGCAGCACTGGAACGGGCAGACGTGGACCGCGGCGGACCTGCCCGCCGCGATCAGCAAGATCAGCAATGCCCAGGTCAGCGGCCTCGCCGCCTCCAGCGCCAGCAATGTCTGGGCATTCATCAGCGGGCATCCGGCAGCGGTGGCGCGCTTCGACGGCACGGGCTGGCAGGTGATGCGGGAATGGCCGGCCGAAGGCTTCTCGATCACCGGTGCGACGTTCGGCCCGGCCGACGTCTGGATGTTCGGCGGGATTGGCCCGCAGACGTCCGGGACCTGGCACTACAACGGGCGCCGCTGGAGCCGGCCGAAGATGCCGCTGACGGCATTCGGAATAAGCAGGATCTCGGCTCGCGACGAATGGGCCATCGGCGAGCGGCCCACCCGGCAGGGAGGCTATGCGGGCGGAGTCGAGCGGTGGAACGGCCATTCCTGGCGCACGGTTCCGACCCGCGGGCTCGTCCCCGCTGACACCGCGACGCGCAGCACCGGGCTCGGGCAGATCTTCGCGCAGTCACGCCGCAGCGTCTGGGTAACCGGCACCACGTACACCGGCAGCTTCAGCCATCTCCGCTCGTTCGTCCTGCACTGGAATGGCAGGAAATGGCGCCGTTTCACCGGCGCCAGCGACGTTAGCCTCGGCCCTGCCATCGTCGCCGACGGCAGCGTACAAGCCGTGTCACAGCACGTCAGGCTGTCTGACCAGACTTATATCGACCCTGCGCCTGTGCTGGTCTCCTACGCTGCCGGGCACCTTGTCACCCTGGCCACGCCCCCGCATCCCGGCCGGTCGCTGGAGATCAACGGCATGGCCGGCATCCCGGGCACGCAGTCCGCCTGGGCCGTTGGCGGGTACTTCACGGACAGCACCGTCAAGGGCTGGGTGCCGACCGGCGGCGTCATCCTGCGCAGCGGCAACTGACCGGGCACGGCAGCCCATCCAGCCAAGCACCGCCCGGCGGCCGCCGGCGTCAGGGGGCCGAGACGCCCAGCGGGTCCAGGCCGTGCTCCTGCATGTACGCGGGCAGCGAGTCGTACTCGAACGCGTGCCAGAAGCCACGGTCGACGGCCTGGTTGAGCCGCACGGTGCTCTGGCCCCCCGCCTTGCCCGTGACCAGGTAGGGCGCAGTGGCGAAAACGACCCCGCTCGTGTGCAGTCCGCGCAGGCTGAGCGCCAGGTGCAGCATCGCGGTGACGCTGAGGGTGTTGTCCACGCTGACCGCGGCGGTGAGCGAGTGCATGACCGAGCTCGCGGCTAGCGGATTGGCTAGCGTGCCAGTCCGGTGCAGCTGCTGGAACAACGCACGCAGGTATTCCTGCTGCCGTTGCACGACGCCGATGTCGCCGCTGGGCGGCCCGTGGCGGTCCGTGATGTACTGCAGTGCCTGGGTGCCGTTGAAATGCTGAGCGCCCGCCGGCCAGGTCACGTGGATGGGCGGATCGTATGTTGTCTCCGGAACCTTCACCGTCACCCCGCCCAGCGAGTTCGTCAGGTTGCGGAAGCCGGCCCAGTCGATGATCGCGAAGTGGTCCACCCGCACGTTGGTGAGATGCTCCACCGTCTGGATCATCAATGCGGAGCCGCCATCGGGATATGCCGTGTCGATGCTGCCCTTGCCATGGCCGGGAATCGGCACCCGGGCGTCGGGCGGTATCGACACCACGTAGGCACCGAGGCCGCCGGCGATGAGATGTACCAGCATCAGCGTGTCGGAGCGGTCGCTCTGGCTGCTTGCCGTATCGCTGCCCGTCGCGTCCCCGCCGGCGGCCGGTGCCGGTGGCTGGGTCTGCAGGCCGCCGACGAGGAATGTCACATCCTGAGCCGCCGTCCCGGTCGGCACCGGCGGCCGCGAGGAACCGGGTATGGCTGCGAACGGGTCGCCGATCCGCCGCATGCTGCCCAGGTCGTGCCTGGCCACCAGATACGCCGCGGTCCCGGTCCCGGCGATGAGCAGGACCAGCGCCGCCAGGCTGATCACGATGACCTTACGCGCGCGGTGCCGCCGCGGCGGACTCGGCGGCGGCCAGGGGGCATCGTCATCTGGGTCCCACGTCACCTCCGGCACCGCGGACCGCATCCCCAGTCCCGGATCGGTCATCCCCGGATCGGACGTTCCCGGATAGCCCGCGGGCCGCCTCCGTGACCCTGGATCTTCCACCGGATTAACCTCCCCCACGCACCTGCACCCAATGCCGCAATATGCCGCTAGATCCTGCCTTCAGCCGACGGAAATGATCTCTGCGCGGTAGGTAACCTGGCGAGGATCTCGGCGGATATCGCGGCACCGGCAATGCGCCAGGGCCGGATGAGGAATCTCGGCCGGCCGATAGCCGCCTTGCGGGCGGCGCCGGGCATGGCAGTTCCCGGAGAATCAGCTGAGCACTGCGGCGCGGCTGCCCCGCGGCAGAATTCGGCGATGCTTCTCACTCGACCCAGCATTTGGGCTCATTGTCGCCCAGATAACTCGTTCTGTCATGAATTCACGACAAATGCTCGGACCCCGGCTTACCGGCAGCGGTCAGCTGACCTTCAGGGCGTCGTCGCCCGCAGCATCCTCGGCCGACCCTGAGTCGGCGAGCACGCGGAGCGCGTCCGGCGCCAGGAACGCGTGCACCGGCGTCCCCTGGGTCAGCTTCTCCCTGGTGCCGTCGTTCTGCAGCAGTACCTGCAGCTCCGCCCCCGGCGCCAGCCGCAGGATCACCTGGGTGGCCGAGCCCAGGTACACCAGCCGCTCGACCATGGCAGGGACGCGGTTGGCACCCGCCGAGCCGAACTCCTCGACCCGGACCCGCTCCGGCCTGATCACCACATGCGAGTGGCTGGGGGTATCGGCCCCGCCGTGCTCCACCTCAAGGACCGATTCGCCCAGCCTGACCTGGCAACGCGCACCAGGGCCGCGCTCGACGACCTCGACCTCCATGAGATTGGAAACGCCGAGGAAGTCGGCCACGTAGGTGTCCGCGGGCTCCTCGTAGACCTCGTGCGGGCTGCCGAGCTGGACGATCTTGCCGTCGCGCATGACCGCCAGCCGGTCGGACATGGTCAGTGCCTCTTCCTGGTCGTGCGTGACGTAGAGGAACGTGATGCCGACCTGCTCCTGCAGCGCCTTCAGCTCGACCTTCAGCGACCGGCGCAACTTGGCATCCAGCGCGCCGAGCGGCTCGTCAAGCAGCAGCACCGACGGCTTGAGCACGAGCGCCCTGGCCAGCGCCACCCGCTGCTGCTGGCCGCCGGAGAGCTGGCCGGGACGGCGCTTGGCGAACGAGCGCAGCTTGACGAGCTCGAGCGCCTCGTCGACCTGGCTGGCCAGGCCTGCCTTGCTCAGCTTGCGGTTGCGCAGGCCGAACGCGACGTTATCGAACACGGTCAGGAACGGGAACAGCGCGTAGCTCTGGAAGACGGTGTTGACGTTGCGCTTGTGCGGCGGAGTGCCGGAAACGTCCACGTTGTCAAGCAGGATCCGGCCGGCGGTCGGCTGCTCGAACCCGGCGATCAGCCGCAGCGTGGTGGTCTTCCCGCAGCCGGACGGGCCGAGCAGCGAGAAGAACTCGCCGCTGGCAATCGTGAGGTCGATCTCGTCGACCGCGGTCTCTGCGAAGCGCTTGGTCAGCGCGACCAGCTCAACCTTGCCACCGGCCATGCCGGCTACCTCCCCTTCTGACGGGGCTTGCGGTTGCCGCCGGGCCTCCCCCGGCCCGGGCTCCACTCGAACCCCAGCTGGTTCGCGGCAAAGTGCATGCTGAGCTCGAATGCCCGCACCGGGTCAACCACCCGGTCCTCAAGGGCGATCTGGACGGCCAGCCCGTCGAGCAGCGCGGACAGGGCGACCGAGAAGTCCGCCGCGTCCACGCCGGCGAACTCGCCTGCCTCCTGCCCGGTGAGCACCAGCGACGTGATCATCTCACGCCAGCGCTCGTCGGACTTCTGCCGGACGCTGGCAACCTCGGGATTCCTGGCCGCCTGGGCCCAGAAGTCGAGCCAGAGCAGCCAGGAACTGTGCGGCTCGGGGTCTGCCTCGGGCAGGCAGCTCATCGCCACGAGCTCCTCGACCCGCGCGGCCGCCGTCGGCAGCGACGCCAGCCGGCGCTGGCCGTCTTCGTACCAGGTGTCTTCCGAGTACCTGATCGCCTCGGTCAGCAGCTGGTCCTTGGTCTTGAAGTAGTAGATGACCAGGGCCGGGCTGATCCCGATCCGCTCCGCGACGTCGGCGATCCTGGTGTCGGGGTAGCCGCGCTCGCAGATGACCTCAAGGGCCGCGCGCAGCATCTGCTCCCTGCGCAGGTCGGCAGTGCCCTGGGCCTCGACGGTTCCCCGGGCCCCGACAGCCTCACGGACCTGGTCTGTCATCGCGGCAATCCTCTCCGCCTCTTGTCATTAAGGTAGCAGCTTTTTAGACTGAACATTCAGTCAACTCTCAAGGCGGGCTCGTCGCCGCACCGGAAGGAAGGCAGACTCATGGCCGCAACATACGACGCGATCGTGGTTGGCGGAGGGCATAACGGGCTTGTCGCAGCCGCGTACCTGGCCCGGTCTGGCGCCCGGACCGTGGTGCTCGAGGGACGGCACAAGACCGGCGGCGCCGCGACCACCGAGGCGCCGTGGCCGGAGGCGCCCGAGTTCAAGGTCACCCGGCTCTCCTATGTGATGAGCCTGATGCCGCCGACGATCATCAAGGATCTCGACCTCGCCAGGCACGGCTATCAGATCTACCCGATGGGACCGTACTACCAGGCGTTCCCTGACGGCGGCTCAATCAAGCTCTACGCCGACGATGCCCAGCGCAATCACGAGGAAGTTTCCAAGTGGTCGAAGAAGGACGCGGACACCATGCCGCGCTGGGATGCCTGGCTGGAGGGCCTCGCCGAGGTGCTCGGCCCGCTGCTGCTGACCGTGCCCCCGGCGATCGGCTCGCGCAAGCCGCGTGACCTGGCCGGCACGCTCAGGCTCGCCTGGCGGCACAAGGGCCTGGACGTGCGCACGATCGCCGACGTGACCCGGCTGATGACCATGAGCATCGCCGACCTGCTCGATGACTGGTTCGAGTCGCCGCAGGTGAAGGGCGCTCTGGCGGTCAACGGCGTGATCGGCACCTGGGCGGGCCCGTGCGAGCCGGGCACCGCGTACGTGATGGCGCACCACTCGATCGGCGACGTCGGCGACGGGCATCTGGGGAACTGGGGCTTTCAGGAAGGCGGCATGGGCGGCGTGTCCTCGGCCATCGAGGCCGCCGCCCGGGGCTTCGGCGCGGAGGTCCGCACGAACGCCAGGGTGACCAGGATGATCATCACCGACGGCAAGGCCAGCGGGGTCGTGCTGGAGAACGGCGACGAGATCCGCGCCGGAGTCGTCGTCTCCACCCTGCACCCGCGCACCGCGTTCCTTGAGCACATCGGCGCGGAGAACCTGCCGCCCGACTTTGCCAGCGACATCGAGCACTGGAAGACCCGCAGCGGCGTCGTGAAGATCAACCTGGTGCTCGGCGAACTGCCGGACTTCACTGCCGACCCCGGTTCGAACCTGCAGGAGCACCACACCGGCTCGGTGGAGATGGCGCCCTCGGTCGAGTACATCGAGCGCGCGTTCCAGGACGCTCGCGAGGGCAGGCCCGCGCTGCGCCCGTTCAGCGACGGAGTGATCCCGACCGCCTTCGACAAGAAGCTGGTGCCCGAGGGCTACCACGTCATGTCGCTGTTCACCCAGTGGGTGCCGTCCGGCTGGAGCGAAGAGCCGCACACCGCGGAACTCGAGGCCTACGCCGACCGGATGATCGACTGCTACAACGAGCTTGCCCCGAACCTGAAGTCCGCGATCGTGCATCGCGACATCGTCGGCCCTTATGAGATGGAGCACGAGTACGGCCTGGTCGGCGGCAACATCTTCCATGGCGAGCTGTCGCTTGAGCAGCTGTTCCACATGCGCCCGGCGCCCGGCTTCGCCGACTACCGCACCCCGGTCGACGGGCTGTACTACGGCAGTTCGGCCACGCACGGCGGCGGCGGCGTGTGCGGCATCCCCGGCTGGCAGGCGGCCGCGGCTGCGATCGCGGACAAGAAGGCCGCGCGGCGGGCCGGGACGGTGCGCAAGATCACCCGGCGGTCATGACCATCGGGGCACACCGAGAATCGCCAGAACGAGCACTTCGGCGCGCTGCCATCCGCCGCCGGCCGGCGTTGCAGGCGATGCTCGAAGCGCGCAGCGTCGCGCTGGTCGGCGCGTCACCGCGGCCGGGCAGCTTCGGCCAGCGGATGATCGGCGAGGTGGCCAGCAGCCCGGCCGGGCCGGACATCCACCTGGTCAATCCCCGGTACCGGCAGATCGGCGGGCGGCCCTGTCATCCGTCGCTCGCCGACCTGCCGGACCCGGTCGACCTGGTGCTGCTCGGCGTCCCTGACGCCGCGCTGGAGCAGCAGCTCGGCCTGGCCGCCGGCCGCGGCGACGCCGCCGCGGTGATCTTCGGCAACGCGCATGAGGACCCAGTGGCCGCGGTGCCAGCGGGCGCAGCGTCAGTGTGGGCACCGTCAGTGTCTGCGGCGCCAGCGGGCGCTGCTCAGGTGCCGGGTCACCCGGACGACCCCCGCCAGGGCGAGCTGGCACCGTCACTGCGCGAGCGGCTGGCCGCCATCGCCGTGGCCGGCGGCATGGAACTGTGCGGGGCCGGCTGCATGGGCTTCGTCAACGTGGCCCGCGGCCTGCGGGCGATCGGCTACGTCGAGCCCGATCAGCTGCCCGCGGGCCCGGTCGCGCTGGTCACCCACTCCGGGTCGGTGTTCTCCGCGATGCTGCGCAGCGGCCGGGCGATCGGCTTCACGCTCGCGGTCTCCTCCGGCCAGGAACTCGTCACTACCGCCGCCGCCTACCTGGAGTACGCGCTCAGCCTGCCGGAAACCAGGGTGCTGGCGCTGGTGCTGGAGGCGATGCGCGAGCCTGGCCGGCTGCGGGCGGCGCTGGCCAGCGCCGCCGCCAGGGACATCCCGGTCGTGCTGCTGACGGTGGGCAGCTCGGCCAGGGGGCAGGCGATGGTGGCGGCCCATTCGGGCGCGCTTGCGGCCAGGGACGGCGGCTGGGAGGCACTCGCCGACGCCTACGGCGTGCACCGGGTCGGCGACCTGGCCGAGCTGGCGGACACCCTGGAACTGTTCGCCATCGGCCGCCGCGCCCGCCTGCCCAGCCTCCCTGGCATCCCCGGCCTCCCCCGCCACGACCGCCAGGCCCCGCTGCCCAGCAAAGGTGATGAACCCACCACCCGGCGACCCGACAAAGGTGATGAACCCACCACGCAGCCGCCAGGCAAAGGTGGTGAATCCCCGGATCGGTCACCTTGCAAGGTGACCGATCCGGGGATTCATCCCGCCCAGGCGGGGCGGGCCGGCATCGCGACGGTGCACGACTCCGGGCTCGAACGCGCGCACGCGGCGGATCTCGCCGACGAGCTCGGCGTGCCGTTCGCCTCGATCGGCGAGCCGACGCTGGCCCGGCTCGCCGCCGTGCTCGACCCCGGCCTGCAGCCGGCCAACCCGCTGGACATCTGGGGGACCGGCGCCGACGCGCAGCGTCAGCTCGCCGATGCGCTGGCCGCGCTGGCCGACGACCCGGCGGTCGCCGCCGTCGCGCTGGCCGTCGACCTGATCCGCGAGTTCGACGGCGACCGCTCCTATCCCGGCGCGGTGCTGGCCGCCGCCGGCCGCACCGCCAAGCCGCTCGCCGTGCTGACCAGCCTGGCCAGTGCCGTGGACCAGGACGTGGCGGCCGAGCTGCGCCAGGCCGGCATCCCGGTGCTCGAGGGCATGCGCACCGGCCTGCTGGCCCTGCGTCACCTGCTCGACCATGCGGGGACTACCGCCGCAGCCGCCGATCCCGCCGCGGCGGATCCCCGCTCGGCTGGTCCCGACGCCAGTCCACCCGGCGTCACGGCGCTCGACGCCAGTCCACCCGGGGCCACGGCGCTCGACGCCAGTCCGCCCGGCGTCACCCCGCTCGACGCCAGTCCGCCCGGGGCCAGTC